>CALGTV010000016.1 GCA_937902395.1 uncultured Ruminococcus sp.
GCTGCCGCACCTATCTGTTTTTTCTTTAATCAAACGGGTTTTTAGAGATGCCCTTAAAACGGAAAAAAATTAAAGCAAGTAATAGAGAAAGGCTACTGCGTTTTTGCAGTAGCCGTTTTAATTTAGGGAATCCCTTTATTTATTATTCTCGTCAATTCTTGCTTTGAATTTCTTGTACTGCTTGTTAAATCTGAATGCTATAACACCAGCAATTATTCCGAAAACAAAATAGCCAGCCGCTTCGTCCATATTAGGAAGTGAAGAAAACACCAACATAACCGAACATACAGCCAATATTATAGATTTGATACGGAATTTTTGACATTCCTTCTTCAATGCTGGCAAATCCATTTCACTGATTTCAGCATCATTGTAACCCTTGGTGCGTTTAATATCCTTTTTTGCCTGCTTGTCAAGACCGAGGGCTTTGCCAACTTTTAGACCGTCATCAATTCCGCTTAATATATCATCGCCCAAATTGTCATCTACATAATATTGATGATTTTTGTCAATAAATTTTTTATAACCCATTTTTGCTCCTCCAAAATTTTTGATTATGATAATGACTTGTTCAGCTGTCTGCTGTACTTGATACGCTATCCACATCTTCTATTATACAGTAACAATCCGTTACTGTCAAGCGGATATCGTAACTAACTGTCACATTATATTTAATTTTGTAGGAAATAACTATATAATAGTAAGTAAGGATTTGGAATTTTTACCCCTACACACAAGAAAACGGAGGCTTTGAGGAAATATGTTTTTTGTCTTTGGTTTGGAAACTGCACCGAACTCCTTTTCCGAAAGGCTTTGCCTTGCAAGGAGAAATAAAGGCGTATCGCAACAAACTGTTGCGGATTCTCTTGGTGTATCAAGAAATCTCATTAGCAATTATGAACGAGGTACAAGACAGCCGGATTTTCAAATGCTTTGTGCTTTGGCAAGGTATTATGGTACAACAACGGACTTCTTATTGGGCATGACGGACGAATACAGACCCAGAAGAAAGTATTGTAAGCGTGACGCTATGCTTATCAATCAAATGCTTTCGCTGAATGATGATAGCAAATCCGCTTTGCGAGAATATATGCAGTTGTTGAAATTAAAGGAAGATAATCAAAATGGGTAACTGTCACAAGTTGCACATTTGATTAATACTAATCCCTGAAACAACAGGAGCAAAGCATTTCGCCTTGTTCCTGTTTCGTTTTACAGAAAAGTCATAGATAAAATAATAATCCGAACACTCCGTCAATTTGAACTGTGTTCGGATTTTTACTCTTTGGTGACCCGTACGGGAATTGAAAATCCCCTCACGTTTTTTACAACTTTTTTCAATTTAAAGAAAATGCGGATATTACGTCATTTCAGAGCAAATTGGTAAAACTTGATTACTCTGATTTTTCGTAACTTTTCGTGATAATAAAGAACAAATAAAGAACAAGAATTAATCACGACATAGCTTTCCGATTATGAAAAATGGAGATGTTTTTATGAAAAAATTCAAAAGTATTCAAACTGCAATCAATCCTCAAACGAACAAATCAGTTCCGTTGTGGTTACTTGATACAATTACCAATACTGTAATTCATTATGATGCCGATACGCATAAAGAAAGCGTTAAAACATATCATAGCGACAGCGTGAAATATCATATTTCTTTTTCTGCAAGCAAGTATCCCGACAGACTTCGCAAGCTTGTAAATAACGGACAAATCATAGTATATCTGGATGATTTAGAACAGAAAGTCGCTGATGCAATTGACCGTCAGGTTCAGCTGTGGAAAGAATCCGACAAAGAATACCTCCTTGCAGTTGAGAATGGTGATATTAAAACTGCTGCACAGCTTGAAAATTGTTTACTCTTTATGGCAAGAGAATATGTGTTTGATTGTATGGTTTATATTTGATGTGGAACGGCTGTATCCGAAAGGATGCAGCAGTTATTTCTATACTCCAAACGAATCTATACAGTCTAAGCATTTTAATAACAGTTCACATAATGATAAATCACTATCAGCATATTCATTCAGCTTTATATCAAATGGGAATTTTTCTTTTATGTACTTGACAAAAATACTTCTTAGCTTTGTTTGGTCTATAGAATCTGCATCCAAATGAGATAAATTGTCTCCTAATAGTTTCTGATGTATATCATTAGCTTTGATTTTGATTACTGCATCAAAAATATAATCTTGGAAAAGCATATATTGATATAGAATATCATCATTGTTATCTGTATCTCCATATATATATTCTTTTTCATACTCCGTCATAACTTCGGCAAAAACAGCTGAAAAATCAGAAACAGATCTAATGTTTTCATCATCTGGCAAGGATATGGACAAGTGTCCTCTATCATGTCGAAATTCATTAAGATTTGTTTCTTTTTCAGTATCAGTTTTTCCTATTTTTTTTACTGTTTTATCGAAGTTGCTTCTAAACCAAAACATATCATCTTTAAAATAAAACAATTCATCAAAAATGGAATTATTATCACAAATACTACGTGCTTTTTGAATCTCATCACCATTAAAAGGAAAGCCTGTAGATTGCTTGTGTGCTGGTTCATTTATATTTAAATGAATATTTTCTTCTCCTTGGTGTGGAAGATCCAAACGAATACAATATCTATCTGAATTGCTCATTTTAAAATATATTTTTATTCTTGTTGATTTATGAAATTTCTCGTTGATTCCATTTAAATCTGTATCAACAATCATTTTGATGATTCTTTTATCATATAATACCTCACGCAATAATTGAATGAGCTTTTTGGCGATTTTATGCACGCCATCATTGTGTAACGGTGATATTTGAAGTAGCGCTAATATATGAAACAGTTTTAAAACAGCTATTCCATTTCTGATATATTTACATGAAAGACAGTTTTCTAACTCTTCAAATTCTGAAATAGATAATACATCATCACGAGAATAATCTTCTTCTGAAGTTGTGTGGATAATCATCATTGAATCATACATAGCCTTAGCCATTAGATGCAGATCATTAGCTAAAGAGTATTTTTTTGCAAAAGAAAACTCATCGTCAATATAAATCATCGCATTAGTACTAACTGTACTTAAAAAACTACATAAGCTCATAAGCGCTTCTGCACGATTTAAGGTCAAGCCTTCACAAAATATTTCATCTAAAACATTATCTAAATCATAGGTAAACTTAAATGAATTGTATATGTTACTATAGAAATCACAATAATACGGATTAGGCATATACGGATATGTAGAAATAAATTTCTCACGTTTTATCTTGAACTCTTCATCTATTACAAAATCACATATATCAGTATTATCTATGTATTCTTTGATGAAGTCTTTTTCGCTTACGGTATGATATGAATCCTCAAATACAAGTTTTTTTATGAACGTTAATAATTCCTTTAACACAATAAATGCTCCTATTATCAGTTTGAATTGCTAAACATTATATAATATTATGCTGATTCTTTTTACAATATCCATCACCAACGCATTCCCCATACAAAAATACCGCATCTTCTCAGGCATTCCTGTATTTGTCCAGCTGTCGGGGAAACCGTTGAGTCTTTCGCACTCTATCGGTGTCAGCACTCTCAGCCTGCCTGTCTGCAAGTCGGTGACAACGTGAGAAGTCCTGCCGACTTGTGTTTCTGAGGTCAACATCGTGCGTGGTGGCTTGTCCTTAAAATCAGAAAAATGACACCTTCATTGAATTACACACTGCTGTCACGTCTGTACCGTGATGTACATATCATATTTTGAAAATATTACTCAGTCCTCTGGTATTTTTCTTTCGTTTCTGCTATGATCTGCTGATAATTTGCCTGACCGATGGTATATCTGTTAAGGTTGCGTCTGCTTACGTCGCTCAATGCGAGTATCTCGATTGCCATTGTTTAGACAACGCTCCGAATTAATTTCTGATGTTTTTCGGCGCTGAACGGCTTTTTTCTGTACTTGCGTTTTCATGCGTCTGCCTTCATAAGTTTTGACATCACTCGCTCTTAGTGTTAATTTTGCCTCAGAAGCTGTAAGTCGCGGTTACAAAACATTTTTACTTTTGTAGAATGTGAATTATATTTCTTCCAATCCTAACGACTTTAAGTAAGCATATGTTCCGTCATAGAATTCCGGAATTCTTGTAGTATCTTCCCAGAATCCGCCCACTGTTTTATTTGCATTTCCTTCGGGAACACAGATTACCAATCCTTTTCTTGCACGTGTAAGCAGGACACGATAGGCATTGAGCATGTACTTTCGCCGTTCCTGCATACTTTCGCTGTTGCCATTTTGTTCATTCCATTTCGTCTGTCCGTTGAATTTATAAAAATGCCATTCACCGTTTTCATAACGCATATCTGCATCCCATAGCAAACACGCATAATCAAGTTCCAATCCTTGAACCTGTATTTCAGTTGCAGCATCCTCCAGATAGTTGGAAGAACGTGTATCCGTCTTATCTTCAAGAAACCAATGTACCGCATTTTCATCACCGGAAGGCAGGATATGTACAGCCAAAGGTTTAAAGCGTGCTGCTTCTTTTGTAACAAGTATCCCCGTTCTTTCAGTTCCCATTGCTCTGTCTCTGAGCCATTTTCTGGCGGTATTCATATTTCTTGTCAATACGATCGGATATTTATCACTGAACTCTCGATAAACGTTCTTAGCCTGTTCATCAAAGGATAACAGCATATGAACAAAAGTCGAGAGTTTTTCAGCTCTGAAGGAACGCAGATTAACGCTGAGATGCAAGTCAGATGAGAATGTGACATTCCTGTTTTCTCTCAGCAGTTCATTTACCCTGCCTTCCGCATATTCGGATTCTGTAAGCTTCGGTGATATATATACTTTCCAATCGGGAAAATCGTTATTCAGTGCATTGATCCATTCAGATATACCTGCTTCACCGGTATTGATTTCCTGACCGCCTCCGACTAAGCAAACGATGGTTGCCCAGTCCTCTCTCTGATCCAGCGACCAGATTAGGAAACCGGCTTCCGACATCGGAAAATTTGGCACCTTCAGTTTATTTCCGTATGTTCCGCCACGCTTCAGATACTCTGCAAGTCGTTTATGCGTCCATGAACGCTGCGCCTCATCAAATATCGCAACATGCTCAACCTCGCCATAACCGGATTCTGCCATTTTAACAGCTTTCTCAGGATCAATTTCAAGGACACCGTTCTCTACAGGATTTTTTATCTTGGCAAGCATGTTGTCACGATAGCGGTGTATCATATTGATGAACTTACCGACTTCACGGCGTGAATCGGTTATTTTTTTGCTTTCTTTTCTTACCTTGCATTTCTCGTAGTTATCCTTAGCAAGTGCTTCTGTTAAAACGGCAACCAGAGGTCCATTTCCTGATAAGTATATAGCACCTTCATCATCGATAGGCTCATCATGTCCTTGGTATGTTTGTTGAACTGCAACCTCCAGACCAACAAGCGTTTTTCCTGCACCCGGAACACCTGTAACAAAACAAATGCTCTTTTCGCCATTTCTCTTGCTTCTGTCTATCACTTCCAGGATACATGAGATTGTTGCATCTGTGGATACCTTATCGGCTTCATGTCTTGTAATATCCTCTACGGAGTGACTTTCATACAGCGTTCGGGCTGCTTCTATAATAGTCGGTGTTGGTGCATAGGGACTTATGATCCAGTTTTCTTCAAGCGGCGGAAGGTTGTGGTATTTTTCTATTACTTTTTGTATGAGCACCTGCAATCCGGTTTCGCCTGCAATCAAGGGGTTCAGTACATTTTCGTCATATAAGGATTTCTGTATAATAGTAGAGCATCTTTGATATTTTGATACTATCAGAATGGGGACGATCAGACGATTCTCACTGAATTTATGAAAATTTGTCAGATCAAGAGCATAGTCAAGAACTTGATCTACATCAGCCTCTGCCAGTGCATCTTTATTTCCGGTTTTGAACTCTATGCAGAAAATAATACCTTTCAGGAGCAGAACTACATCAATTCGTTTTCCAAGTCGCGGGATATCGTATTCAAATATAACCTTTCCGTTTTCATTCTGATATGATAGGAGAACGTTCTTCATTAATGCTATTTCGCTTTTCCATGCCTCAATCTGAGTGCTTTGTACCGTACCGTGATAATTGTCACAAAGAACACCAAGTATAGATTGCTCATCATCAGATATGAAACCAGTAAACTGATTATGATACAAGCAGCGAGTACTCCTTTTCATAATTGCCCTCCTGACATATAAGATAAAAATTTCTATGATAATTATACCATATTTTGATGAGTTATTCAATAGTTTTTCTATAAAAATGACGGCTGATGTAAAAAATAAAGAGGGAAAATTAATAAAATCGACTAATGCATCAACTTTGACTTCGCAGAAATCAAAATTCCTGAAAAAATAAAAATCTAACATTCGTCATTTTGACGATGAAATATCGGGAACAGGATTCCATAAGATTACTCAGAATGCCTTCTAAGAGCACAGAATGCCACATTGACGGACAAGTTCATCAAATTATGCCCTGAAATCTTTAGTTGAATTACGAATAGACAAACGCAGAATATGCAGATATAATGAGATATAACAACAGCTGAGATGTTGCTCGATGATAGGCTATTCTATTTTTGTTCCAGAATAAAAAGTTTTTTATACTATTCGTCATTTTGACGAAATGATTTGGAATTGCTTGGCGGTATTGAAGTAACTTGAAGTGATTTAATATGATTTGAAGTGAAAAGCTCTTTCTACCACATTTCAAAACAGTAATAATCTTTAGGTTTAATACGAATAGACACCGAGCCGAAACAGGATTAAAATGGTTATGACAAAGGAGAACATTTCCTCAGGTGTTGCCGGATAGGATATCCAATAAAGATATAAAAGTGCTTTTATAAATTCACAAGAAAGGAAAAGAAATATTGACAGACAACAACCAGTGGTCACCCCCCACATCGCTCCGAGGCGGAAAAGAGCCGACACTCTCTTTCCCCGTAAACGCATTACCGCCCTTGCTCCGTGAAATGACATTGGGAATATCCGAAACAACATCAACGGACGTTGCAATGGCGGGAACGGCAATTCTTTCTGCAATAAGCTATTGCTTTACGGGAGTTTATAGAATGTGCGGCAAAAGTGACCATACGGAGCCGCTTCTCATTGATGCACTTACAATTGCAGAACCGAGTTTCAGAAAATCTCCTGTAATTTCTATGGTGAAACGTCCATTTGTCCAGTTTTCTCATGATTGGAATGAGGGACATAAAACAGAGATTTACAAGAATATGGCAGAACGGAAAATGCTTGAAAATCAGATTTCAGTACTTGAAAAAAGTGATAATGCTGATTCTGATGAAATCGCAGAACTTCATACAAAATTGTGTGATATGGACGTAAATTCATTCCGTCGTATTGTCGTTGATGATATAACGCCTGAATCACTTGTAAGCCAATTAGAGCAGAATGGCACACTTCTTATGATTTCGGATGAAGCAGGAATGCTGGGCAATTTCAGCGGACGATACAGCAACAATATCCCTAATCTTGACTTGCTTTTGAAATCGTGGAACGGTGAAACCTATATTTCTGACAGAGCAACCAGAGATAGCATAATTTTGAAAAAGCCATATCTTTCAATTTCTCTTGCCTGTCAGCCTTATGTTTTTGACGGCATAATGAATAACGCTGCATTTCGTGGAAGCGGTCTTGTAGCCCGATTCGTTTACTGTTTCCCGAAAAGTAATATAGGCACACGAAAATATGATACAGAGCCGATTCCTGAAAATATTTCAGAAAATTACAAAAAGCTTGTCTATAAACTGCTCTATAACAAATTCTCGTACAACAGTGAAAATGAGATATATCTTCATTTTGATGAAAATTCTTACATGGAATTTGTTAATCTGTACAATAACCATATTGAGCCTAAGCTTATAACGGATATGGCATTCTGCAAGGATTGGGGAGGTAAATATCACGGACTGATTTTGCGTTTGTGCGGAATAATTCATTGCGTAAAATGTGCTTTAAACAATGTTAATCCTGCAAATGTTGATGTAGGAATTGAAACATTCTGCAACGCTGTGGAAATAGGAGAATACTACCGTGAGCAAGCAATTTATGCTTACAGCCTCGGTGATGTTGATACGGCGACATTAAAGGCAGAACGTGTGATTGACAGAATTCGTGCGAAAAATATCAGAACAATCAGACAAAATGAACTTTACAAGATTTGTCGATGTACGCTTTTCAGAAATGCTAATGATTTCAACGAAACAATGATAATGCTTGAAGAATATGGCTATATTAAGCGTAAAACAGTACAAGGAGCAAACGGCAATAATAAAAGCAGTATTGTGCTTCACGTTAATCCGTTGATTTATAATTCGTGAATTATCAACATTTTCAGCACAATCGACACTTTGAGAAAAAAGCCGATAATGTCGATAATGCTGAAAATTCACAAATCTATAACTATGATTTTATTTGATTGGGAACGTGATTTTAGTTCTCAACATTATTTAACACTTCCGACAAGAAAGAGAGAGGGAAAAATTATGACTACACAAAGAAAAAATGAAATTATCGACAACATTATGAATCTTTTGATTCAGCTTACAAACGATGAGCCTGTAACCCAGAGCGTTGCAGACACAGCTGCAAAGCCTGTGGAGATGCTCACAATCAAGGAATGTACAGAGGTTGTTCATGGACTTTCAGAGCATACCGTCCGTCAGCTTGTGGCACAGGACAAGGTTAAATATGTCCGTACAGGTCAGGGAAAGCGTGGAAAGATTCTCGTCAACAAGGCTGATTTGATGAATTATTTTCAGAAGTGAAGGTATTCGAGCAAGTAAAATCTGCTATTGATATGCAAACAGTCTGCGAGGGATACGGTTTACACGTTAACAGTTCGGGAATGATACTCTGTCCGTTCCACAATGAAAAAACTCCGTCTGCTAAAATTTACGGTGATAATTTTCATTGTTTCGGCTGCGGTGAACATCACGATATTATCGGTTTCACACAGAAGCTTTTTCAGTTGTATAAACCGATTGATGCTGTGAAAAAACTAAACACGGATTACGGATTAAATATCGACATAGAAACAATTCCAACAAAAGCTGATATTTCCGAATATCAGAAACGTGTAAATGAACAAAAAGCATATCGGGAATATGAGAAAAATGCGTGGCAGATACTTTGCGATTATCTTTGGCTTATGCGTGAATGGAAAAAGAGAATTCCTGCATCGCTTGATGATGATTTGGACGAAAGATTTGTTTATGCTTTGCATCATTTTGACTATGCCGAATATTTGTGCGATGAGTTTTTTAAATCGGACAAAAACGGCAGAGCTGAAATGAAAAATTGCGTATCGGAGATAGCGGATTTTTTGAGCCGATTAGGCTGAAAATTTTTCGATTTAACATTTTTGATTGTGCGAGAAATTATTAGTTCGTGACGGCTGTGACGGTTTTTGTGGCGGTATAAAATAACCGTCACAACTGTCACCAACCGTCACGCAAGGGAGTGCAGAGGGAACGGCTGCCTCTCAGCGAGCGCCTGTATTTGTGATGGAGGAAGAATTCCCCGTCACAAGTACTATGGCGTTACAAATGGCGCAGCCTTTTGTAAATCACGGCTCTTTGAGCCGTCTTATCGCAAGCACACTGCCGTCACTCTCATCAATCAATCGTGACGGTTTGTGCTTGCCCATTGTGAATATGAAATGAGGTGAATTATGAAAGAAAAGAGAATTTCGTTCTGTCAGGGTAAGGGCAGCCTTACACATAATAATCGGGAGTTCATTGCGGAGAATATTGACCGAAACAGAATAAAGGATAATGTTATATTTATCCGCCAGGATTTGGGTAAGGCTTACGACCAGCTTTTCGCTGAATCGACAGAGCGTTATAATGCAAAACAAAAGCGAAATGACAGAAAAATTCACGGTACATATTATGAAAGCTTATTTCATCAGAAACCGTCAAATACAGTTGTTACAGCTGCCGACAAACGAAAAAGCTTTTACGAGGACGTTGTACAAATCGGTAAAATGGATGATTCGGGAGTCGGTACAGAGGATGCTGAACTTGTTGCAGAATGTCTGAAAGAATATATGAAAGATTTTCAATCAAGAAATCCAAACTTTTATGTTTTCAATGCAGTTCTGCATATGGATGAAGCTACACCGCATCTGCACATTGACTATATCCCCATAGCACACCACAAACGTGGGCAGGATATCCAAAATGGTATTGCAAAGGCTTTGGAAGAAATGGGATATGGTACGGGTAAACAAGCTATTGCCCGTTGGAGAGCTACTGAGGTTGAAGTGCTGAATAAGATATGCCATGAACACGGAATTGAATCGCTGCCGCCTGAAAAGTCCAGAGGAAGCCTTGAAGTAGCTGAGTACAAGGAGCAGATGAAAAAGGTTGATGAACTTGCTTCTATTGAAAAAGAAAAGAGGTCTGCTGTTGCATATCTTGAATCAGAAATGGATGAAAAAGCTGATAAACTTTTGGAAATCAATGCAGAACTTGATGCGGTAGAGAAAAAACAAGTTAAGCTGATAGATATTGACAGCGTTGAAACGAAAAAGTCTGTTTTCGGCGGCAAGGTTACTGTTTCAAAAGAGGATTATGAAACTCTTTCTGACTTGGCGAAAAAGCACGTTACAAGTACAAAACAAACAAAAAAGCTGAAATCCGAAAATGCTGAACTTCGCAAAGAAAATGCAGAGTTGAGGAAGCTTGCAGAAAAGCAAAATGCTGAACTTGAAAAATACAGACAGCCTGCGACTTTCTCACGTGAAAATATGAGTAAAGAATCCAAGCGTATATCCGAAACGGAGAATTTGAAGTCGAAATTACGCAAGGCTACTGCTTTTATTGATGCTTACGGACTTAGTGAAGATTTTAAGAGATTCACATACAATAAATTAAGAAATACAGAGATAGAATAAACTAACGGCATATCTGAAAAAATACAAAAAGACCTTGACAATGTGCTGCTAAGTGCGCTACAATGGTTGTGGAAAGATATGTCGTGATGTAAAACAGGAGGTTTTATATTATGGCAACTATTCAGAAACGTGGTGACAGCTACTCAATCAGAGTGAGCTGTGGCTATAACACAAAGGGCAAACAGGTAATCCAATCAATGACGTGGAAACCCGATGCAAAAATGACACCGAAACAGATTGAAAAGGAACTGAATCGTCAGGCGGTTATGTTTGAGGAAGCTTGTATGCACGGTTATCAGAGCAGGGCTGTTAAATTCGAGGAGTTTGCAGAGGAGTGGTTTGAGGAATATGCAAGACCAAATCTTCGAAACACTACATATGAAAGACTTTTACAGCTCCGCAAAAGAGTATACGCAGCCATTGGGCATATGCGTATGGATAAGATAACACCAAGACAGATACAGGCATTTGTGAACACGTTGTCCAAGGACGGAGCAAATGAGCGAACAGGAAAGCCGCTTGCTCCCAAGACTATCCGCCACAACCTTAGCTTGATTTCCGATATTTTCACTTATGCGTTGAAAATGGGTGTTGTATCGGAAAATCCCTGTTCAAAGGTGACAATTCCCAAAGGAGAGCCGACAGAAAAGAAAATTTATACATTGGAAGAAATTGAAAAATTCCTTATGCTGTTGAATGATGAGCCTTTGAAGTACCGTACATTTTTCAACCTTGCAATATACAGTGGATTTCGCAGAGGTGAGCTTCTCGGACTTGAATGGAAAGATGTTGATTTTGAAAATAATATCATCAAAATACGCAGAACTTCTAATTATACTGCACAGCAAGGCGTTTATACGGATACTACTAAAACGAGAAAGTCACAGAGAACGCTGAAATTTCCGCAGGAAATAATGGATATGCTGAAAGAATACAAGGCTGAACAGGACGAGCAAGCTCTTAAATACGGTGATAAGTGGGTAGAAACAGACAGGCTCTATACGAAATGGAACGGTGAACCGATGCAAAACGGCACACCTTATTTCTGGCTTGGTGAATTCTGTGAAAAGCACGATTTGCCATTTTATGGTCTGCATAGTTTCAGACACTTATTTGCATCGCTTCTTGTAAACAACGGTGTAGATATTGTGACGGTATCGGGAGCGTTAGGACATTCGACGGTTTCAACGACTACTAACGTTTATTGTCATATGATTGAAGATGCACAGGCGAAGGTTTCCGATGCTGTATCAAATGCCCTTAACTTTAACAGCAAAAAGCCGACTCCTGATGAGGAATCGGCATGAAAATCTTAATATTATTGCATTTTCTGAAAATAAAGAACAAGTAAAGAACAAACGTGATTTTACGATAAAATAAAAAACTCTCAAATGGCGGTATATCGTCATTTGAGAGCCTGTGCAATGGTGACCCGTACGGGAATTGAACCCATGATTCCGCCGTGAAAGGGCGATGTCTTAACCTCTTGACCAACGGGCCGTATATGGTAGCGGCAGTAGGATTCGAACCAACGACCAATCGGGTATGAACCGAGTACTCTAGCCAACTGAGCTATGCCGCCACGATTAAACGTCGTTTCGACTTACGACTTAATTATTATACACCATAATCGCAGGAAAGTCAAGAGGTTTTTGAAAAAAATTTCAAATTTGGCACATTGGCTAATTTTTAAAGCTTTTGCAGCTTACAGATTGGTCACATTTGTGCAAATCTGAAAATTATTAAGAAAATCATAAGATTTGGCACAACAATTTTATAAGAAATTGGCTTTATAATATTGACATAGACAGGGAAAGCGAGGTAAAATAGAAGATATGTGAAAAATATAAAATAAACGAAACAGGTGGTAAATATGAATAACATTGAAAATTCAGTAATACTTGTGGTTGATGATGACCACGACATAGTAAATGCGATTTCGGCACTTCTGGAGCGTGAGGGATACTCAATCCGCAAGGCATACAACGGACTTGAAGCTGTGGACGCTCTTATGCGTGAGGATATACAGCTTATTCTCATTGATATAATGATGCCGAAAATGGACGGATTATCCGCAATGATGAAGATTCGCACAATGAAAAATATCCCCATTATTGTTCTTTCAGCGAAATCCGAGGACAGCGACAAAATTCTTGGTTTGTCAATGGGAGCTGATGACTACATAACAAAGCCTTATAATCCCATGGAGCTTGTGGCAAGGGTGCAGTCTAATCTTCGCCGTTATTTAAGTCTGGGAGCCGCAGACAGCGTAAAGAAAAGCTCTGTACTGCGTATCGGAGGATTATCCCTTGACCGTGATGAAAAGCAGATTTACATTGACGGAGAGCCTGTGAAACTTACTGCAACTGAGTACAAGATAACAGAGCTTCTTATGGAGAATGCAGGCAGAGTATTCTCAGCAGAGGAAATTTACAGCAGAG
The DNA here is from genome assembly GCA_937902395.1 of uncultured Ruminococcus sp. Classification (GTDB taxonomy): domain Bacteria; phylum Bacillota; class Clostridia; order Oscillospirales; family Ruminococcaceae; genus Ruminococcus. Next base: position 13,407 of record CALGTV010000016.1, read on the forward strand.
TGTGGAACGAGGATTCCTATTCTGTGGAAAATACAGTTATGGTGCATATCCGACACATACGTGAAAAAATTGAAATCAACCCCGCAGAGCCACGCTATCTGAAAGTGGTGTGGGGAATCGGCTATAAAATCAGCCGTGAATAGAAAGAAGGATAAATATGTTAAAGAGCAGAATAACACGAATCATAGCCGGAATTATAGGCTGTGTAATGACTTTTTTATGTACTGCGGGTGCGGCAAGGCTATTCATAAAAAACGAGGAATTCTATAATTACATGGATGACCAGCAGCAGTATGGAAATATTTCAAATCTGAATGAGATTTATCGTAAGCTTTTGATTGCAGGCTATATGTATATTAATCACCTTGACGAGAACGGGGATTATATCGGTTCTGAATATGCCGAAAAACAGACAATTTCTATATTGCAGGAAATGGGTGTCATGAACGAAGCTGGAGAACTTGACATTGACGGTCTGGGAGATTTCGAATATCGTGTAAGCGGCAAAGAATACGAATACTTCAACACTGACAAGACTCACAATGACCTTCTCAATGAATATTCCGTTGTTTATGTAAACGGTGAAGTTATGTGCAATAATAATTTACCTTGTTATTATGGTTCAGGTATGCTGAACTGGTTTACAACAAACTACGGTATGACATATTATTATTTTGACGGCAGAGGGTATGCAATTTTTGACTTTGACACTAAAGACTGCGACAGCTATATTGACGAACTTGGTGCGACAATGTATTACAAGCTTGACGGTTCTACTCCACTTCCATATGGTTATATTGATATGAGTAAATATATGGTTGTGGAGGACGAACATAGCTATTCCTTTGATGATAGTGATGCCACATACTACGACGGTGCAATGCAGGAAAATGGCAATTTTGTTGAGGAGACTATCATACGTGATGATGCGAATGAAGAACAAGTTTCCAACAATTCCGCAGCAGAAGTTACCGAAAATGTTGAAAATACGCTCCCTACAGTTTCTGTTACTGACGACGTTGTACCTGTGACAAATGCCAATGGTGAAAATGCTGAACTCACCACAATTCCTTTTGTTGATGAAACACAGTTCACAAAGGAACAGATGCCGGAGGGCGATATAACAATCACAATTCGCCCAAGTGACGATATTATTGCGGAAGTTGAACAGTTTCTGGAAGCTGAAAAAGAACATGATGAATTTGTAACCCGCGGACTTGTTGAGCTTATCCCCTTTGCTGTTGTAGCTGTTATCATGGCTGTATACGTACTTATAGCAGGAGGATACAGCAAAAAAGAAAAGAAATTCGTTCTTTCTGCTCCCGACAGAATTTTCGGGGAGCTTTACATCGGAATCGGTATACTTGCAACTATCTGTTTTGTATGTGCCATTGACGGCATTGACGGAATAAAAGAATTCTTTGATACTTATTATTCATCTGATGTATTTTATATCTCCTGCGGAGTGGGCGCGGCTTTATACTTCGGTTTAATGCTTCTTATTTTCAACAGCCTTGTTATACGTCTTAAATGCCGCAGTTTTATCAAGACAACCTTAATGTACAGAATTCTAATATGGTTTGGCAGACAAGCAAAAAAGCTTTGGAAATGCGGTGAGCAGGCACGAAAAGAGTTCTGTGAAAAAATGGTCAGCCGTGATATGCTCCGCAATGACAAATTTACAAGACGTTTTATTCTTCGCACTATTGCAGCAGTTTTTATCGGGGGAATATCTCTCTTACTGGCGATTGCTGTCGGAGCTGATATGCTTATACCAATTTGCGGATTGATTATTCTTGCAGGCTATATCTATTTCAGCCTTGCTGATTTCAAGGCTATACAGCGCCTTAACGAGCATATTTCCGCAGTAAATTCGGGAGATTATACAGCTCGTGTTGAAGCTCTTGATTCTCCCATATATGTGCCGACGGAAAAACTTAACAACATTTCAACAGGCATACAGGGAACTGTTGAAAAACAGGTGAAATCCGAGAGAATGAAAATTGAACTTGTAACAAATGTATCCCACGATTTAAAAACACCGCTGACTTCAATTATAAGCTATATTGACCTTTTATCTGCGGAGGAGCTTCCTCCTGCGGCAAGAGACTATGTGACAATAATTGAGGGTAAATCACAGAGACTTAAAACAATGGTTGCAGATTTATTTGACCTTGCAAAAGCTACAAGCCGCACCGATGTGCAGGCAGAGGAAATTGACGCAGTAGTTCTTACAAGACAGGTTTTGGGGGATTTAGCCGATAAAATTGAGACATCAGGCAGAACGCTGAAAAGCGATATACAGGCAGAATCCGCGCCGATTAACGCAGACGGAAAGAAAATGTATCGTGTATTTCAGAACGTTATTGACAATGCGCTTAAATATTCTATGGAAGGGACAAGGGTATATCTCACCCTTAAAAGAGAAAATGGGGTATGCAGTATCACAGTGAAAAATATTGCAAGCTATGAAATGACATTCAGCCCTGACGAAATAACTGAGCGATTCACAAGGGGGGACGAATCCAGAAGTACAGAGGGCAACGGTCTCGGACTTTCCATAGCCAAAAGCTTTACAGAAGCTTGCGGCGGTACATTCAGAGTTGATATCGACGGAGATGTATTTGCGGCGGTTATTGAAATGCCATGTTTATAATACGTAAAAAGGACGGATTTTTTCCGTCCTTTCAATATAAACTTTGCAATAGGTAATTTTAAGGGGACGCTCTCACTTGCAGAGCGCTTGAACGCTATGTGGGACGCTGTCCCACACCCTGCCAGAGACGCCGTCTCTGGACTCTGCTAAAGGGTTTCACCCTTTAGAATCCCTTATTATCTATTTTTTATAAAAGTGATGCCAAACATACCTTTTCGCTTACTATAACCACTTTTGTCTCATAAGAATACTGGCTTAAATGAAGTCTTTCGAGTTCCTTTTCAGCCTCCCTGAACGTTGGAAATACCTTTGTATTAAGCTTTTCATCACAAAGATATGCACCTGTGCCAGTGTTGCGGATAACATAGCTTAACTTGTATCTCTGCTTGTGATTCGACTGAATGGTCTTGTCTGCAAAATTTTTTCTGTTCATGGTTTATACCTCCGTAACTTTTTGTGGAATTTTCTTCAACAACCATATTATACCATGCTGTTGAAGAAATGTCAACAGGTTTTTGAAATTTATTCTCGTTTTTCTAAAGTTTAGCATTAATGACAAATATTAGTGCTCAATACAGATGTTAATACTGCAATATGCTGATTTTAAACATCTATGTTGATAAATTCTCAAAAGTTGTTGACAAATATTAAACAGCATGTTATAATAAAGTAAATAGAAAAAGTATCAACACAAAGGAGTTGCTTTTTATGGCTGATATTGGCACTATCATTAAAAACCGACGCACTGAACTGGGTATGACTCAGGATGAACTCGCCGAAAAAACCGGCTACAAAACAAGGTCGTCTATTAATAAAATTGAAAAGGGCTTCAACGACTTGCCTCGCAATAAAATTGAGCTATTCGCCAAGGCTTTGAATGTGCCTCAGGCGTATTTTCTCAGCGATGAGCCTCAGGACATGACGCTTGAGGATTTGTGCGAAAAATACAGCAATATCCGTCCCATAAGCATGAAACGCTTTCCGCTGCTTGGCGAAATTGCCTGCGGTGAGCCGATTTTTGCCGATGAGGATAAAAACAGCTACGTTATGGCAGATATGGATATTGCCGCTGATTTCTGCCTCCGTGCAAAAGGTGACAGCATGATAAATGCCCGTATTAATGACGGCGATTTAGTTTTTATCCGCGAAATGCCTATGGTTGACAACGGGGATATCGCCGCTGTTATCATTGATGATGAGGCTACGCTGAAAAAAGTGTACTATTATCCCGAAAAATCAAGACTTGTGCTTTTCCCTGAAAATCCGCGGTATGAGCCATTTGTGTACACGGGCGAGGAGCTTAATTCTATCCGTATTCTCGGTAAGGCGGTTTATTTTATGAGTTCGCTTTGATTTTATCAGCGCAAATATGTATTTTTCAGTGGGTGAGCGATGCTCGCCCACTACTTTTTTTGCTGTATTATGTTGTTTATTATCGGGGCAATTTGATATCGCCCCTCAGTCTGTCGAAAAGGTTTCAATAAGATTATTTTATGGGGACGCTCTCTCTTGCAGAGTGCCTGAATGCTATGCAGTGCTTTGCTCTGGACTTTGCTAAAGAGTTCAAGTTTCAATGATGGTTCAAAAGATATATGTTAATTATATGACGATATATTTAACTTTTTTGCTGTTTTTGTGTATATAAGTTTCTTGCGTTGGTAAAATCGAATGCTGTTATTTAGAAACATTTTATACATGAAATTTTGTCAACCTAATGAAACAAATGTTTTTTAAGATGCAAAATATAGTATAATAATTAACAGAGTCGTCGACAACTCAGAACTAAATAATTTGAAAAGGATATTATTAAAATGAAAAAAACTTTTAGAAAAATTACTGCTTCAATCACAGCAGCACTTCTCTGCGCACTTCCACTTGCCAATGCACTCACAGCAGGTGCAGTTGCTAAATCAGACGCACGTTATACATACAGAAAGGTTTTTGCAGTTTCATCAGCTAAGAATATTGATCGTCTCGTAATCGGTCTTTCTTGCAAAACAACCAACACTGACGCACCAACTGCAAGCCAATTAGCAAGCGGTATTCTTCAGAACACCGGTGGCGGTGCTCCTGGAGTATATGCCGGCGGCGCTAATTTCTATCCTTCAAATCACAATGTAGTGGGCGGTCTTGTATCTTTCCACACACACTGCAATTCTCCTTCTGACTACAAGGAGATAAGCGTAACAAACTTAGCATACGATCCTAACGGCAAACTTATAACAAATGCAGTATCAGCTAGTCCTACATTCCTCGTTGGAGATATTAACCTTGACAAGAAAGTTAACGAAGCTGACTACCAGATTCTTCACGCTGGTATTAATAAATATGCTCCTAATTCTTCCAGATATAAGTTCAGCTATTTTGGATATCTGAATGTATCTGTCGGCAACGTTTCAAAAAACTATTCTGGTTATGCACTCGACATCAACAATGACGGATATTTGAGCAAAGCTGATGATGCAATGTTCATCGAATACTTAGAGGGTGATATTAAAAGATTTGCTGAATAAGATATTGTACTAACTATATTTAATTAAAAAAACTAAGGGGCGATTTGATATCGCCCCTTAGTTTGTAAAAAAAGGGGTTTTTACGCACGGGCGCACAGGAATGCACCTCTACGAATTGGCTATTTTGCGTCGTTTCGTGTATAGACGAATTATGTTCATTATTTTGAAACGGAATTATGTTGTGATGTTTTTTAGGGGACGCTGTCCCACACCCTGCCTTGATGCCAGCGGGGGCTCCCCGCCGCTGTCTCTGGACTCTGCTAAAAGGTTTCACCCTTTAGAATCCCATTTTATTTAAGGAACCCCTTTAGTTATAGCTTTTCAAGAGTTAATTTATACTTTATTCCGTCTATTTCTACTGTTCCTGTTTTTACTTCACCTTTGCGCTTTACATCAGGGAAATAATCGTAAAAATCGTCGCACACGCTCGATTCTGTTCCTCCCGGAACTGCTTCATCTCCGTACCACTTACTGCCGCTTCGTACATCTACATGAACTGCTGTGTATGTACGGTCTATGTTGGCTATGCCGCCAAATCCTATATTCTGCGCCATACAGCAAACTTCACCTGCCGAAATAATTCCTCCCTGCTTATTATAGCAGACTATATCCGCCGCCATGCCCTTGGTATGCATTCCGCTGCCGTTTCCTCCTACTGCGATATCGTGATTTGCACAGCGATAGCCTGAGTTGACAATAATCATTGAACAATCAAGCTTTTTAAACAATACTTCAAGCTTTTCAACCAGCCCTGTATTTAAAATTGTAGGATGTTCGCCTCCACATTTACAGCGGAATTCGCTTAAATCAAAATGCTCACTGAGTTTAAGATTGCCTTTTTCATTATATGTTTTATTCATTATATTCCTCCTCATTTTTCCGTTGTTTTCTGACTATTCTTCTGATACTGCACTCCGAAATAAAATGCAATTATTGTCGTGAATACAGTCAGAAACTGCTCTGATGATACTTGTCCGCTTAGCGATAATTCACTGAATACAGCTGTCAGGCTAAGAGTTATTATACTCTTCACCTCAAAAAGTCTTATTATTTTCTCTTTCATGCTCCACAACCTCCAGTCGTCTTGTCAATTCCTCGATTCTCTCTTTGAGAATTGGAATCCTCTCGGCAAAGTTATTATGCTTGTCCACTTTTTTCTCAAGCTGTTCAATGCGGTAATTTGTCAGCTTGGAACTCACAACAATACCGCATAGCGACCCTGCAAGAGTTCCAACCAGCGATATTAATGCTACTATTACTGTGCTTGTAATCTTAATCAACTCCTTTCCGAAAGCAAAATATTTCCTTCCCAAAAATATTTTCCCCTCCATAATAGGGCTGAAATGGGCAATTTTCCAACGGAAAAATGTTGATTATTGAAAAATAATTTTTATTTTCTACTTTTTCAACAATTACAAACAGCATTTTTTATTATTATCCTCTAAAATTTACAGTTAATTATGTTTCGAGTATTAGTTATATGATTTTGTTATTTAAACTCAAAATAATCCCTTTTGCAAGAAATTATTCTGAACTTTTTTGAAATTTTTTTCGTTATAATGTAATTATCAAATATTGCGAAATTGTTGTCTTTTGCTGTTTTCTTGAAATCTAATTGACAACTTTTAATTGTAGATGTATAATTAATATATATAATATTTTTAAATTTAAAGGGGATTTCTATGAAAACTAAAAGAATCAGAACTGCTATTGCAGCATCAACAATACTTGCTATGGCAAGCACAGGATTTATTTCCTTTAACTCTTTCGAAAAGCACATTTTAACTGCAAGCGCGGCTGATATCGTTGCTTCCGGCGAATGCGGCGCTGAGGGTGACAATATCCTGTGGGAATTTGACAGCGAGGGAAAGCTGACTATCAGCGGAACAGGCAAAATGGCTGACTGGTCATTGCAGCAGCCTTGGTCTGACAACGCTTTTCAAGTAGCTGCTGTTGAAATAAGCGACGGTATTACATACATCGGCAATTATGCATTCAGTAACTGTATGCAAATTAAATCTGTATCAATTCCGGACAGCGTATCAAGCATCGGTGAATATGCATTCAATAACTGTAGAAGTATGACATCTGTATCTATCCCGAACACTGTTACAAGTATAGGGCAATACGCTTTTTTCGATTGTCAGAGCTTAACTTCTATTACAATTCCTGATAGTGTTACTTTTCTTGAAACATCTGTTTTTTATGACTGCTTTAGTCTGACTTCCGTTACTCTTTCTGAAAATGTTCAATCAATTAAGTTCGGCGCATTACAGAATTGCCAAAATCTTGATTCTGTAACAATTACAAATCCGAATTGCCAGATTTATGACTATAATGCTACAATTTGCAATAGCTTTGACTATAAAACAGACATAACTCTTTTCAGCGGCACTATCTATGGCTATGGGGGTTCAACTGCTCAGGCATATGCCGAAAAGTACAACAAAAAATTTGCTGTAATCGGCGCTGAAAAGCCTGCCGCAGCTGATTTGGGCGATGTGAATGCTGACGGCTCTGTTGATGCCTCCGATGCTTCACTTGTTCTTGCGGAATATGCAAAAATTCAGACAGGCGGTACAGCTGAATTTACAGACTCCGAAACAAAATCCGCTGATGTAAATAGCGATACTGTTGTTGACGCTTCTGATGCTTCTAAAATCCTTGCATACTATGCAATGGTTTCTACCGGTAAACAGCCTTCATGGAATTGATATCGCACAGAGCTTGCGCGAAATATACATGCCTATTCCAAAGGCATGCTTGAATAAAAAAACAAAGCAGTATCACACCAAATTGTGCGATACTGCTTTGTTTTGTCCGTCTTATCGGAACATTTATTTGGGAAGTAATGATAGAATGTGATTTTCTTATGCCTTTAAAGGAAGCTCAGTTATACTAATAAGCTTTGCATCTACTTTCTGGATAACTATTGCATCATCTGCTGAAATTCCTGCTTCACCGTTTACATCAGCGTTAAGTTCTCCCTCTGCTGTGAGACCATATTTATCAGGATTTCCAAGGCTCTGGAAAATTGCTGTTGCATCTGCAATTGTTACCTTTCCGTCACAGTTTGCATCGCCATAAACAACGTCTGAGGGTGTTACTGAGGGTTCAGTAGGTTCAGTTTTATCCTGCTCACCGGGTTTTTCTGTGTTTTCATATTCATAAACAACTTCTATCTTTTTATAATCTACAGAAATTGTATCCTCGATTTCCTGCTCCATTTTTTCAGAAGAATCCCACCATTTCTGTAATTCAACCTTGCCGTCAGCAACAACTGCGTTTACAATATCTTCTTTGTTGGTAAGTGTGCCGTCAAACTCAACTGATGCGGTTGTTCCTTTGCCAAGTTTAAGTGAATAGCTCTTTGAAGTCCAGAATTCTGTTCCGTCCTCAGAAACAGCGTTGATACATACTGCACAGCCGGCAGTGCCCCAGCTTGAACCTGCACTTGATGTAACATCGCCTGTAATATCAATTCTTACAAGATGCTCAGGGTCTGTTATCGGTACTTCAACGTAACCGTTTTTATTAATCATGTTTTCTATATCTTCAAATGTTTCTGTCTTATATGTGAATTTATCGGGATTATAGAGTTCGAGTCCATCAAAATCAGATGCGTCATCTGTAATAACGACCATAGCTGCTGAATAAGCAGGAAGCTCAACATTTACTACATTGTCCTTTATATCTTCAACTATGTCAATAAGCTTGATTTCAGGCGAATCACCATAAACTGCATATACAGCCGCAGCCTCATAGGTTGTATCTGCATTTTCAAGGTTAATTACTGCATTTTCAGCGTTTTCAAGGTCTTTGTTTGTAATCATTGCTGTGACTGTTCCCTGGTCATCACCCTTGATAGAAGCATATGCGCTTGAAAGTGCAACATCATCTGTCTTTGTGGAAAGGAGCATATCACCAAATGAGCTGCCCTTGCCGTCATAGTTTGTGTAGAGGTTGATGCCTGAGAACTGATAGTCATTACTGCTCCATTTTGTTGCAAGATATACGCCTAAATCTGCAAAACAGCCAAGAGCTTCTGCCTGTGCAATTGTTGCACTTAAATCCTCACCGCCGAAGTTGTATTCAGTAATAGCAAGCTTTGTTCCGGGATAATACTTATCAATTGATTCCTGAACCTTAGGAAGCATGGGAAGATTTTCTTTTCCCCACTGTCCTATCCAGCTATCCTCGATGTAGCCTTCTTCATAAAGTGTACGGACTGACTGCATTCTTGCCTCTGCACATTTTGTATGAGTAGGATCTGTACACTGAGATACACGGCAATCGCCCTTTGCTTCGGGATAATAGTGTATATCAAGAACATCAAGAAGTCTTACCCCTGCTTCTTCAGACGCATTTTTCATCTGTTCAAGATAGCAGTCGATATACCAGTGGTAGTTGTTTTCTTCCTTTATCTTTTCCCACTCGTCAGATGAATCATCATCAGCAAGGCTCTTGAACGCTGTATATCCATAAAGTGATGGTCCGAAAATATCTGCTTTTGGGTCAAGCTTTTTTACTGCTTTAGCCATTTCAATGGATTTTTCAGCCAGTTCTGCAATTGTTACGCGCTCAGGATGAATCCTGCTGTGAGTATGATGCCAGAGACCAGGCTCATTATCAAGGCTGTAGCCCTGAATACCTGTAGATGAAGATGAATCGCCAAATGTATTGATAATGTAGTTTACATATTCATCCATATAAACCTTGCCGTCTGTAAGGTCAGGAGTTTCATCAAATGCACTTCCCTTTGTAAGAACTACTTCGTTCCAACGGTCAGAGGGTGCAGCTTCTTCCTCTGATACAGGGCCGTCCTTGTCAGCTGCTACGTATCCTGCAAGCTGAAGTGTTGTGAATTTGTATGGCGCACCGCATTTTTCAGCATCTTTTATAAGCTTTTTAGCGCAGTCAGCAGGTTCATCAGAATTTGAAAGATTGTTGTCAGAGCTGTATTTCCAGTCAGAACCTGCGTTTGAAGCATTGTTTTCCCAGTTATATGCGGTCATTCTGTTTCCGCCCTGTCTTACAGATGTTGCTGTAACTTTGCTTAAATCGTTGCCATACTGGTTTATACCATAGATATGAGGGCTGATTGCTTTCTTTTCAGCACTAAGGTCAATGTTGATATTCATCTTATATGCTTCTTCAGCATTAGCAGTTGAAAAAGGAGCTGTAAGAGCAGTTGCCATAACCATAACAGCTGCAAAAATTGATTTACATTTCTTCATAAATTATTCCTCCTCAGAAATAATCGAATTATTATTATCCCATAAATCTGCCTGTGGAACGGGAGCTGTTTTTTCAGCAGTTTTTGAGCGGAAAGGTCCGCGAGAGTATGCGTCAATAAATAAATCATGAGTTCTGATATATCTTGAAATTGATTTTGCTATAACAAGCAGACATGTCAAAGGAGTATTATGACCATAGCCATATATAATTGTTGGTGTATCTGTAATATCAGCTGATACACGCCAGACAATTCCCAGACGGTCAAGATTGTCCATAATCTTTTTAACTCGTTTTACCGGAATATCAACTTGCTTGGATATATATTCCAACGACTGCATTCTGTTTCGATAACAACTGCCAAGGTAGTGGACAATGTTTATAGTATCCTTATTCGCAAGAGTCTGAAACAGATATATCATATTGTCGCATACCTCGGTATATGAATCTACGCCGTTTTCAGGGATTTTGACAAAACAACAATATTTCAAATCGTCGTTGAGTCTTGCGATAGAACACTCGTTGTCTGTTCTCAACTCTGCGTATGTTTCAAGTTCAAGATTTTCGGGATATTTCGCAGCTGTGGGCGTATAGTCGTTATAAGCCGATATAGCTGCATAGTAAAACTTCATGATTAAATCCGCACGTTCTTGGGCGGGAGTTTGCCTTATTTTCTGAGTAATAAGCTGTTCAACATCCTGTTCGGGCTGCTCCTGTTTTATCCCGAACAAAACGTCAATTGAAACGCCTAATATTCCCGAAAGCTTTGGCAGAAACTCTGAATCGGGCAAGCTTCCGTTTTCCCATTTTGATACAGCCTGTGGTGTCACATTCAGCTTTGCCGCAAGCTGTCCTTGTGTCATGCCGCAGGATTTTCTGTATTTTGTTAAGTTTTTACTGAATTGCAATTCCATTTTTACACCTCATACATCAACGGGTGATTGTTTTTGAAAGAGAAACTTCCGGATTATCTCTCATTGATTACATTATATCACAATATCCCGTTGTATGCAAGCAATGTTTTTTTTATCAAAATCAACGTATCGTTTAGTCAGCAAACATGCTGTTGAACATTTTGTTATACTGAAACTCAAATATGCGTTGTATCAATTGTTGCGTAGTATCTTCATACCAATGTCATATTTTTATTGATTCACAATATATTTTCAAATTACTTTTCACAAAAATCTCCTTTCACGAATACTATAAATTGCAGGGCTTACCTGCAATCCGTGAAAGGAGATTTTTATGAATATTAACGTTTATGATAATATAAATACGTTGTTCCCGAAAGAACGGGAAAACACTCTGCGACGCGATATTATGCCGCGTCCCGATTATAATGGCGATATGCCCGCTTTTCCGCAGGCTACGCCTCTCGCTATGGCATATGTCCCTTTTCAGAGCTGGGGCGATACAAAATCACCCGAGGACGCGCTGGAATGCGGCACGCTGTTCAGTGACCTCGTTTTTCCCTTTGAAAGAGGAGGTGGTAACAGATGAACAATAAAGCCATGCTTATGAAAAAAATTAAACAGCTCGATTTTACTTTAAAAGAGCTCAATCTCTACCTTGATACTCATCCAAATTGCCGCCGCGCATTAGCTATGTTTCAAAAATACAAAGCTCTTCGCGAATCTGCTGTAAACGACTATGTAAGAAACTACGGTCCTATTACTCCTGAGCAGTCAGATAATACTCAGCACTGGGACTGGATTGACAGCCCTTTTCCTTGGGAGGTGTGATTTATGTGGCAGTATGAGAAAAAATTACAATATCTTTGTTGTACATAATACTTTGATATTTCTCCACCAATTATACCTTGCCAAAAAGACGAAAGCAGAAAGGAAATTTATCAAGGAAGAAAAACGCAGTAATGCTGTCGCATTTCAAGTTTTTCTGACGCAGAGAAATTTTCTTTCTGCCGCGTATTTGATGGCAAGGTTTAGTTGGGGGAGCAATAGTAATAGTTGCTGATAATTGATTTCCATTTTCATCAAGAACAGGCAACAATGTTGTTAAAGGATTACTCGCCTTTTCTTCATCGGTTAAGTCTTTCCAGTTCTCGAAAGTAGTATTATTCTGTGCTTTACAGCTCCAGAGTCTTACTTCAACTGTTCTGTCATCTGTCGGAGCGCTTCCGTCAAGAGTTTCCCACTGCTTTTCTATTTTGACATCAATAAGATTATCCTGAACTTTAATATCATAGGAATCGCCGTCAGAACTCTTGGAAATATAATACTTTTCGCCCTCGCTGCTTGTAACTTCAACAGTATATGTTTCACCCTCTATAGCGTCAATCTGATACAGTTCATTGTCGCTGATTACCTTTTCGGAAACGGTTTGTCCGCTGCTATCTTTAAATTTAACAGTTATATTTCCCTCATGAGGTTCTTTTGTGAGCCATTCAACATTAACAGTAAGTTTTCGCTGCGGATTATCTTTAGTATTGCCGATTGTTACCTTGTAATTGTTATTAAGCTCGCCTTTTACCCATGAAATGCCATTAGTCGGGATGCTTGCGATATAGCCGTCATGATTGCTTGTTTCATAGATATAGTAGTAAAGCTTTTCAACATTTGTTTCATCAACAGTTGTAGTTGCAGGGTTATCGGCTGTATAGGCAAATCCGGAAACATCTATTTCCTTTGTAAGATTTTCTGTTGTGTAATTGCCAACCACATCTAAAACTGCATCGCCTGCTTTGTATGTATTTCCTTCATTTACAATTGCAGGATTATTTCCTAAATCTGTTTTTGATGAAAGAAGAACAAAGTTTACATCAGGACCGTCAGGATTTACAGGAACGCTTGCTTCTGTTATGGTATGTCCGTAAATCTCAATACCGCCTATAGTAAGTTCATCATCTGCGTTATAAAATCTTATATAACGAAATGCTTTATCTTTATTTTCAGTCATAGAAAGACTTACAGTTTCACCTGTTGCAGGCTCAACTCCGTTTAAACCTCCAAGAGTATACCAAGTTGTTTGATCTGTTGAACCTTCTACTACCATATTTTTAAGACGTGAAGGTCTATATTTGTTGCTTGCTGTATCATATCCCACCCAGTAGTTAACATAATCTATACTATACAATCCATCAAGCTCTCCGATAACATAACTTGGCTTACCGCTTGCATTAAAATATCTGGTGTTATCGTATGTGCCGCCGTCTGCTAAGAAGGCATCTTCTTTCTTTGAAATATTTTGATAGGAAGCCGAACTTGACGACGGAGTAACCGCAAGCTTTATAGTTTCACCTACAATAATACTTGTGTTACTATCATTAGATTCCGGGGTTCCGCCAATCCATATCTTTTCCACATTAATTTTCATCTGCGGCTGATTTTTCAGCACGATATTACGGAAATTTCCGTCCTCATAAGATACACCGTAAGTACCATTTGCACCTGCTTTTATGAAACCGTCATCAGTTGTACCGTCATTAAGAGAAGTGAACGAGTCGTTGATATACTCTCTTATATAATAATAGTACTTTTCACCTTGACCATTGAATGTATCAAGCTTTTCGTAATTATTAACCGCACCTGCTGCAACCTGTTCATTATCTTTGATTTTTTCAAGTGTCTGTCCGTCAACTTTATATGTATCACCGTCTTTTACAGGTGTGCCGTTGACAGTTCCTCTGTAAATGTCATAATTTACAGTTGAATTAAAAAGACTGTTTCCTGCTGTGAATTCTGAATCGGGAATTATCAAGGATTCATCGTTTTCATCCTTAACATACCAATCTTTTTCAACACTGAGATTCATATACTTTGTAAAGTTCTGAGCGTGGCAAATACCGTTATAGCTTCTCGAGGGTGGAAATACCATATAATAATATTCGTCTGTAACGTCTTTATCAGTACCTTCAGTATAAACATCGTCACCGTCAACATCAAAGAAAGTCATTGTTTCGATTACTCTGTATTCGCCTTCAGGAAGTCCTGCCCAGTCATAATAGTAACCGAGTTCAAAGTGCTGCGGATGATTTGCACCATCGGGAGTGAGAACAATATCATTCCAGTAAATATCATCTGTGAATTCCAGCTCTAATCTTATACCACCTGAATTTTTGGTTGGTATTTTATTAGCTATTGCAATGGTATTGTTAATGTATAAGCCGTCAGCTGTTTTATAATCTTTTCCGCCGACTTTATAACGGTCAGCTTCGGGAACATCAGCAGATAATAATCCCTCTGCATCTTTATTGGTAAAGTAATGATCACCTTTTTTATCAACATATTCTCAGTTGGTTTTATAAGTATACGGGTCATCAAGAGCTAATGCTACCTCATCAGTGAACTTCTCCCATTTTTTGTCGGTTTCATTCCACCTCTGAAGCTGTACTACGATATTTTCATTTGGGTGAATATCAGCGTCAGAGCCTGAATATTTTGTGCCATTGGTCTGCTGTTCATTATAACCGTCCCAACGCTTTTTAAAAGTAATATGAACATCGCCGTCAATCTGAACATTACCTCTGTTATTAATAGGCACCTTAGGGTCAAGGAAAATATAGATTACCTCATCGGTGTTTGTATCAATTCTGCCTGCATTAGATTGATATATTTTTCTTGTTGTATTGTCTGCTCCTGTTTTATCACCTGTATGACTTGCACCTTCAAAAATCTCATCTCTTAAATAATAAACATCGTAGTTAGCAAGGTCAACACTTCTTGAAAGGGTGTGAATATAATTTCCGTTATCGTCTTTTTCCTCATTCCAGACCTGTTTGTTTGGATCATTAGGGTCAGGCTTTTTCTTTAGCATATAATCGTAACTACCCTCAACGCTATCAAGGTTCACATAATAAGAAGAATCTGTATCCAGTTTTGGCACATCCCAATAGCAGCTGTACTGATAACACCAGTCTTTTCTTGCCGGTTCTGTTCCATCAACAACAGTTGATGTTGCGGTTTTGGAAACTCCATAGCTATCGTTACCGTTTTTCTGTTTCAGAGTAATGGTGGGAGTTAAGCCTTCATACCTGTTTCCACCGGGATAACTACTGTCATGGTCCTTGTAGTCGCCGAAGATAATTCGTGCCTCAATTCTTATTGTTTCCTCTGCGGCAAAAGCTGTAATAGTATTGTCGGAGCTGAATTTAACTCGTTCTGCCACAGGTACTATGAAGTTTGCCGTTGTCATACCTAATGCAACTGCGGCACTAAGTATGCGTTTTCTGATTGTTTTTTTTATTTTACCACCTCGTTTTCAGCCAAATAGCTGTTTTTGTGCGGATATACCACAAAATATTATCACTTAAGAAAAATACTGTTTATATTTACCGATAATATTATGATAGTATTATACCATATATTTATGAATATTTTATTAAAACAGCTTGTTTTATTTGTAGAATTTTACATATGTTTTTTGTCAAAAATAACCAAAAGTATTTTATGGATATAAAAACAAATAGTTATAACATTCATTTGAAACCAGACAGTATGAGGGAAGTATATTACTATACAGAACTGAAAGTAAAAAAGACGGCATAGGTAGTCTCTCCTCAAAAAACAAATGTAAATCGCAAATATATGGTGAAATATAGACAAAAACGCTAAAATATGATATAAGTGCAAGAAAAAAGAGAAGAAGCAGAAATGTCTATGCCGCCAAAGAAACCACATCTGCACGGTGCTTCAACCACAGCCTATCAGATTCGAAAATCATGGTCAGTGCAGAAAATAGAATCAAACCAAAGACATATTATTATCGTCTGCGAAATTCACGTGAAAACTGTATAGAATCAACACCAGCAATTGTACCAATGCCAATACAGCATCAAAGTTCGGAAATACGTATTGAAAAGAATGGTTTACAGATAACACTTCCAATTGGGCACCTCTAATAACCCCATAAAAAACAAAAATCAATGGGTACAGAAAAAACAAGAGCCGCTAAATCAGTAAAAATGCTGAAATAGCGGCATATATGTATAGTTATTCGCTGTATTTTTGCCGTATTATCGGCAAAAGGGTATAGCTATCCCGTACTAAACGGAAATCCG
>CALGTV010000017.1 GCA_937902395.1 uncultured Ruminococcus sp.
GCATGCTTCCGGTAGCTATGTACAGCATAAAGTACGGCATAAAAAAGGGTTTGGCGATATCCTTTATATTCTCACTTTTCCAGTTTGCGCAGGGAATTGGTGACGGAATATTTGCATGGGGACTTACACCGGCTATGCTTATAGCCTGCATACTTCTTGATTATATCGTTGCATTTACAGTAATCGGATTTGCAGGAATGTTCAGAAATAAAGGTGTAAAAGGCTGGGTAATCGGAACAGCGGCGGCGCTTTTCCTGAGATTTGTATGCCATTTCTTCAGCGGAGTTGTAATATTCCACAGTGCAGGAAAGCTCTGGGAGGGCTTTTCAACGGATAATACATATCTTTACAGCCTGCTTTACAACGGCTGTTATATGCTGCCTGAAATCACATTTACCTGTATCGGAGCAGTAATAATGTTCAGAGTTCCGATAATTAAAAAGCTGATAGTAAGAACAGCGGCACAATAGGGTTATATTCCACCGTACATAATCGACGATTCGATTGTGTGCGGTATTTTTCTGCAAATTTTAAGAAAGTGTAAATTTTACTCAACAATTCAATAAAAATCAGAAATGCCATTGAAAATTTATGTGCAATATGTTATAATAAATATAGTATCCTGTTATTGAAAGGAGTGTGCGCAATGGCGGATAAAATTTCAGGAGAATTTAACAAATTAAACGGCGAATTACTCAGCATAAACGACAACCTCAGCAAGCTTACATCAGAAGTAATAGATTTGCTTGGAAGCGGTATAGTTGCGTATACCCTTCCTGAAAGAAAAATACTTGTACTTAATCAGGAGGCGCGGAGAATGCTTGACGCTCCTGAGATAGAAGCAGGAAAATCCAATTTCAACGTTATGGGAAGAGTGATTCAGGAGGACAGGGAAGCTGTCAGCATTGCTGTAAGAAAGCTGAAATATCCTGGGGATATAACAAGTTTTGTATTCCACAATCTGAAAATGGACGGCAGTCTTGCAACATTTAAGTGTACTACAAAGCTGCTTAGTTTTGCAGACGGAAGCCGTTATATTCTCAGCTCTCTCAACGATATAACAGAGCAGGAGGCAATTGAAAGACGCATTGAGGAGGAACGTATGCGCTATAAAGCGGCTCTCTCAATAGGGAGCATGGCATTTATAACCATAGATCTTACCGACGGTATGCTTAACGAGCCGATTATCACAAAATACGGTGAAGATCTTACAGAGGAACTGGGACTTGAATATCCTGCATTTTACGATACCGTTGCCCGTAAGATGTTCAACAGTGTGCGTATAGAAACGAACAGCGATAAAATCGGGATTATCCGAAGCCGTCGAAAGCTGCTTGCGGCGTACAAGGAGGGAACGACAGTGATTGACCTTGATTATACCGTTCCGAAACAGAAAAGGAAAGTGCATCTTATAGTTATGCTTCACAAACAGCAGCAAAATACAATTGCCAGTTTTATTTTTTACGATTTAGAAAAGCAATAAATCAATGTGTGCGGTAAATTTATCGCACATATTTTTTTGCCGATAAATTAATATATATATTTTTCTGTAGGGGACGGCGCCCACGACGTCCCGATATGCATGTATAATTCATTGGAGCGCCGAAGGAGTCACCCACTATATAATAAAAATTATTTACATTATATTTTACACATAATACTTGCAAAATTATTTTATTTGTGTTATAATTTTCAAGATACGAGAAAAATTCATCTGCGAAAATTCAGATTCATCGCATGAAAGGATATATAATGGCTAAGAAAAAGGATTACGGCAATGATAGTATTACCATGCTGAAAGGTGCCGATAAGGTGCGTAAACGACCTGCGGTTATATTCGGTTCTGACGGACTTGACGGCTGTGAGCACTCAATATTTGAGGTTATTTCAAACTCCATAGACGAAGCCCGTGCAGGATTCGGACATAAAATCATTATAACCTATTACCGCAACCACGATATCGAGGTTGAGGATTTCGGCCGCGGCTGCCCTGTTGACTACAACAACAACGAAAAGCGCTATAACTGGGAGCTTGTATACTGCGAGCTTTATGCAGGCGGTAAGTATGACGCTTCCTCTGAATCATACGAGTATTCCCTTGGTCTTAATGGTCTTGGACTTTGTGCCACACAGTTTGCCTCTGAATACATGGACGTTGAGGTTATCCGCGACGGCTACAAATACAACCTGCATTTTGAAAAGGGAAACAATGTGGGCGGTCTTAAAAAGGAAGAAACAAAGAAGAAGCAGACGGGTACAAAAACGCGTTGGAGACCTGACCTTGATGTATTTACCGATATAAATGTATCTGAGGAGTACTTCCACGATATTCTGAAACGTCAGGCTGTAGTAAACCCAAATATACTGTTTCTGTTCAGATTCCAGAACGAAGCAGGTGGATTCAACGAGACTGAGTTTATCTATGAAAACGGCATAACAGATTATGTTACCGAAATAGCAGGTGAGGACGCTCTCACCACCGTTCAGCACTGGACTGCCGAGAAAAAGGGTAAAGACCGCGAGGACAAGCCCGAATACAAAGTAAAGCTTGATGTTGCCCTTACTTTTTCAAATAAGGCTAAGCTGACAGAGTATTACCACAATTCAAGCTTTCTGGAGCATGGCGGCTCTCCCGAGGATGCTGTAAAACGTGCATTTACCGCGCAGATTGACAGCTATATCAAATCTGTAAACGGCTATCAGAAAAACGAAAGCAAGATTAAATATGAGGACGTTGACGAGTGCCTCATTCTTGTTTCATCGTCATTTTCAACGGTGACTTCTTACGAAAACCAGACGAAAAAGGCTATTACAAATAAGTTTATCCGTGAAGCTATGACAGAATTTCTCCGTCATCAGCTTGAAGTTTATTTCATAGAAAATCCCGACGAGGCTAAGCGTATTTCAGAGCAGATTCTTCTCAACAAGAGAAGCCGTGAAAATGCCGAGAAAACACGTCTCAATATGAAAAAGAAGCTGACGGGAACAATTGATTTGGCAAACAGCGTTGAAAAATTTGTTGACTGTCGTACAAAGGATATCAGCCGCCGCGAAATCTATATAGTGGAGGGTGATTCGGCTCTTGGCTCTGTAAAGCTTGCCCGTGATGCCGAATTTCAGGCAGTTATCCCAATTCGAGGAAAGATTCTCAACTGCCTTAAAGCAGAGTATACTAAAATTTTCAAAAGCGATATTATAACCGATTTGATAAAGGTTCTGGGTTGCGGTGTTGAGGTTACAACAAAGGCTAATAAGGAGCTTTCAACATTTGATATCAATAATTTCCGCTGGAGCAAAATTGTAATATGTACCGATGCCGATGTTGACGGCTTCCAGATTCGTACTCTTATTCTCACAATGCTCTATCGCCTTACTCCCACTCTCATTGAGCAGGGATATGTATATATTGCGGAATCGCCACTGTTTGAAATCAACACAAAGGAAAAGACATACTTTGCCTATACTGAGCAGGAAAAACAGCGTATTCTTGCGCAAATCGGGGATAAAAAGCATACAATCCAGCGTTCAAAAGGTCTTGGTGAAAACGAACCCGATATGATGAACTTAACCACAATGAATCCCGATACACGCCGTCTTATCAAGGTAACAACTGACGATATCCGCGAATCTGCCGAGATTTTTGAAATGCTTCTCGGTGACGATTTACAGGGACGTAAGGACTATATCGCTGAATACGGAGCCGATTATCTTGAAATGGCTGATATAAGCTAAAGGAGTGGGAAAATGCCGCGTAAAAAAGAAACATCCAAAAAGCCGACTGCTTTCAAGCATGAGGCTTATATTGAGGGTTCGGGAAGTATCGTTGATGAAACTATAACCGATACCCTGAAAAAGAATTATATGCCCTACGCTATGAGCGTTATTATATCACGAGCGCTGCCCGAAATTGACGGCTTTAAGCCCTCTCACCGTAAGCTTTTATATATGATGTATAAAAGCGGCTTGCTTAATCCCGACAAGGAGCGTTCAAAATCCGCTAATGTTGTAGGTGCGACAATGAAGCTGAATCCCCACGGCGACCAGTCCATTTATGAGACTATGGTGCGTCTTACAAGGGGAAATGAAGCACTTCTTCACCCTTATGTTGATTCTAAGGGTACTTTCGGAAAGCAGTATTCCTCAAATATGAAAGCGGCTGCTTCGCGATATACTGAGGTTAAGCTTGAAAGAATCTGTGCGGAGCTTTTCCGCGATATTGACAAGGATACTGTTGATTTCGTTCCCAACTATGACAATACTATGCAGGAGCCGACTCTGCTCCCTGCCACATTCCCAACAGTTCTTGTAAATGCAAATACAGGTATTGCCGTATCTATGGCAAGCAATGTGTGTCCCTTTAATCTGGAGGAGATTTGCGAGACTACCATTGCATTGATGAAAAATCCCAATCACGATATACTGAGTACGCTGAAAGGTCCTGATTTCCCCGGCGGAGGTTTCCTCTACTATGACGAGGCGGAGCTGAATAAGGTTTACGAAACAGGACGGGGAAGTATAAAACTCCGCTGTAAGTATAACTATGACAAATCTTCAAACTGTCTTGAAATTACGGAAATTCCCTATTCTACAACAGTTGAGGCGATTATCTCAAAGGTTGTGGATTTGGTTAAATCGGGTAAGCTTCGTGAAGTGTCCTATATCCGCGACGAAACAGGTATTGACGGTCTTAAAATTGCAATTGACTTGAAAAGGGGAGTTGACCCTGACGCTCTCATGCAGAAGCTTTACCGTCTTACTCCGTTACAGGACAGTTATCCCTGTAACTTCAATATCCTTATTGCAGGTACGCCTAAAGTTATGGGCGTAAGGGAGATTCTCACTGAATGGGTTGCTTTCCGTGAGGAATGTGTAAAGCGCCGTACTTACTACGATTTGCAGAAGAAGAAAGAGAAGCTTCACTTGCTGGAGGCTCTTGCAAAAATTCTCCTTGATATTGACAAGGCTATAAGAATTATCCGTGAAACTGAAAATGAAGCCGATGTTGTGCCGAATCTTATGGTTGGTTTCGGAATTGACGAAATTCAGGCGGAATATGTGGCTGAAATCAAGCTGAGAAACATCAATAAGGAGTATATCCTCCGCAGAATTGCGGACGTTGACCAACTGAAAAAGGACATTGCGGAAATGGAAGAAATCCTCGGCGACAAGAAGAAAATCCGCGCTGTTATTATCAAGGAATTGAAAGATGTTGTTAAAAACTACGGTCAGCCGAGAAAAACTCAGTTCTACTATATCACCGATGTTGAGGACGAGGGAGAAATTGACGATACTCCCGATTATCCCGTTCATCTCTTTGTGACGGAAAGCGGCTATTTCAAGAAGATTACGCCTCAATCTCTCCGTATGAGCGGTGAACAGAAAATCAAAGAGGGCGACTATATAAGTCAGACCTTTGAGGGTACAAATAAGACAGAACTTATCTTCTTTACCGATAAATCACAGGCTTATAAATCAAAGGCAAGTGCTTTTGAGGACAGCAAGGCAAGCCTGCTTGGCGATTATATCCCTGCAAAGCTTAGCTTTGACGAGGGCGAAAATCTGAAATGTCTTGTGCCTACTGTGGATTACAGCGGCTATATGATTTTCTTCTTTGAAAACGGCAAGGCAGCGAAAATTCCCCTTAAATCCTATGAAACTAAGACCAACCGCAAAAAGCTTGCCAATTCTTTTTCTGATAAATCGCCTCTTATTGCGGCAATTTTCACCGCGGAGGATTCCGATATACTGTTGAAAACTTCAAGCGGTCATGCTCTTGTATTCAATACTGGTATGATTTTGCCCAAAACATCGAGAAATTCTCAGGGCGTGCAGGTTATAAATCTGCGTAAAAAGGCAGTTCTGGAATCTGCTGAAATTATCTCTGCCGAGACTGTTGCGGAGCTTGAAAAGTATCGTGCGAAATCCGTTCCTGCGGCTGGTAAGCCTGCAAAGGAACTGGGCGACTCAAATCAGCTGACATTTTAATGTGTATTAATGTGTAAATAAAAAAGCGTACCTTTTTACGGGTACGCTTTTGTTATTACTTGTTTTGCAGATACTCTCTGCGTTGTTTAATGAATATGTTTCCTGTAATTATCAATCCTGTTAGATTTGTAATAATATCAGTAATGCTTGCTGAATATGAAACTCCATTTTCAACAGGAAGATTATGGGCTGTTCTGTATTCCTGCATAAAATATTTTATGGTAAAAAAGCTGTCATCTATCAGACACCAGAGCATAACAATAAATAATGGTGACAGCATAAGATAGTACAATATTATCTTATTGCTGTTTCGGAATTTTACAGTAAAAAATCCCCATATTGCCGCCGCTGTGCCTATTACTGTCCAACATATTGTATCATAAATGCCTTCCCATAATGCAGTAAGGATAACATCTGCTTTGTTTGTTACTCTTTGCCACATTTCATATTTACTCAATTGAATGAAATAAACAATTGTTATGTAAGCGTAGTAAAAGACATTCAATCCCACAAAAAATAGCAGAATATCTTTAAATTGCTCTTTAGGTGATGCGTTTTTTCTGAATATAAACAGTAGTATGAACATTGCCCATATTCCTAAGCCACGCATAAAACCTGCAAATTCAAACAGCTCCCACTTGAAATAAATGTCAAGATGTCCGAAAATCTGCTGCAAAACACCAAGAAAGCCGCCTGCCCATAAAAAGCGTGTTCTGTAAAAAAAGTTTCTGTCATTATTAACTGTCATTTTGTCTGTCCTCGCTGTAATTATAATTTGTCAAGTTGTTACTTTATTGCCTCAAATGCTTTTTTAAGGTCGTCGAGAATATCATTTACATTTTCAAGTCCAACAGAGAAACGAATCATTCCACCGTTAATTCCGCAGGCTACAAGCTGTTCATCTGTAAGCTGACGGTGAGTTGCACTTGCAGGGTGAAGAACACATGTGCGGATATCAGCAACGTGAACTTCGTTTGATGCAAGGCTGAGGGAGTCCATAAACTTAACAGCTGTATCACGTCCGCCCTTGATTACAAAGGAAATTACTCCGCTTGAACCAAGTGGGAGATACTTCTGTGCAAGGTCATAGTAAGGACTGCTCTTTAATCCGGGGTAATTTACGGATTCAACCATATCGTTTGATTCAAGATATTCAGCCACAATCTTTGCATTTTCGCAGTACTGCTTCATTCTGATTGCAAGAGTTTCAAGTCCTAAATTGAGATAGAATGCAGACTGTGCAGCAGGATAGCAGCCTAAATCTCTCATAAGCTGCATTCTTGCCTTGATTATGTATGCGGCTTTTCCGTAAGTTTCTGTGTAGATAATTCCGTGGTAACTCTCGTCAGGCTCTGTGAACTCCGGGAATTTGCCATTTGCCCAGTTGAAGTTACCTGAATCAACGATAACACCGCCAACCTGTACAGCATGACCGTCCATGTACTTTGATGTGGAGTGAATTACGATATCTGCTCCGTGTTCAATAGGACGGCAAAGAATAGGTGTGGGGAATGTATTGTCAATGATAAGGGGAACGTCGTTCTTGTGGGCGATTCTTGCAAACTTCTCAATATCAAGAACAGAAAGTGCGGGATTTGCCAGTGTTTCGCCGAAAACTGCCTTTGTATTAGGCTTGAATGCTGCCTGTACTTCTTCCTCTGTTGCATCGGGAGATACGAAAATACACTCAATTCCAAGCTTTTTAAGGGTTACAGCAAAAAGATTTACTGTTCCGCCGTATATTGTTGTTGTTGAAATAAAGCTGTCGCCTGCCTGAAGAATATTCAGCAATGAACACATTGAAGCAGCCTGACCGCTTGATGTACACATAGCGCCGATACCGCCCTCTAATGCGGCGATTTTATCCTCTACAGCCATAACTGTGGGATTCTCAAAGCGTGAGTAAATAAGGCTCTTTGTGGGGTCGTCAAATACTGCGGCTACATCGTCTGTTGAGTCGTATACATATGTTGTACTCTGTACGATTGGTACAACTCTCGGCTCGGTATTCTTTGGTGTGTAGCCCGAATGGAGACATTTGGTTTCGATGTTCATTGGATTATCCTCCTGTTTTACTTTTTGTAAATTTTTTGAATTTTGGTATGCAAAATTCAAGTATTGCACAGTACTTATCCACTATTGTTATGATATAGCTTTCCGCATACTTGGGAAATTCTATGGTAACAGGCCACATATGCTTGACTATCATGTCATATTCCTTTGGATTGACTGACGTAAGCTTCATGGCGTTTTCCAAGGCTATATCTGAATGGCGGCGGCTGTGCTTCGGCTGATGCTTTTTACGGCTGACGTTGTATTCCCGTCTGTCGTAATAGAACAGGTCGTGTAAAAGTCCTGCTCTTGCTGCCGACCGTGCGTCCAGTCTGAGACAGCGGCATATGATATATCCGTAATAGGATACATTAAGGCAATGCTGAAATCTCGTTGTTGAGATATGGTGTGTTATCTCTTTAAGGCGAAGTATCTCGGGCAAATCTATTATATCGCTTATGCAATTATAGTATCTGCACAGGGTAAGTTCCTTTTTTGAGCATATGGCTTTGAGCATAAAAACTCCTTTCTCCATAAGACAGCACGTATACTTTCTTTATTATACATCATTTTTGTTGAAAAATCAATAGGAATTTTATTGATTTGAAAATTTTTGAAATTTTTGATATAATATCTGTAACACTTTTTGATTTCAGTTGTCTGTATAAGTGAAAGGGGGGATGAGAATGGACAAAATCCTTGATGATATTTATAAAAATTATGCAAAGGAGCTGTATCGGTACATATTCAATCTTTGCCGCAATGAAACTCTTGCAGAGGATATATTGCAGGATACTATGCTCAACGCGGTAATGTCCATTGACAAATTTAAAGGTGAATGTTCGCTTAAAACGTATCTTTGTCGTATTGCAAGAAATATATGGCTTAATCATGTCAAACGTGCAGAAAATAAGAATGTTTCCATTGATGACAGTATGGAATTTGTTTCTGATGATTCCGTTGAGGAACAGTTGAACAATAAAATGCAGTCACAGGCTATTCACCGCGTTTTGCATACTCTTGATGAGCCGTACAAGGAGGTTTTTACTTTACGTGTCTTTGCAGAACTTAAATTCAGCGATATAGGAAATTTATTTGGCGAAAGTGCTAACTGGGCAAGGGTTACATTCTTTCGCGCAAAGGAGAAAATTATACGACAGCTTGAAAAGGAGAATGAAATATGAGTAAGGAAATTAAATGTTGTGTTGTAAAGGATATTTTGCCGTTATACGCTGA
Organism: uncultured Ruminococcus sp.; assembly: GCA_937902395.1. Lineage (GTDB taxonomy): Bacteria > Bacillota > Clostridia > Oscillospirales > Ruminococcaceae > Ruminococcus. Next base: position 9,274 of record CALGTV010000017.1, read on the forward strand.
AAACCTCTGTTCAGAGGAAACAGCGGAAATCGTAAGGGAGCATATTGAAAATTGTGAGTCCTGCCGCAAGTTATCGGAGGAAGTTGAAATTGAGGAGAAAACTCCCGAAAAAATTCCCGATGAAGCAAAGGCAATGAAAAAAGTCAACAAAAAAATTAAACAGTCAAAAAAAGTCATAATAGCCGCTGTATGCGTCCTCTTAGCGGTTTTAATTCCTGTAGCGGTGCTTTGGGAAAATATGATTTGGCAAAATGAAAAAATCCCCAGCTTTGAAACGATTGCACAGAATTCAGAAGTGAAAGTTTTGGCTGAGATGATAGCCGAGGGAGATTTTGATTCCCTTATTCACCGTATTACTCCACATGGAATTTATGGCGATGAGCAAATTGAAACAGCTATACTGGCTGAAAAAACAGAGAATCTTGAAAAGGCTTATAGTGCTTTAATCGGAGAAAACAAAGCTGTTGATACAAAATGCAGAACGTACTATACTTATGACGTTTATGAACAACGCACTAATCATAAGGCTGTTGTTTCTGTTGTAACTATTGAATACAGCGACGGAAAGCTTGATTTTGCATTTATCAAGGAAAATGGCAGATACGTATGGAGTTGTACTCCTTGTGATGAAAGCTTTGACAAAGATTTATTGCAGGATTTTTCTCAAAGCGTTTACAATTCAGTTTATCATGATGACTGTGAAGAAAACTACTGAAATCCCCGTTTTTTTGTGTATATGATGAACTCTGTGATAATTAAATGAAGCGTTGCTATGAAATATTACACACGCGTTGATTATTCAGCAATATGCCGATATTTAATGGGGAATCTTGGCTATTATGCGTATTGACAAGCGAATATACGGGGGTATAATTAGTATAAGGGGAAGTGTATGCATTACCCTTATTGAGAATAGAAAATAACAAATGGAGGGAATTATTATGAAGAAAAAGCTTATGGCATTAGTTCTCGGAGCAGTTATTTCACTGCAAGGCATATGTTCGGGCGGTATTGTCATAAATGCCGAGGATAGCGGTGTATCTTCGACTGATAGGGTAATTCAGATTGAATATGATGAGTTTGTAAGACCTATTAAAGTTGAACTTTATCAGGGCGAACAGATACAGCTTGATTTAGGAGATATTCCCGAGGGTTATGATACAGAAAATATCAATTATAAACCCTACGATAATAAAGTAGTTATTTCTGATGACGGTGTAATGGTGGGCTACGACATAGGCGAAGATGAAGTATCTATTTCCGTGGATCATAAAACTGAATACACACAATTATTATATAAGCTTTCGGTAAACGTTTTGCCGAATGATTCGATTTCTGATAAAAACCTTGCAGAAATTGAAAGATTGAACGGTTTGGGATATAATGACTATCGACGCAAAAAAATGGAACTTATTGGCGTTGCTGACGAAAACGCTCCAAGGCTGACAATGGAAAAAGTACAGGAGTTTATTGACAGCAGTGAGAGCTATGATGAAATGTTAAATAGAATCAATAACTATGTGGGATATCCCGATGATGTACAAAGAGGACCTTTAAGCTATACTTACTGGTTTGACGAAAAAGGAAACGAATCAATAACTTATATTCACGGTAGTGTGCGTGAGTCTATCGTATATACTAAAATTGCTGATGACGGTACTGTTATCGGCAGTCAGGATTTGTATCCTGAAAAATCGGAATTTAATGAAAATGGCGTAGATAAACACCAGGATTATATGCAGTATAATCAGATAAATCCCATAGTTGACGGTGTGCTTTATATTGAGGATTATTCATTTTATGATGAGCCTATGCAGATTGAACTTTATGAGGGCGAACAGATACAGCTGAAATTTTCCGATAAATTCAATTTGAACGACAAACAGCACATCAGATTTTCTTCCACGAAATATGTTGCGGCTGTTACGCAGGATTTAAGATTAATAGGCGGTGACGCAGGCGAAGAAGTGGTTTCAATTTATTTCGGGGATGAATGGGTTAATTTGAAAGTAACCGTCAAGCCGAATAATGCGATTTCAGCCGAAAACCGTGCGGAAATTGACCGACTTAATGGAATAAGTTCAGAAGGCGATTACTATATCCGCAGAAAAATGGAGCTTCGTGGTGTTATAGCTGAGGACGCACCAAGACTTAATATGGAAAAAGTAGAGGAATTTATTAATTCATCTGAAAGCTTTGAAGAAATAGTCAGAAAATGTGACGAATATCACGGGTTTGCGGATTTATACCCTTATGGCAGTGCTGACACAAGAGGTTATTACTGGTTTGACCCAAAAGGCAATGAACAGATATGCTATAGAGTTGAAGAAGGACAAATTTTCTACGTAAAGATTGACGAAAACGGCACGCTTGTGGGATATCAGGAGTTATATCCTGAAAAAGGCGAATATCTGGAAAGCAACGACATCAAAAACAAAGATTATTACTATATGTGCTATAACCAGAAATACGGTAAAATAGAGGTAAATGCTTTTAATGCACATACAGGGGAGCCTTTTGAAGAAAAAGGCGGAAAATTCCAGCTTATTGCAAAGCCTCTTGAGAGCGACGGCGAGGAGTTTGTATATAAAGAATGGTGGACAACTAATAACGGCAAGACAACTTTATATCAGCTGCCTAAGGACTATTCTTACAGGATTGTGTACAATGAAGAATATCAGACTGATGAAAATGGCATAGTATATAAATACGAAGTTGCCAATAAATCCGGCTATAAGCTTTCAATCAATGAAGAAATAAGCGTTAATTTGTATCTGAAAAAAAGCTTTGCTGACGAACAGCCTGACGCAATTGCAGGGGATATCAATTTAGACGGTGTTTTCGGCATTGCCGATGTTGCCGTATTTCAGAAATGGCTTTTAGGAGAGGGCTTCTATGGTTCGGATATTGAATTTGAGCATTGGCAGCTGGCGGATTTCTGCGATGATGACAAGCTTGATGTATTCGACCTTTGTCTTATGAAAGAGAAGCTTCTGGAAAAAGGAGAATCCACTGAAATCCCAACACTTGAAGAAATAAGCAAAATGAGCGATGAAGAAGTAACGGAGCTTTTCAGCAAGTATACATTTCAGGAAATCTGGTGTATATGGGGAGAATTTGACTGGGCCTTTTCAGGACTGTACGGCGGCGGCTGGATAGTCGGAGATAAGGATATATCATTAGTATTGGATTATTATTCTCAAAGAGTTGAATCAGTGACAGTACGTACTATACCAACATATTGCTCCCCCAACTAAACCTTGCCATCAAATACTCGGCATAAAGAAAATTTCTCTGCGTCAGAAAAACTTGAAATGCGACAGCATTCCTGCGTTTTTCTTCCTTGATAAATTTACTTTTTGCTTTCGTCTTTTTGGCAAGGTATAATTGGTGGAGCAATAGGAAAATTAGAAGTCGGTGTTTCTTTTGTGTATATATGATGAATTCTGTGACAATTAAATGAAGCTTTTACTAAGAAATAATTACAATTTTGTATGTCACTTGACAAATCAGAATATGTTGTGTATAATATAATTGAGGTAAAAATGTACCTCTGACGACTAAGGTTTCAAATATATACATATGAAAGGACTTGAAAACATGAAGAATTTTACAAAGAGAATCATTGCTATATTCGCTGTTCTTGCAGTTTCTGCGGCTTCATTTGCCAGCTGCTCAAAGAAAGAAGAAAAAACTACTGCACCTATGCAGTATCCTTTTGAGGTAGGTTCCGGTGCTGACGGAAACGCGCTTACTCCCGGTGACCCAAGTATCGACCTTGATGCTACTGACCCTGTCGCTCCTGCTACAGAGGCTGAAGTTGAACCTGAAACAGAAGTTGCTACAGAGATTCAGGAAGCTACAGAGGCTGACGGTCAGCCTGCTACTCAGTTTGTTCCCGTAACAGAGGCTGACGGTCAGGAGGCTACAGATGCTGCTGGTGCGCAGGTTACTGAGGCTGTAAAGGTTACTAATGTTGTGACAAACGTTGTTACAAAGCCTGTTGAAAAGCCTACAACTCCTGCTTATACTGCAAAGAAAGACGGCAGATACGCAATGTGGCTGGATATCTCCAAGGATGCAAACTTTTTCTTTGAGGGAAATATGATTACTGCTTCTTTCAAGGTTAAGGAGGGTATCCCCGACGGTGACTATCCTATCGAAATCGTTCCTGACCTCTCTGACGTTGCAGGTGTGGCTATTTATCCCGAAAAGACAATTAACGGTGTTATCCGCGTAAATAACGGCGAAATCGAGGCTATTGATGTTTCAAAGGAAACAGGTATGGTATTCTATGGTGACGCTATTGCCTGCAAACAGGGTGACACAATTGATTTCAATATCAACGTCAAGAACAATTCCGGTCTTGTTGCATTCTGTATCTGGTTCTATTTCGACAGCAATGCTCTTGAATTTATCGATGCTCATCCTTCCGGTGAATTTGAGGCTATTGCACGTAAAACAGAAATCGGTGGAAAGTACGAGTAATTCACAAAATGTCAATAATCACGCCGCACAGAAATGTGCGGCGTTTTTGTACAATAGTTGTTTTTTTACTTATTAATATATTATCTATTGACAGACAAAGCTTTCTTTGATATAATATAATAGTCTAATTTTGTCATGATGTACTCTTATAGTAAGACACAGGAGGTAAATAAATGGACGAAAAAGAAAAAGAGTTAGGAAATTCTTCTGCTGATGATATGCAGGAAAATATTGATAACGAAAATATTTTCCCTGACGATGCAGATGAAATTATTTCCGATGAAGCTCTTACAGAGAAACTCCCAGTAGAGACGGAAAACGGGGAAGGAGAGGAAACACCGGAAAATACCGAAAACAGCGAAGTCATTACCGATGAAGCAAATGACGAAAATGAGGGGAAACAGGCTGAAACGCCACCTGCACCCAAAAAAAGCCCCATAAAAAGAGTAAAGGAATTTCTCGAAGAAATGGGAGTTCCTGACATGGCGCTTGTGCGTTTTATCGCGGCATTCTTCTTCATTTCAGGCATAAATCTTTCAAGTATCATGTACAGCGAAAGCGATGATTTGCAGAAAAATCCGATTTCTGCATGGAAAGAGTATATTCCTACTGTAAATATATTTCTCACAATTGTGCTTATGGCGGCGCTGTTTATAGGCTTATCGCTGGTATATCGCGCAATGCCGAAAAATTATAAATTTACGGACCAGCTTACAGCCGTCGCGGGAATACTATATTTTGATATCCTGCTGTTGTGGAGGTCGGGGGATTTCTATCTGACACTTGGCACAATGATTGTTTCAGTTGTGTTGATATACTATTCATTCAGCAAGCTTAAATCACAGAAGCTGTTTAACAAAATCCCATGGTGGATATGGGGCGTACTTTTGTTTGCCGCAGCCTGCGCAGTTGTGGCATTTGTAAGCATAACAACGATTTCAACTCACAGAGCTTTCGGTACAGCCTGCCACGATTTCGGACTTTTTGTCCAGATGTATCACTCACTTGCTGATAATGGAACGGCGTTGACAACGTGTGAACGTGATTTTGCAATTTCACACTTTAAGATACACGCTTCATACATCTTCTATGCACTTGTTCCTGTATTCAAGATGTTCCCCAAGCCTGAAACCCTTCTTATTTCTCAGGCGGTCCTTGCAATGGGTGGAATAATTCCTATGTTCTTCATTGCTAAGAGACACAATTTCAAGGGATTCTCTCTGTTCTTCATGGGTATTGCTTATGTGTTCTGCATAGGTATTGTGAATCCTTGTTATTATGAATTCCATGAAAATGCATTTCTTCCTACAGTTCTTATGTGGCTGTTATGGGCGGTTGACAGAAAAAATTATATAATGTTTTACATTATGTCGGTTCTTACCTGTATCGTCAAGGAGGATGCGCCCCTTTATGTCATTTGTATCGGTCTTTACCTTTTCTTTGAGGATAAGGGTAAAATCCGCCGCATGAACGGACTTATCATGGCTCTTTTTGCAGGTGCGTATATGCTGTTTATCACTCAGTGGCTTACAGAGCACGGCGACGGACAGATGATGATGGGAAGCCGTTTCGGAATACTGATGATTGATAGTTCAGGCGGACTTACAGAGGTTGTAAAAAATGCGCTTCTTAATCCTGCATATCTGTTCAGTCTGTTGATTAAGGAAGATACGCTGAAATTCTTCTTACAGGTTATGATTCCGCTGATGTTCATACCTTTCTTCACAAACAAGATAAGAAGATTTCTGCTTCTTGTTCCATTTGTTGTAATGAATCTTGTTATCGGCGCAGGTTATGGATATGCGGCAAATGTGGGATTCCAGTACATCTTCGGACCTATCTGTCTTATACTGTATATGTGTATTATCAATATCGACGATATGGGACAGCGCGGCAAGCAGAATATTCCAATTGCTCTCGGAACAGCGGCGTTTATTATGACCTTTGGTACGTTGTCCGGCAGGTGGGGAAGTTATATAAGTTATCAGAATGGCAGAGATTATTTCGATTCCCTTGAAGTGATGCTTGATAGTATTCCTGACGATGCTTCAGTCGGTACAGATACTTTCTTGATTCCACACGTTGCTGACCATGAACAGATATCTATATTTGACATGAACGACGTTGATGAATCCGGAAAAATCAAGAATATTAATTTGTTTGATTTTATTGCTGTTCCTGTGCGTAATGACATATACGAAAAAGAAAAAGAGATACTCCTTAAAAATGGCTATACTCTCTGGGCTGAAATCGAGGGTAAATGTCAGATTTATCAGAGTGCCGGATATACAGCAGAATAAAATAAATCCCCTCGGAGATGTTCTCTCTGAGGGGATTGTTCTATTATTTATTTTGACATTCTTGCTTTAATATATTCTTCAAGAAAATCTATTGTCTTTTCAACTCCAAGACGGCTGCTGTTTACTGTTAAATCATAAAGTCTGGAATCGCCCCAGTGAAGCTTTACATGATAATTGTGATAACGCTTACGCTTCTTATCCTTTTTCTCAATAAAATCTTCAGCCTCAGCTTCAGTCATATTATAAAGTTCCATAATACGCTTTATTTTGCATGGCATATCGCCAATAATAAACATTGAACAGAGACAATCAAAATCACGGAGTTTTGATTCGGAACAGCGTCCCACAACTACAAAGGATTCGCCGCTTTCAGCTTTTTTGCGGATAAAATCAAACTGCATTTCAGCTATATTATCCTCAATGGAGTTGCTGTAACCTCTTACACGGCGTGAAGTAAGTCTTGATTTTGGGGCTTCGTCATGCTTTTCAATCTGCTCTGCAGTCATACCTGTCTTGTTGGCAATTTCTGTGATGAGATGACGGTCGTAGATTGGCAGATCAAATCTTTTTGCAAGCTCCTCGGCGATAACATGACCTGCACTTCCGAATTCACGTCCCACTGAAATAATAATCTGTGACATACCTTAAACCTCCTGTATATTAAAGATATCTTGCGAAAATATATGCAGTTGAAATTGCAAGTACAATGACTGTGGCAGGTGCAAGCTTTGCGCAATATCTACCCCAGCTTATAGGATAACCATTTTTAGCTGCAACTGATGTACCCACAACGTTTGCAGATGCGCCGATAGGTGTTGCACTTCCGCCAATGTCTGTACCCATTGCAAGAGTCCATGCAAGCGTATTTATCGGGATTCCTGTTGATGCCGCAAGGCTCTGAATAACGGGAACCATTGTAGCGGCAAATGGTATATTATCAACAAATGCGCTGGCGATAGCTGATACCCAGAGGATAATAGCAACTGTGATATATGGATTACCACCGCTTATTGTACGTATAAATTCAGCGATATATTCAAGTATGCCTGTTTCTTCAAGACCGCCTACAACTATAAACAGACCAATGAAAAATACAAGTGTCTTGTAGTCAGTCTTTTTAATAAGTTCAAGGGCGTTTTTACCGGCAGTAAGTAATGTTATAACTGCTATACCAAGTCCGATTGTTGCAACGGTAAGGTGAGTTATTGAATGAGTTACAAGAAGTACAACAGCAAGTGCAAAAATCAAAGTGCTGATTATGAAATCCTTTTTGTTTGTAATTGCTGTTGACGGTGCAGGAAGCTTTGAGATATCTACTGCTTCACCTGTTGTTGATACAAGTTCTTTTTTAAATGCAAAATAGAAGAAAACAACTGAAAATACAAGGCTGATAGCTGCGCATACACCTGTATTCATAAGGAAATCAAAGAATGAGAAACCAAGAGATGTACCGATTATGATATTTGGCGGATCGCCGCACATTGTAGCTGAGCCGCCTAAGTTTGCACAGAATACCTCTGCCAGAATCATTGGAATCGGGTTGAATTTCAGAAGCTGTGCAAGCTCGATTGTAACAGCCGCAAGGAACATGATAACAGTGATACTGTCAATGAACATTGAAAGAACAGCGGACATTATCATGAATGTAATGAATATCGGGATTGTTTTGCACTTTACAAGGAAAGCAATCTTCATACAGAGCCAGCGGAAGAAGCCTGCTTTTGCCATCCCCTCAACCATTATCATCATACCTGCGATAAAGACAATAGTTGCCCAGTTGATACCTTTGCTTTCGCTTTCGGCGACCTGATACCAGAAATCAGATTTTGCAAAGTCCTTGATAGCAATAATATCCCATATTGCTTTGCCGTCCCTCATGCAGATTCCGAATACTACAATAAGTGTAAGTAATCCGCTTCCGAGAGTAACCAAGTGTCGTTCGATTTTGTCGAGCACTATGAGAATGAACATCGCCACAAAGATAATTACGGCGAATATCTGTGCTGCTAACATAAAAAAACCTCCATTTGAAATTTATTTTTTGTCATCGGAAATAATTATGATGACAGGATGTTTACCAAATGAGATTATAGCACAATTTTTGTGGAAATGCAAGGGAAAAAATGTTTTTTGGCAATTTCTCTGAATTATATCTATTTAGTTCTCTTTTTGTGAAATTTATGGTAAAATTGCGGAAGAAAAAACAAAATCACCTTGATATTGTAACGGTATGTTCACTGCATTTTCACTAAACTGTCACATTTTAAAAAGTGGGACGGAAGAAAAAATACGGCTTTTGTCTTGATATTATTTCGTTTTTATGGTATAATCCATTGTGGTGGTATCACAAAAGGTCATATGACGATTTTATGTGGTATGCTGAAAAATGCACTGATTTTTGATTCGTTCTAATCAGAGAAGTGAAAAGGGGTTTTGTTTATGATGTATGTTTTCTTGATAGTGGGATTTATTCTCCTTATCAAAGGTGCAGATTTCTTTGTTGAGGGAAGTTCGGCAGCGGCTAAGATGCTTAAAATTCCGCCTCTTATAATTGGTCTTACAGTTGTATCTTTAGGTACAAGTATGCCGGAAGCTTCGGTAAGTATCAGTGCGGCACTTGCAGGAAAAAATGAACTCGCTGTTAGTAACGTATTAGGCTCAAATATTTTTAACCTTATGGCCGTATGTGGTATATGCGCATTAATTAGCCCACTTGTAATAAATAAGGAAACATTTAAGCGCGATTTCCCAATTTCAATTGGTGCGGCGGCTCTTTTAATGGGTCTTGGTGCAATTGGAATGACAGTTGGACGTATTGATGGTATTATTCTTCTTGCACTTTTTATCGGATTCCTTTATCTTATGGTTATGTCAGCGAAAAAAGCCCGTCAGGAAGTTGAAGATGATTACAAGACAATGCCTGTATGGAAGCTTCTGATATTCATTATCGGCGGTATTGCGGCAATTATTATCGGCGGAAAAATGGTAGTAAGCGGTGCTTCTGATATTGCAAGAACATTCGGAATGTCTGAAAATCTCATTGGTATGACTATTGTTGCAATTGGTACAAGCCTTCCTGAACTTGTTACATCTGTTGTAGCTGCCCGCAAAAACGAAGTTGATATGGCTGTTGGAAATGTTGTTGGTTCAAATATCTTCAATATTCTGTTCATTCTCGGTGCGGCATCTGCAATTTGTCCTGTTGTATTTTCAATGGAAAATCTTATAGACAGCATAGCACTCATTATAATGAGCGTACTTACAATGATTCTTTGTGCTAAGACTAAAAAGCTCAGCCGCTGGAATGGTGGATTAATGCTTGCGATTTATATTGCTTACTCTGTATATATTTGCATGAGATAAATAAAACTCCCGAGGCGTTGCGGCTTCGGGAGTTTTTTTATAGTTTAAAAAGCTGTTCGCCGCGGACTGGGTCAAACTTATGCCAAACAAGCTTGCCGTCAGAGACTTCCAATACCCGTCCTATGTTGTCTTTGACAGGGGAGAGGGTATAAAGTCCGTCGTGGCGGTGTGCTGCATAAAATGTACGGCGAGTAACATTGATTTTTGAATCGGGAGAGGGATTGACACCGTGGAAAGTAATTCCCTTTTCTGTAATCTTTACGATAAGAGGCGCTGTTCCTCGCATTATACGGCATCCTGAATTATTGGTAATATAATGAGCATCAGATTCATGTAAAGAAATATCGTCAATAAATCTTATAAGAAGTGCGGCGATAACACGCTCTGTACGGAGCAGGTGAGAAGAAATAGCGGCTACAGGGTCGGTGCTGATATCGTTTAATCCCTTTGCTGTATCCAAGGAAAGCTGATTGAGAGCGTCTTTAAAGCTGTTGCGAGAAATGAAGTAATCTGGAATTTCACACACTCTCTGCTGTGGAACCATATCAGGATATATAGTTTCTGCGAGAAGTTCGTAGCTTTTGTGAAATACTTTGGCAGGTGTGAAATATGTCATACAAGTAACATGAGGTATACAGCACATATCGGAAATCATATGAATGGCTCTGCCGAGAAATTCAGCGGATTTCTCGTAAAATCCTGCAATATACATTGTGAGTGCCATTGTGTAATCTTCCTCAAACATAACCCTTGCGCTTTTATAGCACTTTCCTTTTCCGTTGCGGAAATAACCATTTACTGAGGATTGTTTTTTTAGATGAGGGTTAGTGGCGCAGTAGTAATGTCTTCCGGGGCCTTTTTCGTAATCGCCTTGTTTATCTGGCCTTTTGGAGAATACAACAAGCGTCTTGGCAATAGGAGCAAAAATATCTTCGCTTTCAGGTCTTAGATATTTGAGCAATACAAGGGTTCTGAGTGTGAGATTTTTATGTACACAAGAAAGCTCTGCATTATTATCTTTTGATATTTCTTTGGCAAGGGAGTTCATCTTGCGAGCTGTTGAATTTATGTTCATATCGGACTCCTTTTCGTTATATTATATATTAAGATATAGAGTTTTGTAATTCCAATATAATTATATCATATTCTATGACTGAAATCAATAGTACATATTAAAGGAACATCTAAAAATGTTAATACAATGCAGATACATTGAAATCCAAGAGGTGATATTATGAAAGAATACTGTATGTACCTGCGAAAATCAAGGGCAGACGTTGAAGCGGAAGCACGTGGAGAGGGGGAAAGCCTCTCACGTCATCAGAATATGCTTATGGAGCTTGCAAAACGTCAGAAGTTGAACATTGTGAAGATTTACAAGGAAATAGTCAGCGGCGATAGTATTGCAGCTCGTCCGCAGATGCAGGCATTGCTTTCAGATGTGACCCAGGGCAAATATGCAGGAGTACTTGTAGTTGAAATAGAACGTCTTGCAAGAGGCGATACTATAGACCAAGGCATAGTTGCTCAGGCGTTTCGTGATTCCTCAACAAAGATTGTTACGCCGACAAAAACTTATGACCCCGACAATGAATTTGATGAGGAATATTTTGAATTTTCGCTGTTTATGAGCCGACGTGAGTACAAGACCATCAAGCGTCGTATGCAGGCAGGCAGACTCGCTTCAATTAAAGAAGGAAATTACATAAGCACCACAGCCCCTTATGGCTACAGAAAAATCAATCCCGAGCCAAAGGTTCATACTCTTGAAATAGTTCACGAAGAAGCTGAAATAGTCAAGCTGATATATAAGCTGTATATTGACGGTCATGGTGCAAAATATATTGCAAATGAGCTCAATCGCATGGGAATTAGTCCGCAAAAAAGTCAGTACTGGGAATATCCGAGTATTAAAAAGATACTTGAAAATCCGCTTTATTGCGGAAAAGTCGGCTGGAAAACAAAATCAAACGGTGATACGCTGTACAAGGGATTACATGAGCCGATAATCAGCGAAGAAATCTTCAATGCTGTTCAGCAGAAGAAGAAAACAAATCCAGCCGCACAGCTTCACCCTAATGATACATTGCTGAATTACTATCACAATATCCTCTATTGCAAAAATTGCGGACATCAGTTAAGACGCAGAGTGATAGCTAACAGCGGTCATGAATATATGCTGTGCACTCATAGAGAATGTCGTGGAAAGATAGTAAGCTCTACCATTGAATCTATTGATGAAGCAGTTATTTCGGCTTTTCGATATCGTATAAAGCAGTTTGAAAAGCTGAAAAGAAGCGGTCAAACGGAGAATAAAAACGAACCAGATAAAAAAGCTCCGCTAATTGCAGAGCTCAGAAAGTCAAAACGTCAGCTTTTAAAGCTGTATGAACTGTTGGAGCAGGAGATTTATGACACAAATACTTTTCTTGAACGTTCAAAAATAGTCAATGAGAAAATACACGCTCTTGAAGCAGCAATAAATGAGATTGATAATGAACAAAAAAAATTGCAGCTTCCTACAGATAAAGCTATCAGAAGACTTGAATATGTAATCAATAACTTTCCGGATTCTGCCCCCGAAGAAAAAAACAGACTTCTCCACACAGTTGTAAGAAAGCTCTACTACCATAAAACTCAAAAAATGTGCAGAAATAAAACGGATTCAGACCTTACTTTAAATGCGGATTTTTTATAGAGTATATGTACAATATGGGGTTATAATTATATTGAATATCTGATAATAACTTATACAATACCGCATAATCTCTATGCGGTATTACTTTATTTCTGTGAAAATTTTGCTAATAAAATGCAAATATGCAACTGGAAGATTTGGAAAAATCATTGACATTTAAGATTAAATCTGATAAAATAATAAATAGATAGTACGGTTTATTAAGCGGAAAATATATTAAAGGAGGACTTAAAAATGCTAAAATCATTTAAAAAATCTGTGGCTTTCCTTATGGCTACGCTGCTTACAGGTTCTCTTGCCTGCAATCTCCCTAAAGAAGCACAGGCGGCAGAAAATGTAGTGGTATCACCCTACAACGTGTACGAAATCAATGACGGTGTGTTTGAGGGTTGGGGCACATCTCTCTGTTGGTGGGCGAATCGTATCGGCTATTCAGATTCCCTCTCTCAAAAAGCTGCTGACCTGTTCTATGGTGATGATGGTCTGAGGTTGAATATCGCCCGTTTCAACATCGGGGGCGGTGACGACCCAACACACAATCATATCACCCGTACCGATTCCAATATGCCGGGGTACACCAAATACAACAACGGCAATGTCACTTATGACTGGAGTGCTGATGCAAATCAGAGAAATGTACTTATGAAATCCATTGAGGCGGCAGGAGATGACATGATCGTTGAAATGTTCTCAAACTCTCCTCCGTACTATATGACCAACAGTGGATGCAGCAGCGGTGCAAAAGATGCAAATAAAAACAACCTTAAAGATGATTACTATGACGATTTTGCTGAATATCTTGCAGAGGTATGCTACCATTATGAAACTGAATGGGGTGTGGATGTCCAGAGCGTAACTCCCCTGAATGAACCGTACTCGGATTACTGGTCGGCATACAGCAAAAAGCAGGAGGGTTGTCACTTTGACCAAGGAGCTTCGGAATCAAACATTATCCTTGAATTGCAAAAATCCATGGATAAAAGAGGGCTCGGTGATGTCATTCTCAGCGGCAGCGATGAAACCTCTATTGATGTGCAGATTTCTTCATATAACAAATTTTCAGCCGATGCAAAAAAGGCAATAGGGCGAATTGATACCCACTCATACAGCGGAAGCAAGCGTTCAGAATTGAAAAATCTGGCTTTAAGAGATGACAAAAATCTCTGGATGAGCGAAGTTGACGGAAGTGGTACTGCGGGCACAAATGCAGGACAAATGGGCTCTGCACTGTGGCTTGCAGACAGAATTACCCTTGATATGAACGAGCTCAATTCTTCAGCATGGATTATGTGGCAGGTAATTGACAACCACATTTCCAAAAACGGATACAATGGCAACAAAGACAGCGGAATGCCGAATATAAACGGCGGATTCTGGGGTGTCGCTGTTGCTGACCATGACAAAAATGATATTATCCTTACGAAAAAATATTACGGCTTCGGACAGTATACCCGTTATATCCGTCCGGGAATGACTATGCTCAAATCCTCCCGTACAACTCTTGCTGCTTATGATAAGGAAAATCAGCAGCTTGTAATCGTTGCGTACAACACCTCTGGCAATTCAAAGGATATGTATTTCGATCTTTCTGGATTTGACAAAACAGGCGAATCAGCACAGATTATCCGCACCAGTGCAACTGAAAACTGGGCAAATGCAGGCACTGTAAAAACAAGCGGAGGAAGCCTCAGCGTGTCACTCCCTGCAAACTCTATTTCAACGTTTATTATTGATGGGGTAAGCGGCGGCAAGGCTCTTGAAAATAAAATAAATATCACAAATGATATGATAAGCGGCAGTAATGCTTGGAACAACTCTGAAAATGACTGCTATAAGGCATTCGACGGTAAAACAGCAACTTATTTTGACGGCGTTGGAAACGGCTATGTTCAGGTAGATTTAGGCTCTGTGTACGACATTTCCGCTATCGGATATGCTCCTAGAAGCGGCTATGAATACCGTTGTCCCGACTCTATGTTCCAGGTTTCACAGGACGGAAAAAGCTGGGATACTGTATACACCATAGAAAACAAGCCAAGCGGCGGTATGCAGTATATCACAAGTGTAAACGGCACATCTGCACGATATATACGTTATATCGTTCCTGAGGGTAAGCCTGACAATCAGTGGAATACAGATGATGTCTACTGCTGTAATATAGCAGAAATTGAGCTTTATGGCACACCAAATACTGCGGCAGTTATGACAGAAATCAAGCCTGTAAAAACAAGCGGCAGCGAATCTTGGAACAACTCGGCCAATGACTATTCAAAAGTATTTGACGGCGACGCTGACACTTATTTTGACGGAGTTGGAAATGGCTATGTTCAGGCGGATTTAGGTGGTATATACAACATAACATCTATTGGTTATACTCCTCGAAAGGGCTATGAATACCGTTGTCCCGACAGTATGTTCCAGATTTCACAGGACGGCAAAAACTGGACAACAATTCATACTATTGCGAACAAGCCAAATTTTGCAATGCAGTATATCAAAGATTTCAGCGGTGATACAACTGCAAGATATATCCGATATATTGTTCCCGACGGTGCTCCTCAGAATATCTGGAATGACGATGATGTCTACTGCTGTAATATTGCAGAAATGAAGATATACGGCGAATTTGTGGGCGCAGCTGCTGTAATAGGCGATGTAAACAAGGACGGAAGTTTTAGTGTTGCTGATGCAGTAATGCTTCAAAAATGGCTGTTGAATGTGCCTGATGCAACTCTCACTGACTGGAAATCAGCAGATTTATGCGTTAACGGTATCATTGATATTTTCGATTTTTGCAAAATGCGTGAGCTTTTAGTTGCTCAATAATCTGTTAAAATCAATACCGCATAGAAATACAGATGTATAATTCATACTAATCCCTAAAATGTTAGTAGACAAAGATGATGAGCAAAAATACAGTATGTCAAGGCGGACGACGAAAGCATACTGTCGTATGGTGAGGAAGTCCAACGATGACATACGGCATTTTTGCCATTAGATTTGTCTACTGTTGTTTCAGGGATTAGTATCATGTATTCTCTGTGCGGTATTGTTTTATTGTGCTGTTAAAATGAATTATAAGTTCCGTATTATAAAATTTATAATTTTTATTTTTAAAAGTACTTGACAAATGCTTTTTACGGTGATATAATATTCTCAAATGACAAAGACGAAGACACGAACTTTGAAAAAATGTTTTTCAGAGAGCCGTCGGTTGGTGTGAGGCGGCAGACATTATCAGAGTTTATCCCTTCTGAGTTGAAAGGCTGAATTCTCAGATTCCCTCGATAGTAAGCTTTTCCGTGAGGCTGCGTAAAGGCATAGGGCTTTTCCCTGTAAAGTGAGGGCGAGTCTGAAAGTGGTGTGCAGTAAAACTGCACGCAATTTGAGTGGTACCGCGGGTTTACAGCTCGTCTCAAAGTAATTTACTTTGGGGCGTTTTTTTATTGCCCCAAATGTCACATATGATGATAAAAATATGATGAAAGGGGCATTTATTATGTCAAATAGAAATTTAACAGAAACTGAGCAGAGCATCCGCGAGGTTGCACAGCGTATCCGTACTCTCCGTGAGGATATGGGCATTTCCTTTGAGACTATGGCTTCCAAAACAGGTCTTTCCGTTGAGGATTACAAGAAAATGGAAAAGGGCGAAACCGATTTCAGCTTTACTTTTATCTACAAATGTGCCTCAGCTTTCGGTGTTGATATTGCTGAATTAATGGAGGGTAAAGGCCCTGAGCTTACTGAATATACCGTAACAAGAAAAGGCAAGGGCAAGCCTATTACAAGACGTGAGGGATTAAGCTACAACCGACTTGCACATAAATTCAAAAATAAGATGATTGAGCCCTATCACGTTGTAATTCCCTATTCTGAGGAGGCGTTGACAAGACCTCGTCATTTCTCAAGCCATGCAGGACAGGAAATGGATATTGTTCTCAAGGGTACTCTCCGTAAGGTGATAGGAAATCACATTGAAACTCTTTATGAGGGTGACAGCATTTTCTTTGACAGCTCTATTCCCCACGATGAAATCGCTCTCGGCGGCGAGGATTGCGAAATTTACGCTGTTGTTATAAAGCCTAACGGCGTTACAGAAGTCCCCGAAATGAAAAGCACTGTAAAGGAATTTACACATACAAATTTTGATAAGGCAGGCATTGTTCACCCCGTTGCTGATAAATTCGTAACTTGCGAAACAGACGAGACAGGTACTCTTTCAGCTGTTAAATTCAAGAACGAAGAAAGCTTCAACTTTGCTTATGACATCGTTGACGCTATGGCTGAAAAAGCTCCCGATAAAATCGCTATGGTTCACGTCGCAGAGGATAAGAGCGAAAAATTCTTCACATTCAAGGATATAAAGGAATATTCTTGCCAGACAGCAAATTACTTCAAATCTCTTGGCATTAAAAAGGGCGACAAGGTAATGCTCGTTCTGAAAAGACATTATCAGTTCTGGTTCTCTATACTTGCCCTTCACAGACTTGGTGCAATAGTTATTCCCGCTTCAAATCAGCTTGTAAAGCACGATTTTGAATATCGTTTTGACGCTGCTGAAATCTCTGCTATTGTCTGCACATCTGACGGTAATGTTGCTGACGAAGTTGATCTTGCCGCACCGAATTGTCCTTCGCTTAAAACTAAAATCATTGTTGGAAATGCAAGAGAGGGCTGGAATGACTTTAATACGGAGCTTCCTGAGTTTTCAACAGAATTCCCCAGAACAGAGGAAACTGCTTGCGGAAGCGAGCCTATGCTCATGTTCTTTACATCGGGAACAACAGGCTATCCTAAAATCGCTATGCATGATTTCAAATATCCTCTTGGACATTATACAACAGCAAGATACTGGCACAACGTTGACCCCAACGGAATTCATTTCACAATCTCTGATACAGGCTGGGGCAAGGCATTATGGGGTAAGCTTTACGGTCAGTGGATGTGTGAAACAGCTGTTTTCGTTTACGATTTCGAGCGTTTCCACGCTGATGATATTCTTCCTATGTTCAAGAAATACAACATCACAACATTTTGCGCACCTCCTACAATGTACCGTTTCTTCATAAAAGAAGATTTATCAAAATACGACCTTTCAAGCCTTAAATATGCCACAATTGCAGGCGAGGCTCTCAATCCTGAGGTGTTCTATCAGTTCAAGAAGGCTACAGGAATTTCTCTTATGGAGGGCTTCGGTCAGACAGAAACAACTCTTTCTGTTGCAAACTTTGTAGGAATGGAAGCAAAACCCGGAAGTATGGGCAGACCAAATCCCCTTTATGATGTACATATTCTCAATTCCGACGGAACAGAGGCAGGGGACGGCGAAACAGGCGAAATCTGTATCAGAGTTGGCGATACAAAGCCTTGCGGTCTGTTTATGAGCTATTACAGAAATGAGGAAAGCACAAGAGAAGCATGGCATGACGGCTGGTATCACACAGGCGATACTGCAAGAATGGACGAGGACGGCTATTTCTGGTATGTCGGACGTGTTGATGATCTTATCAAGTCGTCGGGCTACCGTATCGGACCATTTGAAATCGAAAGCGTTATTATGGAGCTTCCCTATGTTCTGGAATGTGCTGTTACAGGTGTTCCTGATGAAATCAGAGGTCAGGTTGTAAAGGCTACAATCGTTCTCACAAACGGAACAGAGGGTACAGATGAACTGAAAAAGGAAATCCAGACTTATGTCAAGGAACACACTGCTCCTTATAAATATCCCAGAGTTGTTGAATTCAGAGATAGCCTGCCTAAGACTGTAGGAAGCGGAAAAATCCGCCGTTCTGAAATCAGAGCACAGGACGCACAGAAATAAAGGTGATACAATGTATTTTGATGATTTAAAAATAGGAATGACGGCAGAACCTGCTCCTGCCGTCATTGATAAAGAAAAAATGCTTGCTTTTGCCGTTGAATATGACAATGTTCCTCTGCATACTGACGAGGAATACGCTAAAACTACTCCTTTCGGCAGATTAATAGCTCCCGGTGTTATGTCATTTATGGCAGTATGGGCGAAATATCTGGAGGTAGATTTCTTTGGTGAGGAACTTTTAGCAGGCAAATCCACAAAAATCGAATGGCTAAAGCCCGTTTTTGCCGATGATGTTTTAACAGGAAAGGCAGTTATTACAAATCTTGAAAAGAGAAATTCCAGAAATGGTCTTGCTGAAATTACAATTGAGGTGAAAAATCAGAACGGTGAAGTTGTGCTGACCAATGTTACCGAAGCGATTGTGAAGTGCAAAGAAGTAAAATAAACGGTGACATTATGATATACACAAAACTAACCAATAAAGCAATGCAAGTCGCATATACGGCACATCACGGGCAGACTGACTGCAATGGTATGCCGTACGTATTCCACCCATATCATTTAGCAGAGCAAATGGACGATGAGATTTCTTGTTGTGTTGCCATGCTCCACGACGTAGCGGAGGATACGGCAGTCACTCTTGACGAACTTGCAAAGGAGTTTCCGCAGGAGGTAATAGAAGCGTTAAAGCTTCTTACCCACGAGAAAGGCACGGACTATTTTGAATATGTCCGCAGAATAAAGGGGAATCCCACTGCGAAAAAGGTTAAGCTTGCTGATTTAGCACACAATATGGACAGAAGCAGAATTGTTGACAGTTCTGTTGTCACTGCTGAAAAGCTTGCAAAATGGAATGAAAAGTATAGCAAGGCTATGGAGATTCTGACGCAGGAAGATTAATATATTTGAAAGGAACCTCTTAAATATATTATGTATAGATTTTGAAATATGTGAGGTGTAGTATGCCTAAAAGAAAACGTCTTGGGGATATTGTTGAAATCCCTTTAGGTAATAGAGAAAACGCATATGCAAGATTGTTTAAAGAAGGTACATTAGGCATATTTGTTGGCAGATATCATAGCTATGAAGAAGTACCTGAAAATGCTGAATACTATAGATTTATTGCTTTATATAAAGACAGTATATCACAGTTGAAAGTAGTTGGAAATTTACCTTTTGAAAACGACGAAGATAGCTGGTCGCCTGATAAAGTGATTGTTGATGCTATCACTGGAAAAGGCTCATTATATCATCATGGTGAAATAATCAAGTGCACTTATGAAAAATGCAAAAATCTTGAAATATGTGCAGTGTGGGAATTACATCATCTTATTGATATGTTGAATGGCAACACTATATGGGATGATTCAATGGAACGCCCAAAAGATGTTTAAAATACTGCCAATATTCGTCAGTGGTTTATTCTTCTTATCAAAAGAGTAAAGTTATGAATTGACTTTTGGGGAGAAATGGTGTATAATAATGGAAACTGAATAGGTCGGTAAATCGGAACTTATAAATACATAAGAGAAAGGAAAATTTCTATGTATTTTTATGAAGTAATTAAAAATTGCGATATTGATGAGGTTGTATACTATTTTCTTAAACTGTGCGATAATTCACCCGACATAAAACGAACAGAGAAATGTATAAGATGCGCAATATCCGATATGAAAAGTATTCAAGCGGTAAAGTCGGAATATGAAGTAATTAAAATCGAGAGAACTCAAACAGAAAGCGAAGAATATGACATTGTGCATATGCTTGATAAAACAACGGATATTAAATATGGATTAGAAATCAATCCTTGGAAGTATACCCTTGGATATTCTGTTGAGGAAAATAGTCTGTCTAATTATGGATATGAGAAGTATGCTTCACTTGTTTTATGGGAAATGACTTGGTTTGGTTATGATGAGGCGTCAATTCAGGCTCACGTAAAAACATGGGAGAAAGAATAATTGCCCCTATAACAACCGCTTGTGATTCCACAGGCGGTATTTTTTAAGCCACAAAAAAACTACTATTGCTCCCCCAACTAAACCTTGCCATCAAATACTCGGCATAAAGAAAATTTCT
>CALGTV010000018.1 GCA_937902395.1 uncultured Ruminococcus sp.
GGGTATATCGCACTTGGATTTGACTGCGATTGAATTGAAAAGAGGGGACGCTCTGAAAGAGAGAGTCCCCTTAAAAATCATCTTATTGTAGCCTTTTCGACAGATTGTGAGGACGGATGTTTTATCCGCCCTTTGTTGTTATAATATAAAACAAATTAATCCGCCGCATCCGTCGTTGATTATGCGTTCGAGAGTTTCCTGAATCTTCATACGCGCGTCAACAGGCATTTTGTAAAGCTTGCTGTGAAGCCCTTCGTTGACGAGTTCATGGAGTGATTTTCCGAAAATATTGCTCTCCCAGATTTTTGTGGGGTCATCGTCAAAGCCGTCAAGGAGATACATAACGAGTTCTTCGGACTGCTTTTCAGTGCCGACAATTGGGGCAACAGCAGTGTTGATATTGGCTTTCATCATATGTATTGACGGTGCAGAAGCTTTAAGCTTAACGCCGTATTTTCCGCCTTGCTTGATGATTTTCGGCTCTTCAAGGGTAAGCTCCTCCAACTCGGGCATAACAATTCCATAACCTGTTGCCTCAACTTCTTCAAGAGCAGGAGCAATGCGGCTGTACTTCTTCTTGATATCATTAAGCTCCATAAGCAGCGGCATAAGGTCGCTTTCGCTTTCAATCTCGATTCCCGTAGTTTCTCCAAGAATTTTATAGAAAAGACTGCTGTCAAGGTCAGCGGTAATTGTCACAGTGCCTTTTCCAAGGTCGATTCCCGTAGTAACGGCACTGATGATGTGAGGACACTGCTCCATAGCCTCTGCGGCATATTTCGCCTCGCGGACAAGTCGGATATCCTTTGCAGCCTCGCGTATACAGCCAAGGATTTCAGATTTCAGCCAGTGTCCTTTTTCAAGGGTATTAATCCAACGCGCCATGCGGATATTAATTTCTCGGACGGGGAAAGAGTAAAGAATTTCGCTGATAATCTCCTTTATATCTTCTTCGTCAAGGCTGAGACAGTTTACAGGTATAACCGTAGTATCGTACTTCTCTGAAAGCTGAGCCGCCAGCGCCTTAGCCTCAGGAGCAGAGGGATTCACGGTATTCATAACAACCACAAAGGGCTTGCCAAGGTCGCGGAGTTCATTGATAACGCGTTCCTCGCACTCCTCGTATTCTTCTCGCGGAATGTCCGATATAGAGCCGTCTGTAGTCACAACAAGTCCTATGGTTGAATGGTCGGTGATGACTTTTTGAGTGCCGATTTCAGCCGCCATATTGAATGGGATTTCCTCATCAAACCATGATGTCATAACCATACGGGGCTGTTCATTTTCGATATAGCCGATAGAGCTGGGAACAATATATCCTACGCAGTCAATAAGTCTTACATTGAACACCGCACCGTCACCGATACTGATTTCCACAGCTTCTTCGGGGATAAACTTAGGTTCAGTTGTCATAATAGTTTTGCCTGCCGCGGACTGCGGAAGCTCATCAAGAGCTCTTTCGCGCATGAATTCGCTTTTGATATTGGGTATAACGAGGGATTCCATAAAGCGCTTAATAAAAGTGGATTTACCTGTACGCACAGGACCCACAACACCGATGTAAATATCGCCCCCTGTACGCTGTGCAATGCTTGTATAAATATCTTTAGCCATATTGTGCTCCTTTTTAATTATTCTTTTATGGGGATAAGCAGCATTCTGCCGTTTTCAAGGGTTGTGTCAGAGAGATCATTTTCTTCCATTACAGCCTCAACCTCGGTGCTGAAACGCTTTGCGATATCCCAGATATCCTCGTTATCCGCACCGAAATAGAGTTTCACAGCATAGTCACCGTCACGCTGTTTCTTAGCTGAATCGTCTACATTGAGATCTGTAAGGGCGTTGAAGCCGCAGGAATCAGAGGCGGTGATATCAACAGAAACATCAGCTCTTGCGGTGAGGATACCCTGATCGGATATGTTGTAGGATACGGCTATATCCCTGATTACCGCAGATACGGTACCTTTTGAAATATCATCGCCTATAGCAATAGTCTCCTCAAAGGCTTCATCGCGGTCGGGCATGGTAATAGAACCTGAGCCGTCCTCAGCAGCCATGGAATAGGTGAGCATACCTGAAATAACTACAGATTTTCCGTCGTTTCCAAGTCTTGTATTGATATTTTTTGGACTGCACCACATAGAGAAAATCTTTGCAGGAACTGCCTCGCCCTCAGCAAGCTTTGCGGTATGGCGGAAGCTTTCTGCATAGACTGTTGGGGGATTCTGTGTATGTATCTCAGATGATTCCGTCTCGCAGGGGTAAACTGTTGAATAAGCGTCGCATACTACCATGGTTTCGGATATTTTCACGCATCGGCAGACAAGCTTAATCTCCGGCTCAACTCTGAGGGAACGGTTCTCACCGTTTTTATCAGCTATCGGAGTGATATTACAGCTTGCTGTTTGAGCAGTAACATTGCAGATGAAGCTCTCGTCAATGCCGTCCATATCCACAATCTGACTGAAAGGCACAATGAGTTCAAAGGGTTCTGGACCACTTTCGCTTGCATAAAGAATATTCAGCGAAATATCGCCTTTTGCAAGGAGTTTTCCAGAAATGATTTTCTTCTCAATGCCGTTGACTTTCATATTACATCGAATAATGCTGAGCACAGGCGGCTGAGCAGCAGAAATCTCGGTTTCTTCGGAAAGCTGAATAGTTTTGTCTGCACAGAGCTTATGAGAAATGTACTTCATAGGCGCTTTTTTCAGCTGGATATTCATGCCGTCTGCGTCACAAATGACCTCTTGTTTTTTCTCGCCGCTGACGCAGATTTTTACCGATACAGCACCACGCACATCAAGACGACGCTTATTAACTGCGCGGAAGTTTACATGGTCTGTCTTGGGAGAAATGAAAGCAGAGGGCGAATCGGGAGTTTTTCCAAGTTCCACAGTTTTTGTGAAGTTTTGCTTTTGTGTAATACATTGGAGTGCGGAACTTTCCTCGCCGCAGTAAATCAGACGGATTTCACAGCTAAGCTCATATGAAAGTGTGCTTCCTACAATGGAATAGTCAGCAACGGTGGGAATAACCTCACAGCGCACAAGGCGGAAGATATCGGGAAAGTAGTCGGGGAGAATATAATCAAGCTCCACTCCCTGTTCCTGTACGCCGCTGTAGATAATTTCCTCAGTTGGTATAGTTTCTCTGTTGATTTTTAAAGTCATAATTAACCTCCTTAAAAGCTTTGTAACAGTATATTCAAGGGCATGTACAATTATGACAAAAATAAGCTGTAAGCTTTTAGCCTTTAGATATTAGCTCGTTTTATGCCATGACATCTGCTCACACTTTTTTATTTCTATATACAGCAAAAAGCTCCCATACAGGAGCTTTTGCAGTAAATTCAATTATTCGCAATCGTCAGAATTCTTTGAACTTGTAGATGTGCTCTTTTCGGGCTTATCGCCGAAATCGGGCTGGTTGTAATTGGAGTTTGAGTAGTTGTTATCTGACTTACTGTTAAAATCAGGCTGAGTTGACTTCTTCTTGCTCATAAATATCACCTTTCACCGCATATAGCGGAATGAGATAGGGTTTTTGTACCCTTGCTTCTATTATGAGCAGATAATTTCAGATTATTCAACAATTGTAAGATTTTCAAGGTCAATTGTCATTTCACACATTACAACAGGCATATTATTTTCGTCAGAGCGTTGTTTGTCACAAAATTTAACAATAATATTGTTTGTTACAGGTGGTATAAAAGTCCCTGCCCAGATTCCCTCACTAATTTCAACAGGTTCATCCAATGCTCTTTCAAGGCGATTTCCGTTTTCGTCATATATCATAGCAATAATATGAGCGTCGGTATTTTCCGGATACGTGTATCCTGCCGTCATCATTGCAGGGGATATATCATAAATAGTAAAGCTGTAGCCTTCCTTTTCAAAGCAGTTTCCATATTTTTCCACAAGTTCAATTTCGGGTGTTACCTCAGCTGTTAGAGAGGCTGAACCAATGTGAAACTGGTCGCTGTAATATGTTTCAGAACCGCATATATCTGTCATTTCAACGGTTATTTCCGCAGTATCGGAAAGCTTTGCGGATTCGCTCAGAATAAAGGTGATACTGCCTGTAAAGCTGTTATCAGTGTTTTCGTCAAGGAGCATATATCCATCAGTTTCGAGGATATTTTCAGAGCTGACATATTCATTATTTATAAGTAGATTGGGATTGAGATGAATTATATCGTAATTCTCGGGATTTCCGTCAGCAAGATTTCCTGTTACTCCGAGAATAACTGATGTACCGTCACAATACACGCTGTCCATATTCAGTGAAATATTATCACTCTCAGCGGCAACGGCAGTAGGAAGAACTTCTGCGGCATTTTCAATTATTTCGTAGTCCTTGTTGTCGCCCTTGTACATAGGGAGTTCCGAATCCTCAGTAAATGGAACGGTACGGTTTTCGCTTTCTTTCAATTTTTTGAAGGAGCTTATTTTCTCCGCCGCATAAACCGCCGTACCACCGCAGGCGGCAACAGCAACAGCAATAATAACAGCAATTCCCTTTTTGTTTAATTTAATATTTTTCTGCTTCTTTTTCATATTCAGAACCTCATTTCTGCATTCCGCACTTGGTGAAAGGCGGTCAATAACTTTATTATAGTCGTTGATATTCATAAGCATACATCCTCCCCGAGAGATTTTTTCAGCAGATTTCTTCCGCGGTAAAGCCGTGTCTGTACGGCAGTTTCGGATATACCAATAATTTTTGCCGTTTCTGCCGTTGAGTATCCCTCATAGTAATACAGATGAATAACAATGCGATATTTCGGGGGAAGCTCCATGACGGCATTATAAACAGCACTTTCCTCTGGTGTCTCATATATCAGGTCTGCATCTTCAAGTGCAACGGAATGATGAAAATATTTATAAGTAAGCGAACGAAGCATATCACGGCATTTATTGGCAGTTACTGTCATAATCCACGCCTTTTCGGAGCGTTCATCTGGTAAGATAATATCAGCAGAAAAAAGCTTCATAAAGACTTCCTGAACGATATCTTCCGCATCGGCGGTGTTTTTACAGTAGCTGAGAGCAAGGCGATATACAGAGCCGTTGTACTTATCATACAGCAATTCCATTTCATTATTCGTCATGGACATCCTCCTTTTGAACCAGTTCTATATGTAAAACGTATTTGAAAGGGAAAATATCACATAATTTTCAAAAAAATCCGCCTGAAAAAACAGGCGGATTAAATCATTTATATTTTTGTAAATCTCATAACAGAGCCGTCACTGGATTTTCCGCAGAAAATAGCCTTAGGCCTTGCCCATACTCTCTCATCTGAAAGGCTCTTGTAAATTACAAGCTCCTCGTTATTCTCGGTATGACGGGCAATTGCAATAATCTCGTACTCATTGCCTTTATAGTGGCGGTATTTTCCTCCTACAACTGCCTCTGTTTCCTCGGATTTTTCCTTGTAAGCAGGAACAGCTTCTGGTGCTGTATTGACAATATCATCTGATACAATAATCATAGAGGAGAAAGGCGGCATTGAAATATGCGCGTTTCCATTGTTTACGTCAATACTCTGTCCGCTGATAACATCAACAAGGGCAGGGAGATGTGTGCCAAAGTTGAAATCATACTGGTAATCAGCAAGGTTAAGCGCAACATACACTGTCTGCTCGCCCTGAATTTTTTTGAAAAGAAGCTGCTGATTTGTTATCTGGAGCTTCTCATATGCGCCTGTACGAAGCGCAGGATATGCCTTATAGATTCTGCCAAGCTTTACGATATGCTTATAAAGAGCCATGTTCTCACGCTCCATATCTGCAAGGTGGAGGCACGGACGAAGGTTATCATCGGAGTTATTCTCCTTGCGTCCCTGAACGCCGTACTCGCTTCCGTAGTAAATTGACGGAATACCGGGCATTGTATACATCATTGTATAGATAAGAGGCAGATGCGCAGGGTTATTTACTGTGCTTGCCAGACGGTTTACATCGTGGTTGTCAACAAAGGTGTAAAGGTTGATGTTCTTGTATATACCGCCGTTTGCACCGGACTGACGATTTATTGAATAGTCGATTTCAAAGTAGTTCTTGTCATTGTGTGAGGAATAAAGTCCCTTATAGCACTCATAGTTTGTTACGCTGTCCAGCATTTCAGGATTTGCCCAGCGGTTGTAATCGCCGTGAATAATTTCGCCCATAAGCCAGAAATCAGGCTTTTTGCCCTTGCAGAAATCACGGATTCTCTTGAAGAAGTTGAAGTCGATACAATCAGCCGCGTCAAAGCGTATACCGTCAATACCAAAGGATTCTATCCAGTAGTTTACAGCGTCGATTATATGGTCACATACGCCCACATTCTGTAAATTCAGCTTTACAAGGTTATAGTGACCGTTCCAGCCCTCATACCAGAAAGGGTCGCCGCAGGGTGACTGTCCGCCAAAGTTGAGATTCTGGAACCAGCCGCAGTAGCCTGAACCCTGTCCCTTTTCCTGTATATCAACAAATTGCGGAAACTTTCTGCCTACATGGTTGAAAACTCCGTCCAGAATTACTCTTATTCCAGCTTCGTGAAGCTTATCACAGATAAAGCGGAATGAATTGTTATCTCCAAGACGGCGGTCAATTTTCTTATAATCAACTGTATCATAGCCATGTTCAACAGATTCAAATACAGGTCCAAAATATACAGCGTCAACGTTCATTTCTTTAAGGTGCGGAATCCAATCGATTATCTTATCGAGACGATAGGAGACATCACTGCTGAAATCGTTGAATTTTGGCGCTCCGCAGAATCCCAGCGGATAAATGTGATAAATTATGGCGTTATCGTACCAATTCATAATTAAAAACCCCTTTCAGATGTGTGCGTGTTATTTATTTGAACCCTCAATAAAATATGAAGCTTCCATATCTGCAACATGTAGAGCAAATGCAAGAGGGTACATTTCCAGAGCCTTGCCGATAGTATTTTTATCTTCAATGCCTGAAAATCCCATATGCCAGCGGATTGCGCAGGCTTCGTCACGTGTAAGTCTTCCCTCTCCGTAGAGATAACCTGAGATGATATACACGGATTTTTCTCCGTGTCCGTAGGGGAGAGTGTCGTTTATAGCGTAAAATGGCACCTGTTCCCACTTTCCTGTTGCCTCGTTCTTCTTGTTGCGCATTTCTGTTGTGTAGAAATTAATCTTGCACAAATCGTGGAGCAGGGCAACAATGGCTATACTCTCATCAGAGAAGTCCATGCCGTACTTTTCCTTTACTCTTGGACGTGAAAGGTAGTCTTTGAGGCAATGGTAGACATTTACGCTGTGCTCAACAAGTCCGCCCTCGTAAGAACCGTGATAGCGCGTACTGCTGGGAGCAGTGAAAAAGTCCGATTTTTTCAGGTATTCCAGCAGCTTATCGGCTCCCTGACGTTTTATGTTTTCTGTATATATCTGAATAAATTCCTCTTTAGCAGTCA
Source organism: uncultured Ruminococcus sp. (assembly GCA_937902395.1). Taxonomy (GTDB): domain Bacteria; phylum Bacillota; class Clostridia; order Oscillospirales; family Ruminococcaceae; genus Ruminococcus. The sequence continues at coordinate 7,443 of CALGTV010000018.1, forward strand.
TATTGAATACTCCCATATGATTTTAATATACAAAATTATTATACCACATCTCAAAGAAAATTTCAAGGGAAATTGACCGATTTGTCATATAAATTTTTCTGTTGATTTTGTGCGTTTTAACGATACTTAGTTTTTAGTTATCAGCCTTTAGCATATAAAAAAAGCCAATTCTATGCACGGGCGCACAGGAATGCGCCCCTACGAATTGGCTATTTTACGTTATTTTGTATAGGGGCGGATATTATCCGCCCGCAATTTCGTGATGAAATTCTTTTGATACTCTTTTTCCCTCACAAAAATCAGAGAGGGAGATTTCATTATTTATCAGTCGAATTTTATCTTCACGGCGCAGCTTTTTTATCGCACATTCAAGCTTTGAAGCCGTACTTCTGCCGTTACAGCTCCACACAGCCATAATTTCCTCTGGGGGATTTGCTCTGGTGAATTTTGCTCCCTTTGGACTTCCCGAATGTTCTGCAAACCGCCGTTCCATATCCGTGGTAATCCCTGTGTAGAGCCGTCCGCCGCGGCATTTTATGATATATACAAAGTATTCTTTGCTCACTTCTGCTTGATTCTGAATGCGCTGTTGCTTATTTTTGAAGCGTCAAAGCCCTTTTTCTCGCGCTTTTCACGGCGTGGCTTATTCTGCTTCTTCTGTTCCTTTTTCTGCTGTTCTTTCTTTTCAGCTTCATCGTCAAGGCGCATAGTCAGCGCGATTCTGTTACGCTTTACATCAACTTCAAGTACGCGTACCTTTACGATTTCGCCTACCTTTACGGCTTCGAGAGGATGCTTGATGTATCTGCTGCAAATCTGTGAGATGTGTACAAGTCCGTCCTCGTGTACGCCGATATCTACAAATGCGCCGAAATCAATGATGTTGCGGACAGTTCCCACAAGTTCCATACCGGGCTTTAAGTCCTTGATTTCCATAACATCGCCGCTTCTGAGAAGTGGAGGAGGAAGCTCATCACGGAGGTCACGTCCCGGCTTTTTAAGCTCTCCGATAATATCTGTGAGAGTTGGAACGCCGATTCCAAGCTTTTCGCTTACGCTGTCAATATTTACTGTATCAGATACGGATATACCGCCGCCTGCAACGTCTGCAAGAGTAAATCCGCTTTCCTTTATGAGAGCCTCAGCAGCTTTGTAGCTTTCGGGATGAACTGCGGTATTATCAAGAGGATTCTTTCCGTCGCGGACGCGGAGGAAGCCTGCACACTGCTCAAATGCCTTTTTACCCAGCTTCGGAACTTTCATAAGCTCCTTTCTGTCGGTGAACATGCCGTTTTCCTCGCGGTATGCAACGATATTCTTTGCAACTGCGGAATTTATTCCTGCGATGTATGAAAGAAGTGAATGTGATGCTGTATTCAGGTCAACACCTACAGAGTTTACACAATCCTCAACAACTCCCGAAAGAGCGTCGTTCATACGCGCCTGAGGCATATCGTGCTGATACTGTCCTACGCCGATAGCCTTTGGCTCAATTTTTACAAGCTCTGCAAGGGGGTCCTGCAAACGTCTTGCGATAGATACGGCACTTCTGAGAGATACGTCATAATCAGGGAATTCCTCAGCCGCAAGCTTTGATGCGGAATATACGGAAGCGCCTGCCTCGCTTACTACGATATAGCTGACTTTCTGCGGAATTTCGCTGATAACCTCAGCGGCAAACTGCTCTGTTTCACGGGAGGCTGTACCGTTTCCGATTGAAATTGTTGTTACGTTGTGCTTTTCAATAAGCTCCTTGATAATCTTCTTTGAAAGGGCAATATTTGTCTTGGGGCCCGGTGTGCAGTATACAACATTTGTATCAAGCACCTTGCCTGTAGCGTCGATTACAGCAACCTTACAGCCTGTACGATATCCGGGGTCAAGTCCGAGGATAACGCTGTTTTTGAGTGGCGGCTGGAGAAGAAGCTGACGGAGATTTGAAGCGAATACCTTGATAGATTCCTCTGCGGCATTTGCAGTCATCTCAGAGCGTATCTCACGCTCGATAGAGGGGAATATAAGGCGCTTGTAGCCGTCCTCTGCGGCGGCACGTACAAGCTCTCCGCAGGCGTTGTTTGCCTTGATGTACTTGCTGAAAATTATATCTGTTGCAACGGATTCATCAAGGACGATAGATACCTTTAAGAATCCCTCTTTTTCGCCTCTGTCAAGGGCAAGTACGCGGTGATTTGCTACGCTTGAAACAGCTTCGGAGTATTCGTAATAATTTGTGTAAACGCTTTCAGCCTCGGGGTCAGATGCCTTTGAGGTGATTGTTCCCTTGTCATTTGCGGCTGAACGGAGCTTTTTACGGAGCTCTGCATCATCGGAGATATCCTCGGCGATAATGTCCATTGCGCCCTGAATTGCGGCGGAAACGTCTGCAACTTCCTTTTCCTCGTTTACAAAAGCAGCAGCCTCAGCCTCGGGGTCTGTGGAATTCTCTTGCGCCATGATGATAACTGCAAGGGGTTCAAGTCCCTTTTCGCGTGCGATGCTTGCTCTTGTACGTCTCTTGGGCTTGAATGGACGGTAGATATCCTCAACCTCTACGAGAGTAACTGCGGCAGCGATAGCGTTTTCGATTTCGTCTGTCATTTTCTCCTGCTCTGTAATTGCTGTGCGGACTTCCTCCTTGCGCTTTTCAAGGTTGCGGAGATAGGTAAGTCTGTCGGAAAGCTCACGGAGAATCTGGTCGTCCAGAGAGCCTGTAACTTCCTTTCTGTATCGTGCGATAAATGGGATTGTTGCACCCTCGTCAATGAGATTTACGGTATTGTCAACCTGCTCCTGACGGAGTGAAAATTCCTGTGCTAAAGTTTTATTGATATCCATTTGATTTATCCTTCCTTAATCTGATTTATTCTGTCTACCCATGAAAACAGGGTTTTTGCGATATCCCTGTAAACAACGATATTATTCTTTTCGTTGAGTATCTCATGGCGCATATTGTCAAAAAGACGGTGAGAGATACTTTCATAGCCTCTTTTGCGGAGCTTTTCCACTGCCTTGAAAAATCTTTTTTCCGAGAGCATAACAGGGTCTTTTTTGCCTGATATGAAGCGAATCGGCAGCTGCGGAGATTTAACTTCCCAGCCTCTTTTGCTGTATGCTTCTTTTAAAAGATACAGCAGGGATTCATATCCGCTGAATGTGTATATAAAGTTGGAGAGGGGATTTGCATTAAATTCCTCAACAACTTCCTTTTTACTGCTTATCCATGAATGTGGAACACTGCCGAAGCCTCTGTTAAACAGCTTTTCTGCCGCTTCCTCAACCTTGTTGAGACGCTCGCGGTTTTTTTCTGCTCTTGAAACTGCGGCGCATATAGCGCGCACAGGAGCTGAAAATCGGCTGTATGTGGGTGAGCCGAGAATAATAAGTCCATTTATGCAGTCGTCGTGTTCTTTCAGAAAGCATCTTGCTCCGAGAGAGCCCATGCTGTGAGCCGCCATAAAGCACGGTATATCGGGAAATGCGGCATGTATAACGGTATTTAGCTGTGCGATATCGGCAACAAAGCCCTTTCCGCCGTCCTCATACATATATCCGATGTCGTCAGGCTGGGCGATGCTCTGTCCGTGTCCTCTGCTGTCGTGTATAACGGAGGCGAAGCCCTGTTCAGCGAGGTAGTCCATGAAATCGAAATATCTTTCTTTGTATTCGTTCATGCCGTGGACAATCTGGACTACACCGAAAATTTCTCCTGTGGGGACTGCGGCAACAGCTGATATGCCGAGACCGTCAAAATCCGAAGTGAAATTCAATTCCTTTAATTCTGCGTTTATCATAAATTCACCTATAGCGAAATTGTTTACGAGAATAACAAAATATTCCCATTGATGTATACCTTTCTATTTTAACATATTATTTTATAAATTGCAAGTTTTTGGAATGAATATTTTAATGCAAAAACAATTTTATATAAAAATATGTCGGATTTAAGATTATTTTAAGACATTTGCTATATAATTACAATCATAAAGAGAGATATAGTATAGGACTACCCAAATTTAAAAGGAGTTTTTATTATGAAGAAGAAAAATTTATTGTCAGGTCTCTCATCGGCAGTTCTCGCTGCATCACTTTCACTTACAGCTGTATCTGCACAGGCGGCTGATGCAGTCCTTTACGGTGACGCTAACTGCGACGGAAAGGTTACAATTGCCGACGCAACAGCAATCCTTCAGGCTTTAGGAAATCCCGATAAATACGGCCTTTCTGAGGAGGGTGCTGCAAATGCCGATGTTTCCAACAGCGGTGACGGTATCACAACTGCTGACGCTATCGCTATTAAGAGATATGATGCAAAGCTGATTGACAAGCTTCCTGAATCATGGCAGGAGGGACAGGGTACAACTGACCCCGTTACAGCTAAGACAATGATACATCTCAACGGCGAATCTGCAACGGTTGAGGGCGATTATGCCGAGGTAAACGGCGGTGTTATTACTATAAGCCATTCAGGTGAATTCTGGATTGACGGTACTCTCACCGACGGTCAGATTAACGTGAATATCGCTGATGAGGTTGCTGACGCTGAAACTGTCAAGATATTCCTCAATGGCGCGAATATCACAGGCAAGAGCGCTCCTGCAATTCTTGTTACAAATGCCGAAAATACTTCAATCAATATCGCTGACGGCACAGAAAATACAATTTCCGACGGTGATACTGCCTACGCTGGCGATTGGCTTGGTGCGGCTGTAATCGAGGCTAAGGACGATATCACATTCAAGGGCGGCGAAAAGGGCACAGGCGTGCTTACAATCACTGCAAATACACAGAATGCCCTTGTCTGCAACAATGACATCAAGTTCACAGGCGGTACTGTGAATATCGATACTCTCAATGATACAGATAAGACTAACGCTGTAAACGGCAAAAAGTCCGTAACTGTAAAGGATACGGCTGTTCTCAACATCGACGCTGAGGGCGACGGTCTGAAATCCTCAAAGGGTGATGTTGCCATTGAGGGCGGTACAGTGACAATCAAGGCCGGAAATGACGCTGTACAGGCTGAAACTACTATTGATATCTCAGGCGGTACTGTTACAGCAGGCGGTGACAGAGGTCTTACTGCTGTTGGCGGCTTGAATATCACAGGTGGTAAGGTTGCCGCTACTGCTACGGATAATCAGGTTGATACAACGCTTATGACAGGCACAACACAGGGTACGCTTATTTTCAATTGTGTTGATGATACTTCAAATACTGACGGCTGTTGGAAAAAGGCTAATTCCTTCGGCGGATTTGAGTTTACAAAGAAGTATAAATACGTTCTGCTCAGCTCTCCCGACTATGCAAAGGGCAAGGAAATTATGTTCTCAAATGCAGTGAATGCATCTGCTGTTCAGCACAGCGGAAACAGCTTTAAATTTGCTGTTGCAGATGTTATCAATACATTCAGCGAGGTTAATCCTGCGGCGGCAGTTCCTCCGTCGGTCAATGCTACACCTGCCGAAGGCTACACAGTAACTCTCAGCGGCGCTTCAATTCTCTCGGACGCTCCTGCTGATACAGCTTCATCGGCTGACGGAAAGCTTACAATAACTCAGCCGGGCACATTCGCTGTATCAGGTGCAGCTAAGGACGTTCAGATTTACATTGACGTTGACAAGACGGCATACCCCGAGGGCATTGTTCAGCTTGACTTTATGGGAGCTGATATTTCAAACAGCAAAACTGCTCCGATTTATGTCAATTCTATTGGCGACGAGGTGCAGATAGTTGCAAAGGCTGGCACTGAAAATATAATCTCTGACGGTACTGCACATACCGAAAGCTATACGAACAGTGACGGCGAAACCGTTACCGTTGAGGGTGCTATCTTCTCAAAAGATGACCTTAAAATCAAAGGCTCAGGCACTCTCACGGTCAATGGAAATGTTTCAGACGCTATCGTCTGCAAGAACGATTTGAAAATCTATAACGGTACAATTACAGTTAATGCCGTTGACGACGGTCTGAGGGGCAAGGACAGCGTAACTGTGGGAAATGCCGCAGATACAGACTTTTCTGCTCTCAAACTCACTGTGAATACAACTCAGGGTGACGGTATCAAGTCCACGGGCACTGACGCTTCAACAGCTGATAAGGCTTACGGAAACGTTACAATCAACGGTGGTACTCTTGATATTAACTCCCACGCTGACGGCATACAGGGTGAGCAGAGCGTTGTTATAAACGGCGGTACTATTGACATTTACACCTACGAGGGAGCAGGCTTCTCGGGCACTGTTTCAGGCAATACAGGAGGCTGGGGAAGAAGTTCTTCTACAGCATCTCCCGATGTTTCCGCAAAGGGCATAAAAGCGGTAGGTCTTTACGATTCCGCAGGCACTACATGGCAGAGCGTGGGGGATATCACAATTAACGGCGGTATGATTACCGTTGATTCCTCAGATGACGCTATCCACTGCGGCGGAAGTATGAACCTTTTAGGCGGTGTTATGAAGCTTGCTACAGCTGATGACGGTGTACATTCTGACCACAATGTAACAATCGGACAGGGTACAGCCAATACCTTTGACGATGTTCAGATTATCGTATCAAAGGGATATGAGGGCATTGAGGGACTGAATATCACCATGAACAGCGGAACTGTTATCTGCAATACTACCGATGACGGATTCAATGCGGCTGGCGGTGCTGACGGCTCAGGCTCAGGAAATAACATGGGCTGGAGACCGGGAAATATGGGCGGAGGAACAAGCGGCGGCAGCTATTCCCTTAATCTCAAAGGCGGCTTTGCCCTTGTGAATGTAGCTGACGGCGACCACGACGGCTTTGATTCCAACGGCTCATTGACAATTTCAGGCGGATATTGCGTAACAAACGGCAATGAGGCATTTGACTGTGACGGCACAAAGAGCTGTACAGGGGGCGTATGGATTGAAAATACAGGCTCAGGCGGCATGGGCGGCGGCTTTGGCGGTATGGGAGGCGGAAGCCTTACAGCCTCTGTCAGCGCAAGCGGTTCAGCAAGCAAGGGCACAAGAATTTCACTTGTAGGCTCTGACAACAAGGTTATAGTGTCATTTATCGCAGGCAAAAATGTCAGCAACTTCAAGGCTGGCGGCTCGAATGTCAGCGGAAAATTCTATACAGGCGGCGAATTAAGCGGCTCTGCATACTTCCAGAATGTTGACGATTCACAGCTTGCGGCATACGGCGGAACTCTCACAGGAGGAACGGCGCTGAATTAATTAAGAATTAAGAATTAAGAATTATGGACGGTGGAATTTTTTCTGCCGTCCATTTTTGCCATTAGATTTATCTACTGTTGTTTCAGGGATTAGTATAAAGATAATAATTTCAAGAAGTCCAAGAAGTCCGCTTTGCACACACATGTACTCTTGA
>CALGTV010000019.1 GCA_937902395.1 uncultured Ruminococcus sp.
AAATATATGTCTCCATATTTTATACCTTTTTGAAAAATACGGACATAGAATATATGTAAGCGTTACGCACTACGGATTTTTCTGTGGTGCGTATTTATTTTCCCCAACACAGCCGACACAAATAATTCAGTCGAGGTGATGTGCGTTTTTATTCTTGCTGTTGGCTGTGTGGGGGCTATTATTGAGAAAAGGAGGGATGCCCATGAGTGAAAGAAACAAGCTTGAATTCATCAGCAGCGTTGAGATTATGAATACTCCGATGAAAAAGCAGCATTTCATTGTCGATGAAATAATCTATCCCGGACTTCATATCCTGTCGGGAGATCCTAAAATCGGCAAGTCATGGATGATGATGGATATGTGTATTTCAATTGCAAAAGGAGAAAAGTTCTTAGGTCGCAAAACTGAAATGGGACATGTTGTGTATATGGCGTTGGAGGATACATTTTCTAGCCTGCAGTCAAGAATGTATGAGCTTACAGATGAACCTACTGACAATCTTCAATATGTTCTGCTCGGCAACTCTATCGGAAATGGTCTGGAAGATGATTTGCGTGAATGTAAAAAAGTGTTCTCTGATTTAAAGCTAATAGTAATTGATACACTGCAGAAAGTCCGTGGAACTGTTGATATGAAATATGGGACGGATTACAAGGAACTGTCTGTTCTTAAAAGCATTGCAGATGAACTTGATATTGCAATTATTCTTGTTCATCACAACAGAAAAGCACACGACTCAAATCCGAACAATATGATTTCAGGTACAAATGGTATTGCAGGCTGTGCAGACGGACTGCTTGTGTTCAGCAAAAAGTCTGGAGATAAAAATGCTGTTCTTAACATCAGTGGTCGAGGTGCTCCGTCACTTGAAATTAATCTTGTCCGTGAAAACACAAAGTGGAAGCTGCTTGACGCTCCACCTGAATACAAGAAGGATATTTTCCCTTCTGCCATTCATGACTTTATGTTGGAGCAAAAGGAGTTCAGAGGTACCGCATCAGAGCTGTGTGAGTTGCTCAGACAGAAATATTCAGAATATGAATTTCAAAACAACTGGATATATCGTGACTTACTTCAGCACGATGATGAAATTCGTTCTCTCGGTATTGATTACGGGAAAACAAAAAGTAATGGTGTTCGAAGTATCTATGTCAGCTACGATGAGCAAAGGGACACCAGTGGCGGTATAATTCTGTGTGCAGAAGTTGTTGACCCTGCTGTCCCTGACGAGTGTGCAAACGTCGATATATCTTCGAATACTGTTGATGTTGATGAAAGTGACATCACGACTTTTGCTGTCCCTGCAAATGGAAATGATTTCATTGCAATGATGGCTGAGAATTTAAGAAATCAGCTTGCATCACAAGGAATTCATGTCAAGCCGTTCAATTCAACAGAATAAGGCGAAATTCGCCCTTGTATTTATTATAGGGTAATTACACCACAAAATCAATTGAGGGCGAAATAAGCCCCGAATTTGCAGAGTGTGAGCGATACAAATCAAAGATTGGATATGAATTCATATAACGGAGCAAAGTTGATAAAATGGGCGAAAATCAGGTCAATTTCAGAGAAAAGATAGTTTGCAGGTTAAAAGAAAGGCGTCTGAAGCCGCCTTTCAGCTCGCCTCGACGAGCAAAGCTCGCCGATTTTTCGGCATTTTAAGCACATTCAACTAAAGGCGTCTGTTATCGGATTTTCGGGAACTGTGGGTGTCTTGAAATAGAATTTAAGCGATTATTTACCGAATTTGCGTGGTTTCAGGCAGGTGTCAAGAATTAGAGTCCTCTTAAGAGGGCAAGCATAGCGTGTGGCTATCCGCCCCACGCACAATACGGGAGAACCCGCCCCCCTTTTTAATTAGACCATGTCGTGAAACACGACGTGGTCATAAATAAACATGAAAGGAAGATCTAAAAATGTTCAAAGGCGAATCAACTTATGATGTAAACAGGAGAGTGATATATTGGCAAAGAAAATTGAAGTTCCTAAAATCAATCAGGTTATCATTCAGTACAATGGCAATGAAAAAGCATTTGATTTCTTTATGGAATCCATGATTCGTGAGTTTCTGAATTCGTGTAGTATTGCCCAAGCTGAACAGAATCATTTTATTGATAACGTAGAAATTATTGAGAAATCGTCTTAAACGCTGGACTTGCAGGTCGTTATGTGGTAGTGTCTGTTGTAACGCAGGCACACCATAACGTACCTGTCAACTTTAAGGAGGCTGATAATATGAGAGCTTGGTTATACTACAGACTTTCCCGTGATGAAGATCAGGAAATGAATAGTCTGCATAATCAACGTCAGATACTTGTTGACTATGCAGAGCAGCATGGATATGAAATCGTTGGTGAGAGCTTCGATGATAACGTCACTGGAATGACATTCAATCGTGAGGGTATAGGTAAAATTGAAGATGCTGTTGAAAGCGGCTTGGTTGATACCATACTTGTAAAAGACCTGTCAAGACTTGGTCGACACAGAACACAGACAGCAATATTCATTGACTACCTAAGTGAAAACAATGTAAATGTAATATCTGTTACAGAGGGAATAAACTCTGCTGATGAAAACGATGATCTTATCATCGGATTCAAGCAGATTGTAAATGACCTTTATGCTAAAGACATAAGCAAAAAAGTCCGTGCAGGTGTTCGTCAGAAGCAAAAGAGCAAAGGACTTGTAGAAACATTACCACTCGGATATTACAAGGATAAGAATCTGAATAAGGTTATGATTGATGAAGAAGCTGCTGAAATTGTCAGAGAGGTGTTCAATCTGTATGTGCAAGGTTATGGTTTAACAACCATAGCAAAGATGATGAATGCAAAGGGAATTAAATCTCCCGAATATTATCAGCGACGCAGACTTGCAGATTGGAAACCTGAAATATCAAAGAAATATTTATGGGTACAGACATCCGTAAAGAGAATACTTACTAACGAACTGTATATCGGAGTTATGGTAAATCATAAGACAGTAACCAATAAAATCAGAAAGACAAAAACACAAGTTCCGAAAGATGAACAGTATCGCCATAAGAATTTCTGTGAACCGATTATAGAAGAAAGCGTATGGAATCAGACACAGTTCCTGTTAGCACAAAGAGCTGTAATAAAGCCACGCTCCAAGAATGGAAACAAGCTTCACAGGTACACAGGGATAATCAAGTGTGCTGACTGCGGTTCAAGTATGATTGCGAGGAAAAGAAAATGGAGAGGTAATGAATATACCGAATACACCTGCAACAGCTGTCACAGATATGGAAAGCAATACTGTACTCCGCACACAGTCAGAGAAAGCCAACTTGATGAGCTTGTGGTGGATGAGATACGACAGCTTCATGAATATATATTATCGGAGAGTGAAAAATACGATAAGATAGTTCGTGACTGGAATCAAAAGAAACCGCTTTACGATAAGAAAATTGAAAGTCACGAAAATTTAATAAGCGGATTAACCAAGCAAATTGAAGAGCTTATCATTGAACGAATAGGAGATCGTGAACACGCTGAAATTTACAACAGGATGATCGCTGAACGAGAATCTCAAATCAAAGAACACAGAAACAAAATCAATGAATGTCGAGAATACGACAAGGTCAGCAAGCAGAAGCACAAGGACTACAAAGAAGCCTCACAAGTTATTCAAGGGATAATTGATGAAGGAATAATAAGCGACACACATCTCAGGATGCTTGTGAATCAGGTACAGATTCATCAGAATGAAGATAAATCACTCGATATTAAATTCAGGATGAACGGAAACTGGAATGGTGGTGTGGCAGTTTATGTTGAGCCTGATTGCAACGAAGAAATAGCTTGCTCGTGATGATAGATATGAAAAAGGCTTCCCGATTTATTCGAGAAGCCTTGATTCTTTATGGTGCGGATAACAGGAGTTGAACCTGCAACGAGTTGTCAAAACTATAATCTTCAAATTATTTGGGACTAAAAATACATATCTGGCGATTTTCCTCGAATTCCAAATCATCATAGATCAAGCCGATATTATCACCAAGATAGGTAGAATAATAGCAATCCTTCAAGCAATCAAATAATACTAATTTTTTGTCTTTTATTTCATAAACACAAGGCGTATTTTCATCACCTGTCCAGTCAAACCAGCCAACACAAAAAGAATTTATACATAAAGGTGTAATCTGCTCACCCGATCCTAATTGGGTTGAAATAATAGGAACACAGTTGCCATCATTTTTCAATTCAACAACTTCCATAAAATAATTAAAGAAATCTGGATTGCTTTCATCATCAATACTTGTTAAACCAAATGATGAATCACCTATGCCAATTGCTATATCACAAACGTAATCATTCTTTATTAAATATTCACTATTATCAGAGCAATCTACTACTTTCTCACATTTCTTGGTATCTTTATTAACAGCTAAATATTTCAGATTATTATTATAAACGAACGGATGGAAAGCATCATTCAAAAAAATGTTTGTTTTCGCAGTATTAATGTTATATTCGTAGATTGATACAGAACTTATTGTTTGTATATCAAAAAGAATTTTATCTTTATAAAAAGCAACTGATCTTTCGTCAAAGTACAAATCATCATTCAAATACATCATGATTTTGAACTTTAAAGTTTCCGAATTATAGTATTCCAATGACCATACATCATCAGATTCTCTCATAAAGACATAGTCATTTCCTCTTGCACATAAGAAATACAAGTCATCAGAATCAGAAACTATTTTTTCATAAGTCAAACTATCTAAATCAAATAATCCATACTCACTATAATCTTCACCTTGATTATTACTGTAAATTTGAACAACTATTTTATCACCATTAAAGTCGCACAAACCATAATCAAAACCATTAATAGTTTCAGGCATAGTAATGATTTCCGTATTATATATTGAGTCAGCAGATACAGTTTCAACATGAAAATTATACTTCATTTTTTCATATGTACTTGGCTCGGTATTCTGAGTTGTTGATTCCGAAAGTGAAGTGGTTTCTTCAATTTCAGTTTGTGAAGAAGTTGTAGAAACGATCGTTGTTTGGACTTGGCTGTCATTGTTAGTTGTTTTTGAACTGCAAGAACTAATACAAGAACACATAATAGAGGCTATTATACATCCTCCAAAAAGAATTTTCTTCATTTCTAACTCCAAATTAAAATCATTCATTAAAAGGCTTCCCGATTTATTCGAGAAGCCATGTTTTTTATGGTGCGGATAACAGGAGTTGAACCTGCACCGAGTTGCCCCGACTGGCACCTGAGGGTAACGTCACGTTAGTGGAATTATATTCCAGTGATCGTAGCCTATATATGACAGGCTACGATTGAAATTGATTTTATTCAGCTATTCCTGTAAGCTTCTTCTGAATTTCCACAGCGTCGTTAACAGTTAAACCGTCGCCCTCGCTGTCGGCGAGCTGCTTTACAGTCATACTCATTTTAGTTCTCCTATATACTATTCCAAACCATATTTTCTCTTTATATCTGGATTTGAATGTAAATACTTAGATATTTCCCATGAAATCGACTTATATAATGACAAACCATAATCATTTAATATTTTAGGTTTATGGTCTAGTATTTCATTGTAAGCATTTACATATGCACTTGCTATTACTCTACCATCATCAAGATAGGTTATTTTATGATTATGTGAATATTTTTCAACCTGTTCTTTGTCTATCCAGCCTCCATGAGCAGTACTTTTAAATCCATAATCAACATTTTTCTCTTCTTCCTTGATCGGAATATTGCAGATGTTTTTAAAATGTCCTACTCTCCAACCAGATTGTTCAATTAAAAGTGCTGACATAACATCACTTATATTCATATCTTGAGGAATTATAATTTTATTAGTTGGAGTTTTATAAATATAAATAAGCATAGCTTCGGTTATGTGGCTATATTGAGCTTTAACATCTATAACTTTTCCGTAAAAATAAAGATTATGATCTTTCAGCTTTACTACAAATATATCACCATTACGGATTTTTTTTTACTCTTTTCAATTATTTCTGTATCATAACGTTTTATTTCTTCCATATCAATTTATTAACCCCTCTTTTTTATACTCATTATATTTATCATTATTTTCTAAATATACCTTTCCAAATGAGGTATATTCAAAGGCTTCCCGTTGATTTGGAAAGCCTTGATTTTTATGGTGCGGATAACAGGAGTTGAACCTGCACCGAGTTGCCCCGACTGGCACCTGAAGCCAGCGCGTCTGCCTATTCCGCCATATCCGCATATTGCTTTAATATTATACCATATTTTCAGATATTTGTCAATAGGTATGCATATATTTATCTTTTTTAACCAATCTCAATAACAAAACAGGCGGCATATTGCCGCCCGCCATGCTGATATTATCAGTCTTTCTTCTCTTCAGCAACTGCCTCAGCTGCTTCCTCAAAATCCTCAATAGTAAGGTCATCAACATCGAATTCGAGAAGCTCATCGCAGTTAGGGCAATTGATTGAGCCTTCCTCAATCATACCCTCGTCAATAAGAATTGTATCTCCGCAAGAGGGACAAGTAATTTCATAAAGCTCGTCATCCTCGTCGAAATCGTAATCCTCATCGTCGTCATCGTCAAAACATTCTTCACAATCATCGAAATCGTAGTCCTCGTCGTCCTCGTCGTAGATATCATCCTCTACCTGTCCGAGATCCTGATCAAGAATATCGCAAAGTTCTGTCAGCTCATCCACCTGAGCCTGAAGATCCTCCACATAAGCAACAAGCTCATTCATAACGTCAGACATCTGAATAAGTGCCTTGCCCTCCTTAGTGGAATTGTCGATCTCAAGACCGTCAAGCAGTCCCTGTAAATAAGACATTTTCTCAGTAAGCTTCATAACAAGCTCCCCCTTTCGTTATATCAGAATTATTATCGGCACAAAGATTTATAATATACTCCTGTGCAGACTGTCAATTATGCTCTGGACATATACTCGCCTGTACGAGTATCGACCTGAATCTTTTCGCCCTCGTCGATAAAGAGAGGAACCTTGATCTCAGCGCCTGTCTCAAGAGTAGCGGGCTTTGTAGCATTTGTAGCTGTATCGCCCTTGAATCCGGGATCTGTCTGTGTTACAACCAGCTCAACGAAGTTGGGGGGCTCAACACCGAAAACATTGCCCTTGTATGAAAGAATCTTACAAATCATTTCTTCCTTAACGAACTTGAAGTTGTCGCCGAGTACAGAAGCACTGATAGGAAGCTGCTCATATGTTTCCATGTCCATGAAGTAGTAGAGATCACCGTCATTGTAGCTGTACTGCATATCCTTTCTCTCAACGAAAGCTGTAGGGAACTTAGCTGTAGGGTTGAAAGAAGTTTCAACAACTGAACCTGTGATAACGTTCTTGTACTTTGTACGTACAAAAGCCGCACCCTTACCGGGCTTTACGTGCTGGAACTCAACAACCTGAACAACCTGTCCGTCAAGCTCAAAAGTTACGCCATTTCTGAAATCGCCTGCTGAAATCATAAAAATAAACCTCCGAAAATTAATTGATAATAAATGATTCCTAAATATTCGTTAAAGACGGCAAACAAACCGTCAACCGCAAATCATTAATATGTATTATTATACCATATTTCCATATATTTTGCAATACTTTACGCAAATTATTATAAAGATATTATATTTTTAGCACTTTTTGTCAGATTTATACAGCCATTTTCAGTCAAAATGACAAAATCTTCAATTCTTACGCCAAATTTTCCTGCTATATATATACCAGGCTCAATGGTTATAACTGTATCTTTTTCCAGTTTTTTCTCAAATCTTGGAGCAGCATTTGGCATTTCATGGATATCAAGCCCCACACCGTGACCGAGAGAATGTCCGAAATATTCACCATAACCTGCATCGCAGATGTGCCGTCTTGCCACAGCATCCAATTCTGCTCCTGTAATGCCAGCCTTTGCAGCTTCTATAGCTGCCTGCTGTGCTTCAAGAACGATATTGTATATCTTAACCATTTCCTCGTCAGGTTCACCTACGCATACAGTTCTTGTCATGTCGCTGTGATAGCCGTTATAAACCGCGCCGAAATCCATAAGGACAAATTCGCCTTTTTGCACTTTTTTGTCCGATGGAACACCATGAGGCATTGATGTATTCTCACCTGCTAAAGCAATTGTATCAAAAGATATGCCCTCTGCACCCTTTTCAAGCATAAGACAGTCAAGTTCAAGGGCAATTTCACGCTCTGTAACACCCTCTTTTATGAATCCAAGGATTTCTTCAAAAGCAGACTCAGCAATTTCCTGTGCCTTACGAATATATCCAAGTTCCTCCTCGTCCTTTATCATGCGAAGTTTGTTTATGGCGTTGCTGAGAACATCTGTTTCAATAATCTCAACGCATTTCAGATTCTTTTTCATTGCATTAAGACGGCTTACAGTAACATCCTGTGACTCAATAGCCATATTACGCACCCCATGCTGTCGAAGCAATGCATTAATCTCCTTGTAGAGCTCTTTTGATTCAACAACTTCCGCAGTTTTAACTGTCTCACGGGCTTTTTCGATATAACGGAAATCAATGAGCAAGTAAGCTTTATTTCTGAATGCAAGTACAACACCTGCCGAAGATTTCATACCTGTGAAGTATCTTCTGTTTACATCTGATGTGATAAGAACACTTTCCACATTGTCAGGCAGTATCCCGAAAAGCTTTTCAAATCTTCCCATATCAAAGCTCCGCCATTGCCTGAACAGCAAGATAATAACTCATGAAGCCAAGTCCGCAGATGCTTCCCTTGCAAACAGGAGCAATAACGGAATTTGCACGAAATTCCTCTCTTGCGTCGATATTGCTTATATGCACCTCAATTACAGGGATTTTTATAGCCGCAATAGCATCACGAATAGCATAGCTGTAATGGGTATATGCACCTGCGTTTATAACTACACCGTCAAACTCTGTACGTGCAGCGTGAAGCTTATCAATAATAGCACCCTCGTGGTTTGACTGATATGTCTCACATTCCAGTCCCAAAGCCTTTGCATGCTCCACAATATTTGTATTCAACTCATCAATACCTGCACTGCCGTACACACCAGGTTCACGCTCACCTAAAAGATTGAGATTAGGACCATGTATAACAAGTATTTTTTTCATAATTAATTTCTCCTTAAAATGAAAAAGCGGACGAAAATCGCCCGCTTAAATTTCATATGCTGTAAGATTAATACTTACGCTTACGAGCTGCCTCAGACTTCTTCTTACGCTTTACAGAAGGCTTCTCATAATGCTCTCTCTTACGTACTTCAGCGATAACGCCGTCCTTAGCACATGATCTCTTAAATCTTTTAAGAGCTGTGTCCAAAGACTCGTTCTTGCCAACGCGAACTTCTGCCATTTACCATTTCCCTCCCTTGTTCAGAGGTTGCCCACAGGAAACCCCGGAGCTATATGCTAATCACTCTTGCGAGTGTCAGTCAACAATACCTCATTCAATTACGAATATATATTATTTTACCACATATTTGGCTATATGTCAAGCATTTTTTGAGGATTTATAAAATTCGTTATTTTGCCACAATATTAACAAGCTTATTTGGTACATATATCTGTTTTACAATATCCTTACCCTCAATAGCTGCCTTTACCGCTTCATCTTCCATAGCCATAGCAAGTACAGAATCCTTGTCAGCGTCTACTTCAATGTTCAGCTTAGCCTTTACCTTGCCGTTAATCTGTACGACGATTTCAATTGTATCATCCTTGCAGAGTTCCTCATCGTAAACAGGCCAGCTTTCAAAAGCGATAGTATCATTATGACCAAGAATGCTCCAGATTTCTTCGCCAAGATGTGGTGTGATGCAGGAAAGCATTTTTATAATGCCCTCAGCATACTCCTTAGGACATTTGCCAACCTTGTAAACTTCGTTTACAAATATCATCATCTGGCTGATTGCTGTGTTGAATGCCAGTTTTTCATAATCATCTGTAACTTTCTTTACTGTCTTGTGGTAAACCTTTGTGAGACTTCCGTCATCCTCAGCTGTGAGATTTTCTGCCTCAGTAAAGAAGTTCCATACTCTGTTGATGAACTTTCTTGCGCCCTCTACGCCCTTAGGATTCCAAGGCTTACTCACTTCGAGAGGTCCCATGAACATTTCATAAAGACGAAGT
The DNA here is from genome assembly GCA_937902395.1 of uncultured Ruminococcus sp. Classification (GTDB taxonomy): domain Bacteria; phylum Bacillota; class Clostridia; order Oscillospirales; family Ruminococcaceae; genus Ruminococcus. Next base: position 10,160 of record CALGTV010000019.1, read on the forward strand.
GTATCCGCACCGAAATCTCTTACTATATCAGAAGGATTAACAACGAATTCAGGGAAACGCTTACCCATTTTAATGCCGTTCTCACCAAGAATCATACCCTGATGCACAAGCTTCTTGAAAGGCTCCTTTGTAGGTGCAAGGCCCTTATCGTAAAGATATCTGTTCCAGATACGCGAATACATAAGATGTCCTACAGCGTGCTCAGGACCGCCTATGTAGAGGTCTACAGGCATCCAGTGCTTCAGAAGCTCCTGATTTGCAAATTCCTTGTCATTATTTGGATCGATATATCTGAAATAGTACCAGCTTGAACCTGCACTTCCGGGCATTGTAGAAGTTTCACGAGTACCCTTTATGCCGTTATTGTTGTACTGCTTCCACTCAACTGCATTTTCAAGGGGAGCCTTGCCGTTTTTGCCCTTGTAATCGTCAAGTTCGGGAAGAATGAGAGGAAGTTCGCTGTCATCAAGAGAATGAATTTTTCCATCCTCAGTATGAACTACAGGAACAGGCTCGCCCCAGTAACGCTGACGGGCAAAAATCCATTCACGGAAATGATAGTTGACAGTACGCTTTGCTCTGCCCATTTCTTCAAGCTTCTTTGTGATAGCTTCCTTAGCTTCCTCAACAGTAAGACCTGTGAATTCCTCGGAGTTAATAAGCTTATAGCCTTTTCCGAGATAGCTCTGCTTTTCAAATGCACACTCTGATACATCAACGTGACCAAGCTTTTCATCGCCGTCAATTACCTGAATCATATCAATATTGTGAGCAATTGCATATTCAAAGTCTCTCTGGTCGTGGCTTGGAACTGCCATAACTGCGCCTGTACCATAGCTTGCAAGAACGAAATCACCGATAAACATTCTTACTTCTTTTCCGTTTACAGGGTTTATACAAGTAACGCCTTTAAGCTCACAGCCTGATTTCGTCTTGTTGAGCTCAGTTCGGTCCATATCGTTTTTCTTTCTTGTTTCCTCGATATATGCCTTTACTTCGTCAATATTCTCAACTCTGTCAAGAAGGCTTTCTGTAACTGCACCGTCGGGAGCAAGAACCATAAATGTTATGCCATAGATAGTTTCTATACATGTAGTGAATATGGAGAATTTTCCTCCTCCTACTATGTCAAATTCAACCTCAACACCTGTCGATTTGCCAATCCAGTTACGCTGGATTGCCTTTGTAGACTCAGGCCAATCGATTTCGTCAAGTCCTTCAAGGAGCTTTTCAGCAAATGCAGGCTGGTCAATTACCCACTGCTTCATATTCTTACGAACAACGGGATAGCCGCCTCTTTCTGACTTTCCGTCAATAACCTCGTCATTGGAGAGAACTGTTCCCAGCTCCTCGCACCAGTTTACAGGCATATCGATATACTTTGCATATCCGTCCTCATAAAGCTGCTTGAATATCCACTGTGTCCACTTATAGAAACTTGGGTCAGATGTTGCAATCATCTTTGACCAGTCATAATCAAAACCAAGCTCTCTGAGCTGTGCAGAAAAGGTCTTGATATTTTCCTGTGTGAAGCCGTTTGGATGATTTCCTGTTGTAACGGCATACTGCTCGGCAGGAAGTCCGAATGAATCGTAACCCATTGGGTGAAGTACATTGTAACCCTGCATACGCTTCATACGTGAAACGATATCTGTTGCTGTATATCCCTCAGGATGACCTGCGTGAAGACCTACTCCGGACGGATAGGGGAACATATCAAGGGCATAGAACTTGGGCTTGCTGAAATCCCAGACATCGGTCTTGAAGGTTTCGTTTTTCTCCCAGTACTCCTGCCATTTCTTTTCTACTGATTTAAAATCATACTTTGCCATTTTTATCAATCCTTACACTAATTATTTTTTAATCATATCAGATAATTCATTCCACTTATTAGTGAAATGCTCTTTAATATCATTGTTCATAACAAGCAGAATAGCTGCGCCGATATCAATTATACCTTCAATAAGGTATATAAGCGAACCGGGAAGATGCGTCACGTTATATCCCAGATGCTTTGCAAAACCAAATGCAAGCAGTCCTGCAACAACGTAATTGAGATACTGTAATCCGCTGAACATAGCCACAAATGCAACTATCGCAAAAATCAGAGTACCAAAATTAAATCCTCCTACAAATATGTTCAGAACGAACTTGATAAGCAGATACATTCCTATAAGCACTACATACTTTCTGCCTGTTTCATTATTTGTATTCACTTAATTCTCCTCCTTTGTAAGCAATGAATCAATTTCAAGTCTTTCACCGTCAGCCCACAAGCCCTCAAGCTTGTAGAAATGACGTGTTTCCTTATAGAATACGTGTATAATAATATCGCCATAATCAAGGATTATCCACGTATTTCCAGTATCTGCCTCACGTCTGATAGGCTCAATGCCCTTTTGTGAAAGCTGGAATTCAACTTCATCTGCAAGGGTACGGGTATGAGTATTACTTGTACCGTTGACAATCACAAAATAATCTGCAAGAATAGTCAGGTCACCGATTTTAATCGCCTGAATATCCTCTCCTCTTTTTGCGTCAAGGGATTTTATAATAAGTTCAAGTTTTTCTTTATCTGTCATATTTAATCTTCCTTCCACCATGGTTTCATATTCGGGTCTCTCATAGGTTCTGTTGAATCTTCAATTTCATCGAGAGTAGCACCTGTGTCATCATATAAATCGTATTGATGAAACAGCACAAGCTCAACTATAGCTGTATCATCCTGCGTCATACGTCTCTGATAAGGACGATAGTAGTTATTGAGCAGGTCAATCGTCTCCTGCTTATGAACAGAATATACAGAATAGCCAATTCCGTCTTCAGCCCAGAAAGTAGCATCTTCACCTGGCACCATATCCACACGGACTTTTTCCATATCGATAGTAGACGCAAAATCCGCAACCTTTCCTAAATCGCCTATTGATAAGTCAGTATATACCAGTTCGCGCTCGTATATCTCCTTAATATAGCTGTAAAGCTTCATTCTTCCCTCGTCCTTGACAATGGAGAAAAGCTTCTGCATAGCAGCAGCCATGAATTTACGCTGATTCTGCATACGACCGATATCTCCCTGCATCCACTCGCGACGGAAACGGATAAACCATTCCGCCTGTTCACCTGTGAGAGTTACATCTCCCTCGGGAATTATCTTATCAGCTTCGTATATGATTTCATTTTCAATAGTAATCGGTATGCCGCCAATAAGGTCAACAATATCAACAATATCAAAACAAGCTGTTGTAACATATGCATCAATGGGAATGCCAAAATTTTCCTGAACAGCATTTACAGTACGCTGTATAGGAGGCTGTATATTCGGGTCACCCATGGAATATACACTGTTGAATTTTCTCGTGATACTGCTTGTATAATCGGGCAAGCATGTATCGCGTGGAATTTGAAGAATATTCATTCCTCCATGACCGATATCAAACTGAATAACCCACATAACATCAGTGTTAAATTCTTCTTCGTCGAATCCAAGGAATAATATACTATACTGTCCTTCAATAAGCTGCGGCAGATCAAGACCATCGTTGAACTCAGGTTCTTCTGATGAAGTATTCTCTTTCGGAAGCAGGTCAAGCTTCACATTTTCCTTGTTAAGCTCTCCTTCCTTTGCGGCAGGTTTAAGATTCTTAACATAATTCAGAACAGAAATATTACCGCCGTTTTTATTGTCAACAAGTATCGGCATATTTAGAGCAAGAACAGCCGCAATAACAATCGCTGAAACAACAGAGACAAATTTTATGCTTATATTGATAAACTTTTCCCGTCGTTTTTCCTTTTTTGTTTTTTTTGCAGATTTCTTAATGTTATTCCGCATTGGCATCTGCTGCTGTACGCTCTCGCTGTTCTGTACTTTTACAAGCTTTTTTACAGCTGCCTGCGGTTTTTCGTTTTTTTCAGCCTCATATCTGCCGCGATATTCCGAGGGTTCAGCTTCATACCTTCCACGGTACTGTGAAGGTTCAGCCTCATGTTTTCCGCGGTATTCCTCGGATTTTTCAGGATTTACCTTTATAAGCTTTCTGATTGGTTTGTTCTGTAAGCCGTCATCTGAATGAAAGTCTTTGTTTTCCATTTTCATCCTCTTTTCGTTCTGTCAATTCACTTCGTTTTAAGAAGCCTTGTATAAAAATTGTATCCATCTATTGTACAAGGCGGAACAAGTCCCCCTTTTTTTACAACTGATTTTATCGAAAAAACAAATCCCTCAAGCATGGCCGCGTCAAGACTGCTGTAAACAAGCTTACGCATTTTATCTACGTCCTTATAAGTTCTATCTGCTGATACAAGGTCCCCAAGATACACAATTTCTTCAAGCCGTGACATACCCGCCCTGCCGACTGTATGGAAACGGATTGAATTGATAATATCAATATCCTCTACTCCAAAAATATTCTTTACAAAATACGCACCTGCAACAGCATGCCACAGTGAACGGGTTTCAAGCTCCTCGCGGCAAACCGCAAAGCCACTTTCAGCAATAAGGCGCTGCTGTTCTTCGGGTTCAAGCTCCTTACATACATCGTGAAGAAGTCCTGCAAAGTATGCTTTTTCAGAATCCTCACCGTATTTTTCTGCAAGCTTTTTGCACTCAGCCGCAACATTCAGAGAGTGCTGATATCTTTTGGACGAAAGGATTTCTTTAAGATATTTTTTCTTTTCATCTATATTATAGAACAAAAGTATCACCCCGATACAATTTTCTCAATGTAATATATTGTACTACATTTTCGTGAAGATAGCAAGAGATTTTTTCATTTTCTGCAATTTTTTTTCTGATTTCTGTTGAGGAAATCTCCAGAGGTTCAACGGGACACACAATGATTTTCCCGAATTTCCGCAGATTTTCCGCTTTTTCTTCAAGAATTTCAAAATCTCCGTCATTTCTTGACACCACAGCAAGAGTAACCTCTTTCAGAATATCTTCAAAGCGATTCCATTGGTCAAAACACATCAGCATATCGCTTCCCACAAGGAGAAAAAGCTCATCATCGGGAAAACGTCTGCGGAACTCTTCAACTGTATATATGGTATAGCTTTTTCTGTCGTTTTTCAGCTCATAATCGCATGGAAACAGCTTTTCGTTGCTCTCACAGGCAAGACAAAGCATTTCCATTCTGTCCTCTCCCGAAGCGTATTCATCACTTGAACGGTGAGGACTTATCCGCGACGGCACAAGGTACACCCTGTCAAGATTAAGTATATCCGCCGCACTTTCAGCTAAATGGATATGCCCGTTATGAACGGGGTTAAAGCTTCCGCCGTAAATACCGATTCTCATTTTGCCTTTGGAATATTTTCGATAACAGGTTCTTTCGGATTGCGCTTGAAAAGCACGAATTTATTGCCGATAACCTGCACAACGTCAGCCCCTGTCTGCTCAGCAACAGCGTCAGCGGCTTCTCTTGCAGTCCAGCCGGAATTTTCAAGGACTTTCAGCTTTATAAGCTCTCTTTTGCGGAGTGCCTCACCGATTTCTTTACACATAACCTCGGTAACGCCGCCTTTTCCAATCTGGAATATAGTTTCGTATTCTGCCGCAATACCACGGAGATACGCTCTATGTTTACTTGTAAGCATAATTATTATCCTTTCGCTAACATCTCATATAACGCTCTTAAAGCAGCACCGCGGTGGCTGAGCGCATTTTTTTCCTCGGCTGTCATTTCAGCCATTGTCTTTTCACCGACTACAAAAACGGGGTCATAGCCAAAGCCGTTTGTTCCTTTTTCCTCATAGCCGATTTTTCCCACACAACTGCCATTTACAGTAAAATTGCAATTATCGTCAATATATGCAATTACACACTGGAATGAAGCAGTTCTGTTTTCGTCTGGAATATCTTTCATTTCCTCAAGAAGCTTTTCACATTCCTGACCTTTAGGGGCATATCGCGCGGAATATACTCCCGGACCTCCGCCGAGAGCATCAACGCATAATCCACTGTCATCGGCAAAAACAGGAATTCTCACAATATCATATACCGCTTTAGCCTTTATCATTGCATTTTCCGCAAATGTTGTACCGTTTTCCTCGGGTTCGCAGTCGGCACCTGCCTCGCGCTGAGAGATGACTTCAATCCCAAGAGGAGCGAGTATTTCGCTTGCTTCGCGGAGCTTATTCGCGTTATTCGTAGCAAAAACTATTTTATTCATCGTCTCCGCCCTTTCTGCCGAAAAGTCTGCTGAAGAAGCCCTTCTTTTTCTTCTTTTCAGGCTTGTTTTCAACAGTTTCATCGTCTGTCAATTCTATAGGCTCTATTATTTCGGGAACATCTTCAATTTCAGGTGCCTCCTCAATCTCAGGAGCGTCTTCCACCTCAGGAGTTTCCACAACTTCCTCAGTTTCTTCAACCTCGGGAGTAAGTTCCACATCAGGTCCGAGTTCAACTTCGGGTACAAGTTCAACCTCGGGAGCATAAATAATTTCGGGAGTTTCTTCAACTTCCTCTGCTTCTTCAACATCGGAAACAGCTTCCACTTCCTCTGTAAGTTCAACGTCTTTATGCTCGATTTCATCAGCGTGAATTACATCGGCAATATCCTCAATCTCTGGAACATCTTCAATATCTTCTGCTTCTTTGATTTCGGGAGTATCTTCAACCTCAGCAATTTCCTCAATCTCAGGTACTTCTTCAATTTCAGGTGCTTCTTCAATCTCAGGAATATCGTCTATATCCTCATTTTCCTCTGCTCTCTCAGCAGCATTTCGCTTAGCCTCGTCAATATCAAAGAGAGCGTCAACGAACATACGGCTGTCAAATGGCTGTAAATCGTCGATTTTTTCGCCTACACCAATAAGCTTTACAGGAATTCCAAGCTCATTTTTAATTGATATAACAATACCGCCTTTTGCAGTACCATCAAGCTTTGTGAGAACAATACCTGTAATCGGCGCTGTTTCGCTGAAAAGCTTAGCCTGACTTACGGCGTTCTGACCTGTTGTAGCGTCAAGAACAAGGAGTATTTCGCGTGAGCAGTCCCCTGCCTTGCTGTCGATGATACGATTTATCTTTTTAAGCTCCTCCATAAGATTCTTTTTATTATGAAGTCTGCCCGCAGTATCAATTACCACGACATCGCAGTTTCGGGCCTTTGCGGCATCAAGGGAATCATACACAACTGCACCGGGGTCGCTTCCCTCAGCATGCTTTACAATCTCAACACCTGCACGGTCAGTCCATACTTGCAGCTGGTCAATAGCTGCTGCACGGAAAGTATCAGCCGCTGCAACAACGACTTTTTTGCCCTCCTGCTTGAACTGGTGACAGAGCTTGCCGATTGTTGTGGTCTTGCCCGCACCATTTACACCGATAACCATAATTACAGCAGGTGAAACGGACAAATCAAGTCCTGTGTCATCGCCCATAATATCGGCGATAACCTCGTGAATAAGCTCCATAATGTCATTAGGGTCGGTAATACCTCTTTCCTTGACAAGCTTACGCACTCTTTCGCATATTTCAACAGATGTATCAACACCGATATCGCTCATAATCATCTGTTCTTCGAGTTCTTCAAAAAGCTCCTCGTCTATTTTTGTAAATGAATTGAATACCCGCTGAAGTCCGCCAAGAAAGCTGTCCTTAGTCTTTTTCAGACCTTCAGCGATTTTACTGAATAATCCCATAATATCCTCCGTTTATGATGATTTAAAGGGGTTTTTATGATTTATAAGTGAAAGTTATTGTATATCAGCCACATCTTCCTGAAAATCCACCTGTTCCATTTTCAGAAGCTTTGATATGCCGTCCTCTTGCATTGTAACGCCATAAAGCACATTTGCTTCCTCCATAGCGCTTCGTCTGTGGGTAACAAGAACAAACTGCGTGGTGTCTGTGAAATTTTTCAGATACTGAGCATATTTTCTTACGTTTACCTCATCAAGAGCCGCGTCAATCTCGTCAAGTATACAGAAAGGCGCAGGACGAAGCCGCAGAATAGCAAAATATATTGCAATTGCCACAAATGACTGCTCACCACCCGAAAGGGATATAAGGTTCTTGATAACCTTTCCGGGAGGTGCAACGCTAATTTCAATTCCCGATTCAAGAACATTCTCAGGATCATTGAGTATCAGTTCTGCCTTGCCGCCGCCGAAAAGCTCAACAAATATTTCCTTGAAATTGGAATTTATAATCTTAAAGCTTTCGCTGAAAATACGGCACATTTCTTCCGTAAGTTCAGATATTATCCTTTCAAGCTCTTTTTTGGAATTCTGAACATCTGCAATCTGCGCAGACATGAATTCATATCTCTCTGATACCTCGCGGTATTCCTCAACAGCATCAACATTTACACTTCCCAGAGCCTTGATTTTATTTTTGACTGAGTTAAGTTCAATCTGAGCCGCCGATATGTCCTCAACTTTTTCAGCAGTCTGCACCGCCTCAGAATATGTCATTTCGTACACGTCCATAAGCTGACGAATTGTATTGTCGGTGTCGCGATTTGCAGAATCGCGGCGTTCTTCAAGTCGTGTTACTTCTCCTGAAAGCTTCTCCTTAGCCTCGTTAAGCTGTCTGATACCCTTTTGTATCTCGCTTACAAGGCGATTTTGCTCTGTATGGATATTCTGATAACGCTGAATCTCCGCGTTATATTCATCGGCATTTCTGCCAACGTTTTCAAGTTCAGCTTCAAGTCTTGCGATATCCATTTGCTTTTCGCTGATAATGCGTTCATTCAGACTGATTTCATTTTCAAAATGCCTGTTGTCACCGCTGAGGCTTTCAAGTTCGGAATTTATACGGATAATATCCTCATTTCTCGCCTGTATATCCTTTGAAAGCTCCATTTCGCGTATTTTCATACCAGAAAGCTTCTCCGTAAGCGCCGCCCTTTCAAGACGTAGTTTTTCGCGGCTTTCCTGCTCTGCATAAAGCTTTTTCTCAGCTTCCTTTATTTCCTCATCAAGCGCCGACGCTTCTTTTAAGGAATCAGCCTCCGTCTGCTTTGCCGCAGATATACGGTTTCTGAATTCTTCCTGTTGTCTGTCGGAATTTTCCGCAGTCGCCCGAAGCTGTTCTATAAGAACTTCAAGGCTTGAAAGCTCCGCAGTTATGCGTATTTCCGCAGAATCGCACTCCGCAAGTTCTGATCTTACGGATTCGCGGTCATATCTCAGTTTTTCTGCTTCTGCACGGAGCTTTTCCATTTTCCTGTTAAGCTCCTCACGCTGAATTGTAAGACGATTTATCTCGACATCAAGCTTATCAATTTCATTTTTACGAGTAATAACTCCCGCTGATTTCTGCGCAGAACCTCCGGTAAAGGAACCGCCTGCGTTGATAACCTGACCGTCAAGGGTTACAATACGGAATTTATAGCCGTATTTTTTAGCAATAAGCGTTGCAGAATCAATATCCTCCGCAATGGCTACACGTCCAAGGAGCGATGCGATAATTCCGCTGAACTTCGGGTCATATGCAACGATTTTATTCGCCATTGAGACAAATCCGCCGCAATCCTCCAGACCGTTCTCTTTCAGTTCATAGCCCTTAACAGAGGTTAGAGGCAGAAAAGTTGCTCTGCCTGCGTGATTTTCTTTAAGGAATCTTATTCCGCGCTTTGCGGCATCCTCGTTTTCCACGATAATATTCTGCATAGCACCGCCCAGAGCGGTTTCCACCGCAAGAGCATACTGTCCGTCAACGCTGATATTCTGCGCAACCGTGCCGTAAATTCCGCTGATTCTGCCCTGTTTTGAGGCTTTGAGTATCTGCTTTACGCTGCCTGCAAAGCCCTCCATGCTGTTTTCAAGGTCAATAAGGATTTTTTTCCTCTGCTGACAGTTTTTCAGCTCGTACAGGGATTTTTCAAATTCCTCCCTCGCCTTTTCAAAGCCCTCCTTGCGAGAGCCGTAAAGCCTTTCAACGCCGCTGAGTTTATTTGTCAACTCCGATTTTTTATCAGATATTTTCAGTAATTCCGCCTTATTATCAGCAATCTTTTTATTATATTCATTAACAGAGGACTCCACGTCCCCCACGCTTTCAAGAAGCTCTGTAAGACGTTTATCCTCATCATAAGCCTGCTGTTTAGCGGATTCTGCGGCAAAATTCAACTCACTCTGTCTGATATGGAGACTATTTATAAGACTACTAATTTCATCGACAGTATCGCCAAGAGAATTGTTTTTATCCTCAGCAGCTTGGAATTCCTCCATAAATCGTCCGATTTCCTCTGTAAGTGCAGATTTTTCCGCTTCAAGAGCAGCAATTTTCTTTTCCGTTTCTTTAATGCGAAGTTTCAGATCACGTTTTGTTTCCTCGGAATCCTCCATAGCCTTTTTTGCTTTTTGTATAGCCTCTCTGCAATGGCTTATGTCGTTCTCAAATACCGCAATATCTGACTTTTTCTGTGATGAGGACTGCTCCTCCTCAATCATTTTACGCCGAAGTTCGTCGGATTTAATTGTACATTCCTGCATACGACGATAACTGTTCTGTAATTTTTCTTCCTCGCGGGCAATGTCATTTTCAATATTTTCATATTCGCCATGACTGCGCAGTAGATTTTCCTCCAGCTTTTCAAGCTTTGCTTTCAGTTCGTCAAGGCGTGTAACCCACACTGACAGTTCCAGACGTTTTCTTTCCTCTGCAAGTATAATGAATTTCTGCGCCTTTTCCGACTGAATTCTCAGCGGTTCAACGCGGCTTTCAAGTTCAGAAAGTATATCCGAAAGGCGAAACAGATTTTCCTGTGCAGCTGTAAGCTTTCGTTCTGCTTCAAGCTTTTTGTAGCGGAATTTAGAAATTCCCGCCGCTTCCTCAAAAATATCGCGGCGTTCATTGCTTTTAGCTCCGACAATTTCGGCAATACGTCCCTGACCGATTATAGAATAACCGTCTCTGCCAAGTCCCGTATCCATAAAAAGCTCGTTTATATCTTTAAGGCGGCAGGCTCTGCCGTTTATCATATACTCGCTTTCACCGCTTCGGTAAAGCTTTCGTGTAACCGCAACTTCATCCCCCATATCCGTAAGGACATTGTCAGAATTGTCTATATTAAGAGTAACAGCGGCAAAGCCCATAGGCTTTCTTGCAACAGTACCGGAAAAAATAACGTCCTCCATTTTGTTTCCTCGGAGAGTTTTCGTAGATTGCTCACCAAGAACCCAGCGTACAGAGTCGCCGATATTACTTTTTCCGCTGCCGTTGGGACCAACTACCGCCGTCAGACCTTTGTCAAAGGTAAGACTTATTTTATCGGGAAATGATTTAAATCCCTGTATTTCCAATGATTTAAGATACACCTGCTCACCTCCTTACATCCATAGTTTTTATATCGTATTTCGGAATATTTGCATCTCCGATGATTTTTATATTTATGCCATGATTTTTAAAATATTCAACATTAACTTTTTTATGCCCCATTGCCTTACTGATACAAGCAGGATTCACCGCAAAAACGAAATTAAATCCGCTTTTATTTTTGTAACTGATAAGCTCCTCCATTTTTCTGCGATATATATTGCTTTCACATATCTCACGGAATGCAGGGTGATAAAATCCGCCTATCATATCCCGTTCCACAAATTCAGAGGCATGAAGTCCGCATTTTATAACCTTTATGCCATCATACTCAAATTTCATCATGGCAATTGCAGCAAATTCCGTCACTTCCTCAAAGGAAAATGTGCTATACTCCCCAGATTTATAGAGCTCACCCAGCTTCGTGCCTTCAAGTATTACTACGGGATAAATTCTCACCGTATCAGGATGAACTGAAACTATTTTATCAAGGGTTTCATATTCATCAGCCATATCGCTTTTGTAAAGCCCAATCATCATCTGCAAACCAAGTTCAAAGCCGTATCTGCGGATAAGTGCTGACGCTTTTTCAACATCGGCACAGATGTGACCGCGCTCGTTTGCTTCAAGCACTTTATCAGACATTGACTGCGCTCCCAGTTCAATAGCTGTAACGCCGTATTTTTTCAGCAGTGTCAGCACCTCGTCATCAATGCAGTCGGGACGGGTAGATATACGTATACCGCTGAATTTTCCCTCTCCCACAAAGGAATATGCCGCTTCAAGAAGTTCTGTCATATATACCCTTGGAATTGCTGTAAAACTTCCGCCGAAAAAGGCAATTTCCGTATTTTCAGGGGATTTCACCTCTGCAAGAGCCTTGCCGCATATCTCCCTTACATCGTCCCCATGAGGTATACGCTGTACGCCGCTTATTGTACGCTGGTCGCAGAAACTGCACCTGTGGGGACAGCCGATGTGGGGGATGAATATTGATATATTTGCGTGTTTCATATGCCTGTATTATAGCCCATAAGCTCTAAAGCTTCCTTTGCGGCAAGCTGTTCGGCATCTTTTTTGCTTCTGCCCTTGCCCTTGCCAATAACCTGCGAATTGAGCATAACCTCTACAACAAAACGCTTGTTGTGGTCTGGGCCCTCCTCGCCGATTAGCACATATTCCACTTTTTCTTCCGGATTTTTCTGAACTATCTCCTGCAAAACCGTCTTGAAATCGCCAAAAGCCATTTTGGGACTGTTTGTGATATTTTCGGGAATGAAGCGGAGAATATGCTTTCTTGCAGCCTCCATACCACCGTCAAGGTAGATTGCAGCGATAACAGCTTCAAATGCGTCCGCAAGTATGGAGGGACGTTCTCTGCCCCCTGTATTTTCCTCGCCCTTGCCGAGAAGTATGAATTTACCCAGCTCAATCTGCTGTGCAAATACGTGGAGGCTCTTTTCGCATACGAGAGAAGCGCGAAGCTTTGTTAAATCACCCTCTGCAACAGAGTCCAGCTGCTTGTAAAGATAATCAGATACAACCACAGAAAGAACGCTGTCCCCGAGAAATTCAAGTCTTTCATTACTTCCCTTGGGATTCTTATTTTCATTGGCATAGGAGGAATGGGACAAAGCGTTTATCAAAAGCTTTCTGTCCTTGAATTTATAACGGATATTTTCTTCAAATTTTACAATATTTTCAATATCATTCATCTTTATTTTCCCTCTGAGAATTAGCATTGACGTAACTTTCAATTGATTCAATAACCTTTCCGTCAACACACTGCTTTGCCTGTCTTACAGCGTTGAAAAATGCGGTAGCATCGGAACTTCCGTGAGCCTTTATAACAGGCTTTTTAACGCCCATAAGCGCAGAGCCGCCTGTTTCACGGTAATCCATCTGCTTTTTGAATCCCTTGATTTTACCCATAGAAAACAGTGCACCGATAACTCCTGCTCCAGAAAATATCCACTTCATCTTCTTAGCAAAGAATGAGCCCATTCCCTCGTACAGTTTAAGCACAATATTTCCTGTAAAGCCGTCAGTTACAACTACATCATATTCACCTTTGGGCAAATCACGGGCTTCAACGTTGCCTGCAAAATTAAGTCCTGAATCCTTTAAAAGCTTATAGGTCTCAATTTCAAGTTCTCTGCCCTTGGTATCCTCTGCGCCGATATTGAGCAGTGCAACCTTAGGATTTTTCACACCCATAACCTTTTCCGCATAGGCGCTTCCCATAACCGCAAACTGCACCAGCATTTCAGGGCGGCACTCCGTATTAGCGCCTGCATCAAGGAGGATAAAGCTTCCCTTATCAGCAGGAAGCACAGGAGAGGGAGCAACACGCTTTATGCCCTTGATACGCTTTACAATAAAGGTAGCGCCCATAACGAGCGCACCGGTACTGCCTGCGGATACAAAAGCGTCGCCCTTATCCTCCGCAAGAAGCTGCATACCAATTGCCATAGATGTGTTTTTGCCCGATTTTATAATCTGATTTGGTTCTTCGTGTATATCGAAAACCTCATCTGTATGAACAATTTCCATACCCTCAAGGCTTATGCCGTTATCAGCAGCACATTTTTTTATTTTATCCTCGCTGCCTGTGAGAACTATCTGAACTCCAAGCTCTTTTACCGCCTGTTCACAGCCCTTTATAACTTCAAGAGGCGCATTGTCGCCTCCGAAAGCGTCAACGATTATTTTAGCCAATTCTATCCAGCTCCTCTCTCAAAGCCGCAACTGCCCTGTTGGCATATACGCCGTATTTTTCTTTTTTGTCGCGGATTCTTTCTCCGATATCGGGAAGTATTCCCATATTTGCACCCATAGGCTGAAATTTTCCGCTGTTGAAACTGTCGCTGATATATGAAGTCAGCGCGCCCAGCATTGTTTCACGGGGCAGATTTATTGGTTCAAGTCCCAGAATTTTTCTTGCGGCGGCTGTACCTGCAATAAGACCGCTTGCCGCTGATTCCATATATCCCTCAACGCCTGTTATCTGTCCTGCAAAGTAGATATTCTCGTTATTTCTCATTGAAAAATCGCTGTTGAGAAGTTCGGGACTGTTTATGAAAGTATTTCTGTGCATTACACCGTAGCGCATAAATTCAGCATTTTCAAGTCCGGGAATCATTGAGAAAACACGTTTCTGCTCACCGAATTTCAGATTTGTCTGAAATCCCACAAGATTGAAAAGGGTAGCTTCTTTGTTTTCACGGCGAAGCTGTACAACTGCATATGGACGCTTTCCAGTGCGGATATCAGTAATTCCAACTGGCTTCATAGGGCCGAAACGCATGGTATCAACTCCCCTTGTGGCAAGCACTTCAATAGGCATACAGCCCTCGTATACGCTGAATGGGTGAGTTTCAAAATCTTTAAGCTGTACACGCTCCGCAGATATGAGAGCATTGTAAAATTCAAGATATTCCTCTTTATTCATGGGACAGTTTATATAATCCGCGTCGCCCCTGTCGTAACGTGATGCAAAGAATACCTTTTCTTTATCAAGGCTTTCGTAAGTCACAATGGGAGCCGCCGCGTCGTAGAAGCTTAGCCCCTCGCCGCAGAGATTCTGTATAATATCCGCCATAGATCCATTAGTAAGCGGACCTGTAGCGATTATATTTATACCCTCGGGAAGCTCTGTAACCTCGCCCTCAACTACTTCTATAAGGGGATTTCCGCATATCTTTTCGGTAACCGCATCAGAGAACTTTTCTCTGTCAACAGCCAGTGCACCGCCTGCCTCAACGGAATTTTCCTTAGCGCATGGCACTGTAAGAGAACCCAGCATTTCCATTTCCGTTTTAAGCAGTCCTGCCGCAGATTCAAGTCTTGCGGCTTTAAGGGAGTTAGAGCATACAAGCTCCGCAAATCCCTTGTACTTGTGAGCAGGGCTGAATTTCTGAGGCTTCATCTCATAAAGCCTTACATTTATATCATATCGTGCAAGAGCCCATGCGGCTTCACAGCCTGCAAGCCCCGCACCGATAACATTAACCGTCACGCTCATTTTTTCAGCTCTCTTTCGTAGTTACATCCCTGATTTTCACAAACAAGCTTCCCCGATTTGCCGCCCTTGTTGAAAAGTGATTTTCCACATTCGGGACACTTTTCCGCAGTGGGTACATTCCATGTCATAAAATCGCACTCGGGATAACCCTCACAGCCGTAAAAGCTTCTGCCTCTCTTTGATTTTTTAAGCAGCATCTTTTTGCCGCATCTTGGACAGCAGCCGTCAGATTCCGTAACAAGCTGCTTTGCGTTTTTACACTCAGGGAATCCCGGACAGGCAAGAAATTTGCCGTATCTGCCGTACTTTATAACCATATTTTTACCGCAGTTTTCGCAGATAACATCTGTTTCCTCGTCGGGCACTTTAACACGCTTGCCCTCCATAGCTGTTTCTGCTTTTTCAAGGTCAGCTGCAAAATCATCGTAGAATTCATGAAGAGTTGAAACCCAGTCCTTTGAACCTTTTTCAACCTCATCAAGATTGCTTTCCATATCAGCAGTGAATTTAGCATCAACAATACCCTTGAAATGCTCTTTCATAAGCTCAGTTATAACTTCTCCAAGAGATGTTGGTTTAAGCTGTTTTCCCTCATGCTCCACATACTGTCTTGCAGTAATTGTCGATATAGTCGGAGCATATGTTGACGGTCTGCCGATTCCGTTTTCTTCCAAGGCCTTGATAAGTGATGCTTCGGTATATCGCGGCGGAGGCTGTGTAAAATGCTGATTTCCGCCGATAGATTTCAACTTCGGCTTATCTCCCACAGCAAGAGGCGGAAGCTCCTTTTTAGCCGCTTCCTTGCCCTCCGTAGCCTCCTCGTAGAGTACTGTAAAGCCGTTGAATTTCACGGAATATCCCGACGCACGAAATACACAGCCATTTGCGGATATATCCGCAGAAACAGTATCAAGAAGAGCATTTGCCATCTGGCTTGCTATAAATCTTGACCACACAAGTTCATACAGCTTATACTGGTCACTTGTAAGGCTGGATTTTACACGGGCAGGAGTAAGCTCGGGAAGTGAGGGACGTATCGCCTCATGAGCGTCCTGCGCATTATTCTTTGATTTGAAAGTTCTCGGCTTATCGGGTAAATATTCCTTGCCGTAAACATTTTCAATATACTCAGCAGCAGCAGCCTTTGCCTCGTCGGAGATACGCAAGCTATCTGTTCTCATGTAAGTGATAAGACCTACAGCACCGATGCCCTCAATGTCAACACCTTCGTATAGTTCCTGTGCGGCTTTCATTGTACGCTTTGAAGTAAATCCAAGCTTTTTTGAAGCCTCCTGCTGCATGGTTGATGTAATAAAAGGCGGCGCAGGCTGTTTCTTTGTAACGCGCTTTTTAACAGCGGTCACTTCGTATTCTGCACCCTCCAGACGTTTCAGAATCGCATCTGCTTCTTCCTGATTGGCAAGTTCAAACTTTTCACCGTCAATTGTAAGCAGTGAAGCGTCAAAAACCTTTCTTGAACCCGGAGCTGTAAATTTTGCGTCAATAGACCAATATTCCTTAGGAACAAAAGCACGTATCTCATTTTCTCTGTCAACCACAAGGCTTACAGCAACTGTCTGCACTCGTCCTGCGGAAAGGCCTCTTTTAACCTTTTTCCAGAGGAAAGGGCTGAGTTTATAGCCTACAAGGCGGTCAAGAATACGTCTTGCCTGCTGTGCGTTTACAAGGTCAATATCAATTTTATGAGGATTGCTCATACCACTTGTAACGCCTGTTTTTGTAATCTCATTGAAAGCAACGCGGATATCGTCCTCCAGATTCAGTTTCAGCATCTGGGCGATATGCCATGAGATAGCTTCTCCCTCACGGTCAGGGTCGGTTGCAAGATATACTTTTTCGCATTTCTTTGCACGCTTTTTCAGATCTTTTATAACGTCGCCCTTACCCTTCATATCAATATACTGTGGTTTGAAATCATCCTCGATATCCACACCAAGCTTTGATTTAGGAAGATCTCTCACATGACCCATGGAGGCAATTACCTCGTAGCCTTTTCCAAGATATTTCTGTATTGTTTTCGCCTTTGCAGGCGACTCAACTATAACTAAATTTGCCATTTATATCAAACCTCTTAAATATATGTCACAGCATTTAAATACGCCGAACTACTTCTACAGAGTACCCTACAATAATTCATATATTCTTCCCGGACAGGATTTTATTACTCCAAGAACTTCAAGCTCAGTAAGCTCCATCATAAGCTCTGCTGAATCTATATTGAGCTCAGAGCAGATAATATCCGCGTGAAGTCGTCCTTTCTCTTTGAGAAGTACAATAATATCACGCTGTATGCCCTCGGGAATTTCTTCTGTATTCAATTCATCAGCCTTTTTACTGCTGTTATCTTCAATTATTTCTGTATCAATATCATTTTCGTCGTCAGGAACATCTTCAACAGCAGATTCTTCAGTTATTATATCACTTTTTAATACCGATTCAAAGGAATCAGTAATATCACCGACTGCTCTTGAACTGCTTTCTATAATATAAGCATATGCGTCAGCTTTTACAACAGTATCCTGACAACCCTGCTTAAAAAAATCGGTTATAACCTCAGTGCTCATAAGAGGCACAGCGCCCTCACGGATAAGCTTGATATTTCCGCTGTATCGGCTGCTGAAAATGTCAGCAGGGGGAAGCACAAAAATTTCCCTTCCCTGTTCAGCAGCAAGCTTTGCAGTAATCATAGAGCCCGACGACTCAGACGCTTCAAATATAACAGCAACTCTGCCCAGCGCGGAGAGAATCCTGTTTCTCTTTGGGAAATTACTTCTCAGCGGCTTTGTTCCCGGAGGATATTCAGAAACAAAAACTCCTCCGGAAGCTATAATCCTATCCCTGTACACAAAATTTTCTTTTGGATAGTCAACATCAACACCGCAGCCGAGAACGCATATAGTGGGATATCCCTGTTCTGCCGCCGCCATATGAGCAGTGATGTCAATTCCAACAGCAAATCCGCTGACAATTACGTATCCCTCATCTGCAAGCTCAGAGCATATTTTCTGACATACAGACATACTGTAACTGCCTGCTTTTCTCGTACCCACAACAGTAACTGTCTTTGTTCCGGTAAGGCAGGAGATATTTCCTTTATAAAATAGTACAGGAGGAGGATCAGGAATATACCTGAGATGTTTAGGATATTCCGCATCTGAATAGCATATTATACCTATTCCCCTTTTCTCACATTCTCTGATAAGTTCAGATGCATTGCCAAGGCTGTATGATTTTATATTTTTAACTTCATTTTCAGAAAGGCGTAGGAACATATTTTCAGAAATCATCACACTGTATATTTCCTCAACAGTTTCATATACGCTCATAAGCTGCCATAGCTTATAACTGCCGCCGCCGAAAACCATGCTGAGCCAAACCCAGTATTTTTTACTATTCATTTTTTCAGCTCCCACATAAGAATACCAGCTGCCATAGCAGCATTGAGAGAGTTAATCGTACCGTTCATGGGGATTGTCACCCGTCTGTCACAGCGGAGAGCGATTTCACGTGGAAGTCCGCTGCCCTCATTACCGATGAATACCGCCTGTCTACCCTCAAAGGCAATGTCAGTAACTTTTTTCGCATCCGTATCAATAACAGCCGCAGATGTACATACACCGCCGTTTTTCAGCATATCAAAAAGGAATTCTGTATTATTTTCGATACAAATATTCATGCGGAAAACAGAACCCATAGTTGCACGGATAACCTTAGGACTGTACAAATCACAGCTGCGTGAAAGGATTATGCCGTCAATTCCAAGAGCGTCAGCAGTGCGGATAATCATACCAACATTACCGGGGTCCTGCAAGCCGTAAAGCACAGCATATCTGCAATTATCACTGAAAACAGGCTTTTTTGCAACGGGTATCGGGCAAATTGCAAATACACCCTGAGTTGTATCGGTAGAAGCGATTCTATTGCCAAGTTCATTTGAAATGACAAGTGTTTTTGTATTTCTCAAATCAGCCTGTAATAGCTCATCACCGAATTTTTCATAAGCATTTTTGGTCATTATAAGATGAGTTATACCGCTTTCCTCACGGAGAGCGTCCTCAGTTATACGAAGCCCCTCCAACACGAATAAGCCGTATTGGAGCCTTTCTTTTTTTGAAGAAGAAAGCTTCTGATACAGCTTTATAACCGGATTATCTTTAGATGTAATAATATTTTCCAATACTTCACCAACTCCTGAACAATACCGCATTTACACGATTTTGTCATATTCCAAGTACAACAAAACACGCTCTTTATATGTAGGAGCGTGTTGTCGTACAGTTGTAATTAAAGAGCAGCCTTAGCCTTTTCAACAATTGCAGTAAAACCTGCAGCATCGTTGATAGCGATTTCAGAGAGCATCTTTCTGTTAAGTGTGATGCCAGCCTTCTTGCAGCCGTTCATAAATGTAGAATAGTTCATGCCATTCATCTTAGCAGCAGCTGAGATTCTTGCAATCCAAAGCTGTCTGAAAGTTCTCTTCTTGAGCTTTCTTCCTACGTAAGCATAGTTGCCTGACTTCATAACAGCCTGTTTAGCCATCTTGAAGTGCTTGCTCTTTGCGCCCCAGTAGCCCTTAGCGAGCTTTAATGTCTTGTTTCTTCTCTTACGAGTCATCATTGCACCTTTAATACGTGCCATAATCTTATACCTCCGGAATTAATAGTAATAAACGTTGTTCGGGAAAATCTCCCGTCAGATTACATATAAGGAACGAGCTGCTTGATTGTAGGAGCGTTAGCGCTTCCTGCAACGCCTGCGTTACGAGCGATTCTCTTACGCTTTGTATCCTTCTGTGTGAGTCTGTGTCTCTTATTTGTGTGCTGGTACTTTACCTTACCGTTTCCTGTAATCTTAAAACGCTTCTTTGCACCGGAATGAGTTTTAACCTTAACCTTTGCCATTGAATATTCCTCCTTAATTAGAACTTAGTCAGTTCTTCTTGGGACTTACAAACATAACCATGCTGCGTCCCTCCATTTTAGCCGGCTTGTCAACAGAACCTGCTGCGGAAACAGCCTCCTTGAAGCGATCAAGCAGCTCTGCACCGAGTTCAGGGTGAGCAATTGCTCTTTTACGGAATCTTACGGACACCTTGAGCTTGTCGCCTCCCTGAAGGAATTTGACAGCCTGATTGACCTTTGTTTCAAAATCGTGAGTATCAATCGTAGAGAACATACGTATCTCCTTGATAGCTACTATTTTCTGGTTTTTCTTCGCTTCTTTTTCACGTTTAGCCTGCTCAAAGCAATACTTTCCGTAGTCCATGATACGACACACGGGCGGCGTAGCCTGGGGAGCGATTTTAACAAGGTCTAAATCCTTGTCATAGGCTAATTTCTGGGCATCCCTGGCAGACATAGTGCCAAGCTTTTTTCCTTCATCGTCGATAACGAGTATTTCCTTATCCCGAATATCTTCGTTAATCTGCAGTTCCTGTTTGCTAATGTTCAAGCACCTCCGGACATAAAATAAGTGAGTGCAGAAATATCCACACTCACACAATACGCAATTATCTCATTATAAAGATTTTAACATATTGACCGTTTAAGCTTAGCCTGACGGTGAGAACGGATTTGTTCTGCTTTCTTACTCAAATAGTATACACCATTTTTTCTCAAAAGTCAAGGGTTAGCATTATTTTCGTCACTTTGCACATTTTTACTTTCCAGTATAGCCTTAATTTTATCCCACAGAGCAAATCGAATCTCATATTTTTTTGGATAGTGAAGAATATCTCGTTCTTCTTCCGTAAAAAGTTCCTCAGCTGAATCCGACTTTTCAACATTTTCTTCCGATTTCCTTTCATCACATACTGCAGGCAGACAAAGAGGCGGATACATCACACACCACCAGTTCTTCCCCTGTGCTGAGCCGATTTTAATACGTAAAGCGCGATACTCTCCCGCTGGCATAGTTATATCATCATAAACGCGCTCATCGAAAACAACGTCTGCCAATTCCGCAGTAACGGGAAGAAAACAGCCATTTTCACGTAGTATCTCCTCAGCTTTATTTTCAATATTCGTCAGATTTTCAGCAGCAATCGCCTCGGCCTCACTAAGAGAATCCACTTCGGTAAAAATCCCAGCTTCAAGCAGTCCGTCGCGTACTTTTAACTTTAAAGATTGAGCATATTCTGTGTCGGAATCCGCAAGAATATGAAGCCGCAAAACACTATTTCTAAGCGAATCAAGCCGTCTGCCGTCACGGATAAAACCACCGAAATTTGATATAATTATTGTAAGTATGAGACTTCCGCCTAATATGAATCCTGTAAATTTTTTCATAAAAATCACCTCGCAGTAAGAATTGACCGCAGAGCAAGATATATTCACATAAATTTCCGCGATATTTCGCCATTTTATGACCAAATTTCATGTCGATACTACGCTTTTTCAGGCAGATTCAGCCGAAGCGCTCCGAATTGTATGTTTTCTGCGTATAATTTTTGACTTTACGCTTTCAATTCAGCATATTATAATATCTATGTAAACAAAAGAAATCCCAAGGAGAAAAAACATATGAAAAAAATATTTATATCTGCCGCAATTTCGGCAATCACAGCCGCATCAGCAATCCCATCAATTCCAGTATCAGCCGCCGAAAAAGAAGCAGGCTACGTCTATACTATTATAGATAACGAGGCAACGATTACAGGATTTGAGGGCGAACCGACTTACATTGAAATTCCCGAAACCATTGAAGGCTGCCGCGTTACTGAAATCCGCGACAATTCTTTTTATGAGTGTGGCAGTTTAAAGCATATCACACTGCCTGATACTCTTGAGAAAATCGGACATCACGCCTTTTACGCCTGCTTTTGCCTTGAAAGTGTAACAATTCCCGATTCTGTAACAGAACTCGGCATGGGCTGTTTCTGCGGCTGTGAAAATCTCACTTCCGTTACGCTTTCGGATAAGCTGACACGACTTCCCGATTCATGTTTCCGCAGCTGTACAAGCCTCACATCTTTTGAAATAACCGATAATATAACAGAAATCGGCGATTTCTGTTTCAGCGGATGTACAGCCCTGACCGACCTTTCTCTCAATGAAACTGTCGAGACACTGGGAGATTGCTCTTTTTATATGTGCGGACTTGAATCTCTGTACGTACCCTCATCCGTCAGCGAACTTGGCGTATGCTCCGTCGGCTATACCCCCACAGATTTAGGAGCTTCACAGGTTGAAGGATTCACAGTCCTCGGAAAGAAGAAATCAGCAGCAGCCGACTACGCTAAGGAAAACTCCCTATCTTTCCGCAATGCAGAAGATTCTGTACATGCTTTCGCAATTCAGCGTGTAAATGGTCAGCATATAGCTATCCCCTCTATTTTTCTTTTAACAGGAGGATTATTAATTTTAGCTTTGACTTTTTTAATCTTATTAAAAAATAAGAAATTTTGCAAGAAATGAATAGTCAATTCGCAATAAATGACGATTTTTTAAAAAAATCGCAACAAACCTATTGCATTTTAGGAAAATATATGTTATTATAAGTATACCGAATGTTGATTTGTCTTGTTTAATTATGAGGGATAATCTAAAATTAAATTAAACAAGATTAAAAAAAGAAAAAATCATGGAGGTATTTAAGCATGAAAACATTCAAAAAAATTGTTTCGGCAGCTATGTGTGCCGCTGTTGCTGTATCACAGCTTACAGCTTTTAATCCTGCCGTAAACGCTGCAGAAGAGCTTGCCGATTCT
This sequence comes from uncultured Ruminococcus sp., assembly GCA_937902395.1. Lineage (GTDB taxonomy): Bacteria > Bacillota > Clostridia > Oscillospirales > Ruminococcaceae > Ruminococcus. The sequence continues at coordinate 33,182 of CALGTV010000019.1, forward strand.
ATCGCAAACGACTCAGGTCTTGATTTCGACTTTGCACGTGCATTGCAGTACTCAATCTTCTTCTACGATGCCAATATGTGCGGCACGGAGGTTAATGAAAATAATCTCTACAAGTGGAGAGGAGACTGCCACACATACGACGCAAAAGTTGAACTGAAAGCAGGTATTGAGGATTTCGTAGGCACAAACCTTTCTCAGTCATTCATTGACAAGTACAAGGATGTTCTTGACCCCGACGGCGACGGCTGTGTTGACGTTGCAGGCGGATTCCACGATGCAGGTGACCACGTTGAATTCGGTATGCCCGAAAACTATACTGCATCAACTCTCGGCTGGGGCTACTACGAGTTCCGTGACGCTTATGAAAAAACCGGTCAGGCTGAACATATCGAAACTATCCTTCGTTACTTCAATGACTATCTTATGAAGTGTACCTTCCGTGACGACAGCGGCAAGGTTATTGCACACTGCTATCAGGTTGGCGATGGTGATATTGACCACGCTTTCTGGAATTCCCCTGAAATTGATGAAATGGGCAGACCTGCATTCTTCCTTACAGCTGAAAAGCCTCAGACAGACTATGTTGTTTCAGCCTGCGCTTCTCTTGCTCTTAACTACCTCAATTTCAAGGATACAGACCCCGAATACGCTGAAAAATCCCTTGACTACGCTCAGGCTCTCTGGGACTTCGCCAACGAGAATCCCAAGGAATTAAGTGATAACGCCGACGGTCCTAAGGGTTACTACCGTTCAAACAAGTGGGAAGATGATTACTGCTGGGCTGCCGGCTGGCTCTTCCTGTGTACAGGCGATAAAGCTCCCCTTGAAGCTGCTGCAGAATTTTATGACTACTACGCTCCCAGCGGTTGGTGCTACTGCTGGAACGATGTATGGAGCGGCGCCGCTTGTCTCTGGGGACGTATCAATCAGGAATTCCCTGAAATTGACCTTATCAATATGGTAAGAAAAGCACAGGGCAAGAACGAATATGTATTCGACGATTTCTGGGATGAAGTTGCAAAATGCCTCCCTGTATGGCAGCAGCTCGAAACTCCCGGAGGCTACGCATTCCTCAATCAGTGGGGTTCAGCTCGTTATAATACAGCTATGCAGCTTATCGGTCTTGTATATGATAAATACACAAATAACGGCAAGCCCGGTGAATTCTCTGAATGGGCAAAGGGACAGATGGAATACATCATGGGAGATAACCCCCTCAAACGTTCATATATCGTAGGATATAACGAAAATTCCGTTAAATTCCCCCACCACAGAGCTGCTTCAGGTCTTACAAAGTGCGAAGATCCCGACGATCACCGTTATGTTCTCTACGGCGCTCTTGCAGGCGGCCCCGACGGACAGGATAACCACATTGATATCACAAGCGATTACATCTACAATGAGGTTACAATCGACTATAATGCTGCCTTTGTCGGAGCATCTGCAGGTCTTTACGAATTCTTTGGTACAGACGAAATGCAGCCTACTAAAAACTTCCCCCCCGATCCCAAGTACAGCGGAGGCGCTGAAGGCGGCGGAAATAATTACTGGATCAACGCCTGCGGTATTGATGACCTCAATGCTGACGGCTGCGGCGTTACAAAGGTTTCCTTTATGGTAATGACCGATTCCACAAAGGGTTCAAAGGATATTTCCGTAAGATACTATTTCAACGCAAAAGAAATCTCCAATGTTGACAGCGTAAAGGCTTCTGAGCTTTACGATCAGGCTGCTGTTGAGGCTGACCCTGCTGACGGTGTTATCACAGGTATCCACAAATACGACAAAACACCTGATACATATTACGTTGAAATCAAGTTCGACGACTACAAGATTGCAAACTCAGGCAAGAAGTATCAGTTTACTGTTGGTATGTACTACGGCGACAAGTGGGATCCTACAAATGATACAAGCTATGACGGACTTAAAATTTACGACGTTGACGATGCATTCTTCGGCACAGGCAACGAAGTAAAGGCTGAGGGTATCTGTATCTACGACGGTGATGTTCACGTAGGCGGTATTGAGCCTGATGGTTCACTTCCCGAAGTTCCAGAACCTTCGGAGCCTGCTGAACCTGATGAGCCCGATGTTACAACAACAAAGCCCATAACTACAAAGCCAAAGACAACTACAACAGTTTCAAATAACTCTGGCGGAGATAAAACAACTACTCCAAAAGATATTCTTGCGGGTGACGCAAACTGCGACGGCAAGGTAACAATCGCCGATTCCACAGCTATTCTCCAGTCTATCGGAAACCCCGATAAGTACGGTCTATCCGAACAGGGCACACTCAATGCAGACGTTGACGGAATTGACGGTATAACTGCAGGAGATGCACTTACAATTCAGAAGTACGACGCAAAACTTATCGATAAACTTCCTTTATGAATGTAATACTCACGAAAGGGACAGTACCGCGCTGTCCCTTTTTCATAAGTGGACAGATTATTTATCCCTCTATATAATACATTCGGATAAAGTCGAAAAAAACGGACACGATTTTTGCGATTCTGGACATATTCTTTTAATGATAATGAGATTTTTGTATCATCTTCCATACTTCCTAATACTGAATGATTCTAATTTACTTAAAAACAAAATCTAAAGGGCATCTCTAAAAACCCGTTTGATTAAAGAAAAAACAGATAGGTGCGGCAGCTGCAAGGAAACCTTCCGAAGGCGTGCTGCCGCACTCCGAGGGAGGTTGACGAAGCAGATGTCGTGCATAGCTATTTTTTCTCAAAAGGGGTTTTTAGAGATGTCCTTAATATAATTTGTTGTTGCCCTGTTGTCCAATTTCGAGTTTCATATTCCTTTTTTATAATACCAAACCCTGAAACAACAGTAGACAAAACTAATGGCATAAATGGTTTATGTCGTCGTTGACATCTTCATCATACGACAGTATGCTTTTGTCGTCTGCCTTGACATATATCATTTCTGCTCATCATCTTTGTCAACGAACATTTTAAGGATTGGTATGAAAAAAATTTTTTCTGATAGTGTCAGAAACAGTCTTTCAAATGTGTAATAGTAAGTGAAGGAGGTCAAACGAGATCACTAAAGGAGGTACCAAATTGAAGATCACAGAAAAGAATTATATACAAGAATTACAGCGAAGAAATGAGGACGCTCTTGAATTCGTTGTGAAAAACTATGGTGGATTATTAAAGGCAGTAATCAATCGCATTTTATATAATTTTCATGAAGATGCTGAAGAATGTCTTTATGATGTTATACTTAAAATCTGGAATAATATTGATTCTTACAACGAAAGCAAAAAGTTTGAGAGCTGGATTGCCGCTATAGCGCAATATTCAGCACTCAATCGGTTACGAGTCTTAAAACGTCTGGAGCCTTTAGCTGACATTGACGAACTGCCTATAGCGGATAAAAATGCTCTGACCGGAAATGAATCGTTTGATAATTTCTTTTCAGAACTTATATCTTGTTTAAGCGAAGAAGATAAAATTATTTTTACAAAAATCTTCTGGTATGGTGACAGCATTGAAGAAACAGCTAAGGAACTCGGAAAAACTCAGAACACGTTATACAAGCGTATATCAAGAGGAAAACTGAAAATCATCAGACACAAGCCGGAATATTTTAAGTAAACAGGGGGGTATTTTATGAATAAAAAAATATATCAGCTTCTGAAATTAGATGTGGCAAAACTGCCTGAAAACGAACCGATAAGCGATCAGGAGGTAAATAATATTATGAAACGTTTTAGAGAAGAAAACCGCACTCAGCCGATTAAGAAAAAACGCAAGCCCAAGATGAGTGTTGCAATTATCGCCGCTTTAGTTGCTGCCTGCGGAGGAACAACCGTATTTGCGGCAGCACACAGCAATCTGTTCAAGAATCTCGAAGAAAATAAAACAAAAACTCATATTACTGATGACGGAAGAGAATTTAAGGTTGATAAAACACCTGATTTAAACAATTATGAAATGCTTGAAAATCATGTTGACGAATCAGCTGAAATTGAAATTGCTGAAAATGAAGATATGTCAGTTTCAATTGAAAGCACATATTGCGACGGCAGAACGCTTGTACTCGGTCTTAGAGGAAGTCTTAATGACGGAAACCCCGAGGGATACAGATATATCGGATTTTCGATTAAAATTGACTGCGGTGATGTGGTTTTTGAAACAGGAAACAGAGTAAATGGTATTGCTAACTACACATGGCTTCAAGGCAACATGATGCTTGATGAGGGTACTGAAAACAATTTCAGCGGACAAATTACCCTCAAGCTAAGCGAAGGAAATATGCTTACTGAATCCAAAAATGCAGTTATTACTCTTAAAGATGTATTTATTGGCGACGATTACTTTAATATCAAGGACGAACTGAGTGACATAGAGATAAAAAAACGTATTGTTGTTGACAATGACCTTATCAACAGAAATGCAATTGAACAGTCAGAGGACGGTTACAGAGTCAGACTTTCCAACTACAGTCCGGCAAGTATTCATGTTGAGTGGGAATACCCCAGTGATTTGTATAAAACACACAAAATTGAACGTGATAATATAGATGGCTATAATATACCTCTTTATTCAATGGTACTGTTTTTCTATGACGAGAACGGCAATGAAATTCCTTTCCTCAATGAAGAAAACGGGGCAGGTTCTCTTACAACTCCGTCAAGCAACATAATTTACGCAAGAATTCTTAACAAACAGGAACGCAGCGACAGCGACCTTTATTATGGTATGGCTCTTTACAAGGAATTTAAATTTGATTTAAACGAACTTAAAGCCGATGAATAACAGCAAAAACGTAACTCCTCCTTATACCAATTATTAAAGGGAATCTCTAAAAACCTTTCCCATGTGTTTCGGTTTTTAGAGATTCCCTTTTGCAGTTCGCAATAAATATCAATATTATATTGCAAGTTGGAATAAACTATGTTATAATATAGGAAATCCCTATAGCAAATAACCGTTGTTATACCAATTTCTTGCTGTTGTTTCAGTGATTGGTATAAAATTCGAAAGATTAAAAGGAGTTACTTTTATGTCAAACATATACACATCAGCCGACCAGCTTATCGGCAGAACACCGATGCTTGAGCTTGCACAAATTGAAAAGAAACTTGGGCTCAAGGCAAAAATTCTTGCTAAGCTTGAATATTTCAACCCTGCGGGCTCAGTAAAGGACAGAGTAGCAAAAGCTATGATTGACGATGCAGAGGCAAAAGGAAAACTTACTGCTGATTCAGTAATAATCGAGCCTACTTCAGGCAATACAGGCATCGGACTTGCGGCAGTTGCAGCGGCAAGAGGCTACAAAATCATCATTGTAATGCCTGAAACTATGTCCATTGAGCGAAGACAGATTATGAAGGCATACGGCGCAGAGATTGTTCTTACCGAGGGGGCAAAGGGAATGAGCGGCGCAATAGCCAAGGCAGAGGAGCTTGCAAAGGAAATTCCAAACAGTTATATTCCGTCCCAGTTTACAAATCCTGCGAATCCCAAAGCACACGCAGAAACAACAGGTCCGGAAATATGGGAGGATACCGACGGAAAAGCTGATATTTTTGTTGCAGGCGTAGGCACAGGCGGAACGATTACGGGCATTGGAGAGTATCTTAAATCCCGAAATCCCGACATAAAAATTGTTGCAGTTGAGCCCGCATCTTCGGCAGTACTTTCAGCAGGAATTGCAGGAGCACATAAAATTCAGGGAATTGGTGCAGGATTTGTTCCCGAGATACTGAACACACAAATTTATGACGAGATTATTCCCGTGACAAACGATGACGCTTTTGAAACAGGCAGACTGATTGGCAGAAGCGAAGGCGTGCTTGTAGGAATTTCCTCTGGTGCGGCAGTCTGGGCAGCAATAGAGCTTGCAAAGCGTCCTGAAAATGAGGGAAAGAATATTATAGTGCTGCTTCCGGACATAGGCGACAGATATTTGTCCACGCCTCTTTTTTCTGATACAAATACCTAATAAGTTATTACTACAGAGATAAAAACAATGCCGTCTTTTGAAGATGGCATTGTTTTTTTACTATAGAAATAAAATTATTTTCACTGCTTAAGGTGTGTTGACACAAAGTTTTTACACATTTTTTTGCAAAAAAACAGGGCACGAGATTGACAAAAATATGTCAATCTTTTATTGCTTATTGCACATTTTATCCTGTTGATAATTAGTGAAAAAGTAGAAAATAAAAATTATTTTTCAATAATCAATGTTTTTCCGTTGGAAAAAGGCCCGTTTTAGACTATTAGTGAGAGGGGGTGTTAAAAATGACAGAAAAAAATAATGATAAAAGGAGGTACAATTTCTGCTGCTGGTATGCCGTGCTGGGCAACCCGGAAGAAGCCGCAGTGAAAGCAGGCTATCCAAAAGAAACAGCACTGACAGAAGCCACAAGATGTCTCAATGACAAAAACTGTCGTAATCTTATTAAAGCGCTGTCACATGTGATATCGGATAAATCACCTGCAAAAGCTGGATTACGGCGACTGGCATTCGGAGCGTGCAACGATGCAATTTCACTTGCCTTTGCCGATGAGATTCCCACAGCTGAAGAAATCGGAAAGCTTGATTTGTTCAATATTTCCGAAATCAAGAGAGTAAAGGGCGGCGGCGTAGAAATAAAGCTTTTCGACAGGCTGAAAGCGCTTGAAAAGCTTTACGAGCTGGAAACGGCACAGGACAGCAAAAGCGCAGCAGCAGGATTAATTGAGGCGCTTACAGCCTCAAACGGAAACAACAATGAAAATAATTGAAATCTCAAAAAAACAGCAGCTTGCAATAAGCTGGTGGCTGAATCCGATGTATTCACGGCACGACGCGATTATCTGCGACGGAGCAGTGAGAAGCGGCAAAACCATGTCAATGTCTCTGGGATTTGCGATATGGGCAATGTGCAGTTTTAGTGGGGAATCCTTTGCGGTATGCGGTAAAACCGTAACTTCCCTGAGACGAAATGTCATCACGCCCCTGTTACCGATGTTACGAGGTATAGGCATGGTCTGCGAGGAAAAGATAAGCCACAGTTACGTGGATATCACATTCGGCGGCAGAAAAAACCGTTTCTATTACTTCGGCGGACGAGACGAAAGCTCCGCGGCGCTTATTCAGGGCATAACTCTTTCGGGAGTATTTCTGGATGAAGTGGCATTAATGCCCCGTTCCTTTGTGGAGCAAGCGCTTGCAAGATGCTCAGTAAACGGCTCTAAAATGTGGTTTAACTGCAATCCCGACAATCCTTCCCACTGGTTCTATAATGAATGGATCAGAAAGGCGGACAGCAAAAATGCGCTGTATATCCATTTCACAATGGAAGATAACCCGTCTTTGTCGGAGGAGCTGAAAAACCGCTACAAAAGGCTGTATACAGGGGCATTTTACGAACGCTACGTACTGGGAAAATGGACAGCCTCCGAGGGTGTGGTATATCCCATGTTCTCACCTGAAAAGCATATTTTTTCGAAATCTCTCCGATGTGAAAAATACGTTATTTCCTGCGATTACGGCACAGTGAATCCCACATCTATCGGATTGTGGGGATATCGTAAGGGCGTATGGTATCGTTTAAAGGAATATTACTACGATTCACGAAAAGAGGGACAGCCGCGGACAGACGAGGAGCATTACAAGGCTCTGAAAGGGCTTGCAAAGGGATATAAAATTGAAAAAGTAATAATTGATCCCTCAGCGGCAAGCTTTATCGAATGTATCAGACGGCATGGAAAATTCACCGTTGTAAAGGCGGATAACGACGTAATATCGGGAATCCGCAGAGTTTCGGCGGCTCTCAAGGAGGGGAGGCTGAAAATCCACGAATCCTGCAAGGATATCATACGGGAATTTTCGCTGTACCGCTGGTCAGAAAAGGCAGGAATTGACGCACCAATCAAGGAAAACGATCACGCCATGGACGATATGCGATATTTCGTATCGGCAATGTTAAGGGAAAAATCAGATGATTTCTTTGCAATGTCCGTTACACGATGAAAAGGAGGTAAAATGAAGCTATTCAAAAAGAAAACACCAAGAGCCGCCCCTGAATTATATCAGGCGGCAAGAGAAACAGAAACCCTATTTACCCTGCCAAATGATACTTCACCCTTTGAAAAGGAGCTTTTCGACAGGCTGAGATATGCCGTACCTGTTATTGACGCGGCAATAATGAAAATTGTCCGTCTTACAGGTGGATTTCGCCTTACCAGCTCTGAAAAGAGGTATCAGGGGGAGCTTGACAGCTTTTGTCAGAGCGTGCCCGTAGGACTTCACGGGAAATCCATAAACTGCTTTGCAGATACCTTTTTGGATAATCTGCTGACATACGGAAGCGCCATAGGGGAGATAGTTCTCGACGAAAGCGAGCGTACAATCGCAGGTCTGTGGAACGGCGACAGCACAAAAACAGCCGTATCTCAGGGCGCAAATCCCTTTGACCGCCGCTATTCCGTGCGATGCTCCGACGGCTCATACAAAGCCGTAAAGCATCCAGAGCGCATTGTATACGCATCACTTACAGGAGGAAATTCGCTTCTCCGCGGACTTCCTGCAATAAGCAGTATACTTCTGCGGATATACCAGTGTATAGGGCAGAATTTCGACAGAGTGGGAAATGTGCGGTATGCGGTTACATACAAGCCAACGGACAGCTCAGGAGAATTCACACAATCCAGAGAACGCGCAATGCAGATTGCAAGGGAATGGGCAGACGGTATGAATGCCGCGAAATACGGGCAGGTCAAGGACTTCATTGCTGTAGGAGATGTGGATATAAAGGTTATCGGCGCTGAAAATCAGCTTATAGATACAAATATTCCCGTCCGACAGCTTCTGGAGCAGATAGTTGCAAAGCTTTCCATTCCGCCGTTTTTACTGGGGCTCAGCTGGAGCTCAACGGAGCGAATGTCATCACAGCAGGCAGATATTCTCACCTCTGAACTGGAATATTACCGCCGCCTGCTCACCCCTGTTCTGTGCGATATCGGCGACGCATTTCTGAAATCTCAGGGTTTCGGCGGCAAATGCGCGATAGAATGGGATAATATCAATCTACAGGACGAATCCGTTCTTGCTCAGACAAGACTTAACAACGCAAGGGCGGCAGAAATTGAAGCAAGATTAAATAATAACTGATTTATGGAGGAAATTTATATGTATAATGATGTAAGACTTGAAAAGGGCATGTACAATCTCAGCGGCAAGAGCTTTACAGCGGCTCTGGAGGAGCTTGACCCCTCTGCCGCATATGTGGGCACGGAGCTTGAATCTCTGGACGCATTTGAGAGACAGCTGAAACGCTATAATATCAGAGTATGCGGTGTAAACTGCGACTGTGTAGAGAAGTTTTTCACCTCTACTGACACGGCGGTGCTTTTCCCCGAATATGTCAAGAGATGTATTGAAAAAGGCTTTGACGGAACGGTTATTTCATCAATTACAGCGGTAAAAACCGTATGCGAAAGCAATCAGTATCTTGGCTGCGTCCTTGATGACAGCGCCGCATATACAACTACAGCTCAGACGGTAAAGCTTCCCGAATCTGTTGTTACAGAGGGAACAAACGCCGTAGTACTTGAAAAATACGGCAGACTTATAAACGCTTCATATGAAGCAGTGAGAAAACAGCGACTTGATGTATTTGGCGTAATGCTTCGCGGTATCGGCATAAAGCTTGCGGTATCCGTTATTAAAAAGGCTATGTCGGTTCTTGCGGCAGACGCGGAATCAGTTAGTGCGTCTACATTTTCATATGCTTCCCTTGCGGAGCTTTACGGCAGATTTGACTGCTTTGATATGACAACGATTATTGCAAATCCCGGAGACGCTTCAAGAATTATTGCAATGGACCAGCTTTCAGATTCCAAGGTATCAGCTGACGGAAAACTGCTTCTTCCCTTTGGCTCGGAGCTTATAAAGACTTCGGCTCTGGGAGAAAATACACTTATCGGAATTGACAAAAACTTTGCCCTTGAATTTATCACAAATTCGGGACTTGTAATGGAGACAGACAAGCTTATTGACAGACAGCTTGACCAGATTGCCGTATCAATCACCTGCGGATTCAGAAAAATCACACCTGAGGCTGTTAAGAAAATTGTAATTTCATAATCAGCTGTTAGCCGATAGCTTTGTAGGGGGCGGCGCCTTCAACGCCCCGCAGATGTTACGTTTCCTTTATGGGACGTTGTGGCTCTGCCCTCCATATTATGAAAGAAATTGCGGACACAGCACGCTGTGTCCCTACAAAAAAGGAGAAAAAACATGGAAAAAGAAATTCTTGATAAGATAAATAAATTCACACGGCGGGAATTTTCAGCAGATGAACTCTTTGTATTCTCGGTTATCCTCTGCGATAACGAAATTGACCGCGATTGTGAGCGTTTCTCAGACAATGCCCTTGATATCCTCCGCGGTATGTTTATCGGCAAAACGGGTATTTTCGACCATAAACCCAGCACATCAAATCAGACAGCAAGAATATTCGACACGGAGCTTGTAACTGATGAAAGCCGTACAACTAAAAACGGCGAAGCTTACAGATACCTTAAAGCTTCGGCATATATGGTGCGTACTGAGGAAAACAGAAATCTCATTGCAGAAATCGACGGAGGCATAAAAAAGGAAGTCAGTATTTCCTGCTCAGCCGCCAAGAGAGTATGCTCACTCTGCGGCAAGGAAAAATCTCAGGGAAATTGCGGTCATATCAGCGGAAAAAGCTATGGCGGACGTATATGCCATACAGTCCTTGACGGCATTACCGACGCTTATGAATGGAGCTTTGTGGCTGTTCCTGCTCAGGTAAATGCAGGAGTTACAAAAAAATACAGCGAATCCGCTGAGGAGAAAAGCGCCTCATCTGCGGAACTACCCGATACAGAGGAATTATGCCGTGAAATCCGTCAGCTTGCATTTTTCAGCGGAGGTACTAAATCTGCCGAAAAAGCCGATTCCGCAATGAAAGGCATGAGTATAAACGAACTGGAAAGGCTGAAAAAAGGCTATGAACAGCTGATAAGACAGCACAAAACAGAAGTACAGCTGATACCCGAAAAATCAGAGGAAAGCAACGGACAGTTCAGAATATAATAGGAGGGACTATGAATATACCAAAAATTAAATCGCTTTTTACCCTGTTTTCAGGAAATGAGTGTACAGCGGAAATTGAACCCATTATCGATTTGGCTGTTATTGAGGTTCAGGGAATGATGCTTGAAAATGCAAATAACGAGGACATGCGGCTTGATTTTCTCTGTGCGGCAGTGGCGAATTTCCGCTATTATCAGGCTATGGTGGCTCAGGACCGTTCAGAATATACATACGGCGGAAAAATGCTCAGCGACAGTGACGGGAAGATTCTCGGCTTAACAGAGGGGCTTTTAAGGGGATATTTCAGACTTTGCGCCGACTTGCTGAAAGGCTCTGATTTCATATTCATGGGTATTGCATAAGGAGGTAATATATGTTTACAATTCTTTTACATATTAAAAATTTGCTGGAGCAGGCAAGCGGCGAAAATGTTTTCACCGCATACGATGCGATTCCAATTCGCGAAAAGGGGAAATATTTCACAATACTTTCCGTCAGCGGATACGAGGCTATGAACCCTGTTTATTCAGATACTTCCGTTTATATGCCTGTAAAATGCAATGTTGAAATCACTGTTGCGGCTCCTGTGAATACCACATATGAGCAGATTTACGATTATTTCTACAGCAATTTTGATTCGGTTCTGGACAGTATCTGCGGAATCAGCAATCGCCTGAAAGCTGTTGAAATCGCTCCTGACAGCAAGCTTGGCAGACTTACTCTCAAAGCGGTTATGAATATCAGCGCTATGAAAATAATTCCGCGGTAAAGGAGGGGAGATATGACAGAAATCAGCACAAAAAAGCCCTTTTGCGTAACCATTGGCGCAATTGAGCTTTACTGCGAAAAAATGACCATGTCCGCGGAGACTGACGTTATAGTTAATCCCACTGTTGTCGGTACGCCTGTCAGGACGAACAAATGCCGCAAGCTTACCCGTCTTTCCTTTTCGGGACGGGTATACAACAAGGATAAGCCTATGATTATGGCAGGTCTGATAAATAATCAGAACGGCTCGGAAAATCTTGAAATAATATACAGGAATCTCCGCTTTGTAAACTGTATCATTACAGGATTTTCAGCAACGGACGGCGGTGAGGACTTCATTGAACTGACAATAAACGCCGCTACAGGTGCCACTGTATACTTTATAAACTGAGGTGAGAAAATGACAATTTCAATATATTACAAGAGTATTGACGGAGCGGAAAAATCCCTCAGCGGCTATACCGCATTCACCTTTGTTAAAGAGGCTTTTACCCCTTATACCCGATTTGACGGAGTGTTTTACAGCAATTCCGTCCCCGACGATATGACCGAAATCAGAGTGCGTATCAACGGAAAATATGTTCATCACGGCATTGTCGATAATTTCAAGGTGATAAATGCCAACGGAGTGAAAAAATGCGTGATTTCTTCAAGGGGATTTACTTCTCTGCTGACGGAAAATCAGCTTCCTCCGGGAATGTATACGGATATGAGCTTCAACAGGCTTTTTGACGAATATTTTACTCTGCCAAATATTACCCATGAGGATAATGCTGTTTCAAGTTATATTTATGTAAACAAAGGCACTCCCATGTGGGACGGTGCGGCAAATCTCGCGTACAAGCTTACGGGAATGTATCCGTATATCCGCGATACAAACAAGGTTATGATGTCCATGCCCTCAAATGCTGTGTATAGCAGCTATACCGCCGAAAAAGCCTTGAATTACGGCTCGCAAATTGTCACAAATAAAATGGTCAGCCACTACAATATGGCGGATATAAACGGCGATTACGAGGCTTTCAGCGCTGTTTCGGAGACGGCTGCTGCGAGAAATATTATTCGTCACCGAAAATTTGAGCTTGACAGGCGGTTTCTCAATGACCCTGCTAAAGCCTGCGATTTCCGCATTATGATGTCATCAAGGGGTTATAAACGCCGATTTTTCACCATTGAGGGCTACGGCGGCGAGGATATCAACGATTTCATAAGCTTTGAGGATATTGAAAATCAACGCATAAAGGCTATAAAAATCACGGGGAATAAAAAGGGCGTATTTACGGAATTCAGCGTTTATGATGAATAGCCCTCACAATAATCGGATTGCATGAATAAGATAATATGCGGCGTGATGTGACTAATGCGTAATTTTTTCGTTCCGAAATTGCGGGCGGATAATATCCGCCCCTACATCGAATAACGATATATATCATGCCGCGTAGAATCTGTACGGAGGTTCGTATGCAAGCCGAAAAAAATTTAAGCGCTCTCCGCGAGGGAGAACGCTGTATCATATCATATATTAAGCCCTCTGTTATGTCGGATAGGCTGAAAGAACTGGGGTTTACTTCCGGAACTCCTGTGATTTGCCTTTATCGCAGCTTTTCCGGAGACCCTGCCGCATATTACGTCAAGGGTACAGTCATTGCCCTGCGGAAAAATGATGCAATGAGAATTTTGGTTGATTCATAATGTGTATTTTTTCGTTTCGAAATTGTGGGCGGAAAATATCCGTCCCTACACAAAAATTACGGTATATAGTCAATTCGTAGGGGACGGCGCCACGACGTCTCGTTAATCAAATACATCGTTATCGGGGTGTCGAAGGCGCTGTCTCATACCCTGCATGATGCCTGCGGAGGCTCTCCGCCTAAAGGGCTACGCCCTTTAGAATCCCGCGGTTTTATTCTACGGAAATAATGTAATAATATACGGGCTGTCCGCCGTTTACAAGCATTACTTCTATCTTGTCACTGAGCTTCGACTGGAGAAGCTGCTGTAATGCCTCTGCGTTTTCCTCCGTTACGTCTGAACCGTATATAACTGTTACATATGACGCGCCGCTCTTTGCAAGCTTCTTTGTAAGCTTATATGCTGCCTTATTGATGTCCTTTTCCGTAAATGAAAGCTTTCCGTTATCAAGGGCAAGGATTTCGCCCTCCTTGATTGCATGTCCCTCAAATTCGGAATCTCTTGCGGCAAAGGTGATTAATCCTGTGGATATCTTCTCAAATGCCTTTGTCATATTTATACGATTCTCAGACAAATCAGCACATTCGTCAAATGCCATCATTGCGGCTATTCCTTGCGGAATTGTTCTTGTCTGGAGTACGCATACTGTGCGGTCTGTGAGCTTTACTGCCTGTTCTGCCGCCATAATTATATTCTTATTATTTGGAAGCACGAAAACAGTCTTTGCAGGTGTTGCAAGTATTGCTCTGAGCAGGTCATCTGTGGAGGGGTTCATGGTCTGTCCGCCCTTTACTACCACATCTACGCCTAAATCTTCGAAAAGTGCGGAAAGTCCGTGGCCTGCGGCTACTGCTACAAATCCGAATTCCTTTTCGGGCTCTGCGGGAGTAAGTCCTGCCTGTGCGTCCTCAGCCTCTCTTACTTTTTCCTCATGCTGTATGCGCATATTTTCAATCTTAGGTCTTGGGTCGTTTACAAATACGCCGAATTCAAGGGCTTTCTGGAGCGCATTTCCGGGATTGTCAGTATGTACATGAACCTTGATTATCTTTTCATCATCAACAACTACAACGCAATCGCCGATTGTTTCAAGATATGCTCTGAGCATGAATACATCGGGACAATTGGGATTCTTGCGGAGCATGAACTCGGTACAATATGTAAATGTTATATCGTCGTCGTATTCGCTTACAGCGGTGCGGAATGAATCATCTGAACGCTCTGCTTTTTCTGTGAGCTCGGCAATTTCTCCGCCTGCGAAAATGTCTTTCATTGCGCGGATTATGATTAAAAATCCCATGCCGCCTGCGTCTACTACTCCTGCTTTTTTAAGCTGTGGAAGCATTTCTGTAGTCTGTGCAAGAACTTTTTCTGCCTCGTCGCATACGTCCTGCCAGAAAAGTACGTCGCTGCTTGTGGAAATTGCAGATTCCTTTGCCTTTTCTGCGGCAAGTCTTGATACTGTGAGGATTGTTCCCTCTACAGGCTTCATTACTGCCTTATATGCCGCTTTTACGCCTAAATCAAGGGCGTTTGCAAAATCCTCGCAGCCTGCTTCTGTAAGCCCTGCAAGTCCTTTTGACATTCCGCGGAATAACAGGGAGAGAATTACTCCCGAATTTCCTCTTGCGCCTCTTAAAAGTGCAGATGCGGTAATTGATGCAACCTCGGAAATAGGCGTATTGTCAGGAAGTCTCTTTAACTCGTCTATTGCCTTGCCGATTGTCATTGACATATTTGTTCCTGTATCGCCGTCGGGTACGGGATACACGTTTAGCTCGTCAACCTCGCGCTTCTTGTTGGTTAATGTAATTGCGGCGGAAATAACAGCGTTTTTGAATAAAGCACCGTTTATCAATATAAACCCTCCTAAGTTATAATAGACAGTACCACTAAAGCGGCGCTGCCAGTTTGAACAAAAGTTAAAATTGTATACGGGCGCAAGTTGTGCGCCCATACTGATTTTTATCATTTAAAACTTTACATTTTCTATTTATATTAATTTCAATAAGGATAATTTATCCCAAAGAGGAACACCTACGGGGCAAAAGGGAGGAAAAAACAAAACTGGTACAAAAGTCGGCATTTCCCTCCCTTTTTCCCCTACGGTTTTCCTCTCTGGACTCTCTTTTCCCTTTCCCCTTTTTTTCCTCCCTTTGCCGACTTTTGACGGTAGGGATTATTAAATACACAAAAAGACAAATCTTTTTATACGTGTCAGGTGGCCTTTTCAAGAGTTTTTTATTAAAATCTTTTATCATTCGCCTTAATAGAAAATTATCTTGCTTCAAGTTGATATGAAGTTAAAAGAATAAAATGTTACGTGAATTTATGAATTCATGTCATCAACGTAGACGTTTACTGCGTTGACCTGCACATCTGCCGCTTCCTCCACGGTAAATGCTACCTTGTGGGTGATGCTCTTTACTGCGGCGGCGATATTTGTGCCGTATGTGACCTTTATATGCAGGTCGATTGAGAGTCCGCCGTTTTTATCAGTGCGGACGATTACTCCCTTAGGCTTGAAAACTTTGCCTCTCGTAAGCGAGGAAACAGCGGAACGGAAAGTACTTACGCTGCAAACATCTGCAACTCCGAAACAATCGCAGACTGTATGGCGTACAAGCTCGGTTATGTATTTTTCTGATACTGAAATTTTACCGATATGATTTTCAATGCTGACCATTAAGCACACCCCTTTTCATTTTTCGCAATTATGCAAATCGCTATACTATATTATTATATCATATTAAACTGCGTTTTACAATACATTTCACGACGATTTTGTGCCGAAGTTTTACAATACGGCATTATGCACAAATTTAATATATGTTTTATGTTGGATTTGATTAGCCTTTAGCCGTCAATATTGATATGTCGGCATTCGTACATAGATAAAGGCGGCAAAAATGCCGCCTGAGATTATTTGTTTTTACTCTTCATGTACTCATCCATAGCCGCCGCCGCTTTTTTGCCTGCGCCCATAGCAAGTATAACAGTAGCCGCGCCTGTTACAGCATCGCCCCCTGCATATACGCCTTCACGGGATGTAAGACCGTCATCGTCGGCAATGATGCCGCCCCATTTCTGCGTATCAAGCCCCTTTGTAGTTGAACGTATAAGGGGATTTGGAGATGTACCAATAGACATAATAACGCAGTCTGTTTCAATTTCAGTAAATTCGCCCTCAATAGCAACAGTACGCGCTCTGCCTCTTTCGTCAGGTTCTGTAAGTCTCATTTTTTCGCATATGATACTCTTTACCCAGCCGTTTTCAGTGGGAGTAATCTCCACAGGATTCGTCAGAAATGCGAATCTGATTCCCTCCTCCTTAGCGTGCTCAATTTCCTCCGCACGAGCAGGAAGCTCCTTTTCTGTACGTCTGTAGACAATTGTAACATCTGCGCCGAGACGTTTTGCGCATCTTGCCGCGTCCATTGCAACATTTCCGCCGCCTACAACAACAGCCTTTGCACCTGCATTTATAGGAGTTGAAGAATCGGATTTATATGCCTTCATAAGATTTATTCTTGTAAGGAACTCATTAGCAGAATACACACCGTTGAGATTTTCACCCTTGATATTCATAAATCTTGGAAGTCCTGCACCTGAGCCGATAAATACGGATTCAAAGCCCTCTTCGTCCATAAGCTCATCAATTGAAACAGTTTTTCCCACAACGGTATCAGTTTCGATTTTTACACCGAGAGCCTTTAGTCCCTCGATTTCCTGCTGAACAATGGATTTGGGAAGTCTGAATTCGGGAATACCATAGGAGAGAACGCCGCCTGCAAGGTGAAGCGCCTCGAAAACAGTAACATCATAGCCCATTTTTGCAAGGTCGCCTGCACAGGCAAGTCCCGACGGACCAGAGCCGATAACAGCCGCCTTGTGACCGTTTGATACAGGCTTTTCTACTTCGCCGTGAGCAAGAGCGTTATGTCTGTCAGCTACAAATCTTTCAAGTCTGCCGATAGCCACAGGCTCACCCTTTGCGCCTCTTACGCACTTGCTTTCGCACTGCATTTCCTGAGGGCATACTCTGCCGCATACAGCAGGAAGTGAACTGGATTTTGTGATGATTTTGTAAGCTTCTTCAAATCTTCCCTCAGCAACCTCAGCGATGAAAGCTGGTATGTCAATCTGCACGGGACAGCCTGTAACACATGGCTTGTTCTTGCAGTTAAGACAGCGTTTAGCCTCGTCAATAGCCTGTTCCTCGGTATATCCCAGAGCAACCTCATCGAAGTTTTTATTTCTTACATCGGGAGCTTGTTCAGCCATTTTATTTTTTTTCAATGACATATTCGGCATATTACTCTACCCCCTTGAAAAGATTGCATGTATTCTCGTGAGCCTTACGCTCAAAAGTCCTGTAGCTTGCACTGCGCGCCATAGCCTCGTCAAAGTCTATGAGATGACCGTCGAATTCAGGGCCGTCAACACAGGCAAATTTAGTCTCTCCGCCTACAGTAAGACGACAGCCGCCGCACATTCCAGTGCCGTCAATCATTATGGGATTCATTGAAGCAACTGTGGGGACGTTATATTCCTTAGTAAGCTGACAAATGAATTTCATCATAATGAGAGGGCCGATTGTTATAACTCTGTCGTATTTCTCGCCGCTTTCGATAAGCTTTTTCAGAGCGTCGGTAACAAGTCCCTTTTCGCCAGCAGAGCCGTCATCTGACATAATCACAAGCTTAGACGAAGCCGCAGTGAATTCATCTTCGAGAATTACAAGCTCTTTATTTCTGAAACCTGCAATTACATGAACCTCAACGCCCATTTCGTGAAGCTTCTTTGCCACGGGATAAGCGATAGCACAGCCAACGCCTCCGCCTACAACGGCAACCTTTTTCAGACCTTCTGTTTCCGTAGCCTTACCGAGAGGGCCTACGAAATCGCAGAGACAATCACCCACGTTCATACTGTTCAGCTTTTCGGTTGTAGAGCCGACAATCTGGAATATTATAGTAACCGAGCCTTTTTCACGATCGAAATCCGCTATAGTAAGTGGAATACGCTCTCCCTCGCTGTCAGTACGGAGAATAATAAACTGCCCAGGCTCTGCTTTTTTTGCAACTCTGGGAGCGTTTATCTTCATCATAGAGACAAAGGGATTAAGACTTTTCTTTTCGAGAATTTCAAACATATCTCATACCATCCATTGCTTAAATTGTCATATCATCATCGCCATTGATGTGATATATTGTAGGAACGGATATTTTCCGCCCTATGATTTACATTTTATCCTTTTCTGTTATAGGTCGGATAACCTTGCAGGGATTACCGGCGGCAACTACTCCTGAGGGAATATCCTTTGTAACGACTGAACCGCCGCCGATAACAGTATTATCACCGATAGTAACTCCGGGCATAACACAGACATTGCCGCCAATCCAGACATTACTGCCGATTTTTATGGGCTTTGCATATTCAAGTCCGCTGTTGCGCTGTTCAGCGTCAATGGGATGACCTGCTGTGTAAAATCCGCAGTTTGGCCCGATATACACATTGTCGCCGAAAATAACGTCTGCACAGTCGAGGATTACGAGGTTGTGGTTTGAGTAGAAATTATCTCCGATAACGATATTATAGCCGTAATCGCAGAAAAAGTTTGCCTCAATCCAAGTGTTCTCGCCTCTTAATGCAAGAAGCCTGTCAAGTATTCTTTCTTTCTTTTGGTAGTCGTTGTAGGTGATAGCATTGTACTCCATACAGAGCTTTTTTGCAGTTACTCTTTCCGCCATAAGCTCCTTATCATTACCGAAGTAAAGCTCGCCTGCTTGTTGTTTTTCCTTTTCAGTCATTTTAAACCCTCCTTGTTTTTAATTATGAATTATGAATTAAGAATTAAGAATTTCAGTCTTAATCCCTAATTTATTGCGTTGATTTTGCTGACTGGCATTAACCTAATAAGATGTCATAATTGCTGATAAAAACAGCAACGCCTATAAAGATAGTCATCATGATTATCAAAGTCAGAACAGGTATTGTTTTTAATATCTGTCGAACATCGCTTTTATACCGCTTTTCGTCATAAAACTCCTGCGGATTTTCGGGATTTATGAGAATTTCACGGCTTTCGCCCTCCTCAGTTTTTGTTATGCCATAGTAATTATCGCACAGAGTATATTTAGTGCCGTAATAATTAAGCTCATATACGGGGCAGAATAGCATAGCAATAATTCTTGTATAATAACTTGTTTTGGAATTTAACCCACTGCCTCTGCGTTTTACCAAAAGAATACAGCGTGGAATTACCTCGATGTTTTCTTTTATCAGGTCATCTCTGTTTCTTTCATTTGGATTAATACATATTGCAGTTGCTTTTTCAGTACAAACTTTTTTCAGATGCCTTATCTTACGCAATAAGCGGATTAACGGAATTGAATTTGTAATTGTCGAAGATAGTAAAGAAAGGGCAATAGTACCCGGAATGACAGAAAACAGCATCATTGGATTGCCGCAGAAGGTTGCAATAGCCGAAACTATAAAAAGAATAGGTGATGTAACAGCAAAAATCGGTTCTTTTTTAAAGCTTATAGCAGAAATAATAAATCCGATAAAAATAAATACGATTCCAAACAAAGTCAGTGGTTCAAAGAGAAGTTTTCCGAGCAGCGAGAAACCTATCAATGCAAAGAACAGAATCAGCACTACATTTGAAACAAGCTTGTTGTGTTTTTCTATTTTTTCTTTTTCGTATTCAGCGGCAAAGTCGTATGGTGCTTCCTGTTCCAGCCTTTTTTCTTCCTCATATTGTTTCAGCAAAGCCTCGTATTCGGCTCTGTAATTTCTTTCTTCTTTCATTTTTTTCCCCTTTTAAATTCTTATATCATATTTAGACCAATCAATTCAGTCGTTAAAAAATTAATCCAATAACAAATCATAGTTTGTAACCAAAAAGACTGTAAGAGATATTAGAAACGCCAGTAAAATAATCATATAAACAATTGAAGTCGTCTTGAATATTTCTTTAGCGTCGCTTTTATACCGCTTTTCATCGTAGAACTCTTGCGGATTCTTTGGATTAATTAAGATTTCACGGCTTTCGCCCTCCTCAGTACCTATTATACCATAGTAATTATCGCACAGGATATATTTTGTGCCATTATAATCCAATTCATATACAGGGCTGAAAAGATGGTAGATTTTTTCCGATTTAGTCTGGTATGCCCTGTCAACACGTCTTTTTACAAGAACATAACGGGGAATAACTTCTATATTTTCCTCTTGTAAAGTATATATGTCTTTTTTGTTAGCATCAACACAGGCAGCAGTAACTTTTTCTGTGCAGACCTGCTTCAAAGGCTTCATTTTCCGCAGTAAACGGACTAAAGGAATTATTTTTTCTATTGTTGTAGATAAAATAGCAGCTATACATATACTTGGTGCCGAAATGAAAAAAACTATTGCATTTTTAGCAATAACAGCTATTCCTGAAATTATGAGCGGAATAGATACCACAATAGTATTAACAGGTTTTTTTAAATAGCAAAGTGCAAGAATTGAAAAAACAAGCAATACCCCAAGCACAATGAAAATAATATCTGCTGCCGTTTTATTAAACAAATCTGAAATGAATATGAAAATACCCGTTAATAAAATCAAAACAGTGGCAATGCTAACAATGATAGAATTGAGCTTTTTCTCTCTTTCAGTGAGATATTTCATTTGTACTTCTCTTTCTGCTTTATTCCAATCCTCCCGTTTCAGATGCTTTGGTAACTTTTCTAAATCATCTACATCAATATCAGTAGATAATCTGTTCAGTTCTTCCTCTCGCTTTTTATCTTCCTCATATTGTTTCAGCAAAGCCTCGTATTCGGCTCTGTAATTTCTTTCTTCTTTCATTTTTTTCCCCTTTTAAATCAATATATCATTTTTTGTGTAGGGACTACCCAATACAGTTATCCCAATAAATCGTGATAATTACCGATAAGTACGGCAGAAGCAAAAATCAGAAGAACAATTCCGACTATTGTAGGAATAATATGTAATGTTCTGAATATCTGCCTTGCATCGCTTTTATAACGCTTTTCGTCATAAAATTCCTGCGGATTTTCAGGATTTATGAGGATTTCTCGGCTTTCGCCTTCCTCAGTTTTGCTTATACTGTAGTAATCGTCGCGCAGTGTATATATCATACCGCCGAAATCAAATTTATATATAGGGCAGAATAGTGTGCAAACTGTTTGTGTACTTATACGCCGTCCATATCTTCTGCATTCTGTTACTACAACATAATGGGGAATAACTTCTATATTTTCCACATTTAAATCAAGTCTGTTTTTTTCGTTGGCATTGATACATACAGCAGTTACCTTTTCTGTGCAGACCTGTTTCAAAGGCTTCATTTTCCGCAGTAAGCGGATTAACGGTTTTGAATTTTCTATTGATTCAAAGAGCATACCCAAAACGAATATACTTGGAAAGAGCAGAAATACTTCTATTCCATTTCCCCTTAAAATTGAAATTCCCGAAGCTGCGAGCAGAAATGAATATGTAACAGCAGAAACACGATTCTGATAAAAACCGAGAAGCAGAACAATTATTCCCAAAAAAATAAATATAATTCCTGCTACACTTTTGTCATCAAAAAACATACCACCGAAGAAAAACGTAATTATCATTAAAATGAACAAAATGAGCGTTATAATTATAATGATATTGCCACGCTTTATTCTTTTTTGTCCCTCGGGAGTATTTTCTTCCCGTTCTATTCTCTGTGCTTGCTGTTTTATCAGTTCTAATTCCTTTGCATAATCCTCAGCATTTTTTTTATTCATTTTAACCCCTTTTATCATAATAATTAAGAATTATGAATTAAGAATGCAGAATTGCAATATAAAATTCTTAATTCTTAATTCTGCATTCTTAATTAGATAATCAGCATTTGCTTCCCTTAGCACCAAAATTGCCGCCCATGGAGAGAATATTGCTGTCAAAAGTATAGTTTATCTTGCCTGCCTGTCTGTGACGCTTTAATGCAAGCTGAATCATTCTTTCAAGAAGTTCGGGATATTTAACGCCCTTTGGCTCCCAGAGATAGAATGCAAGTGAGCCTGGGATTGTGTTGATTTCGTTGATGTAAATTTTATCTGTTGCCATATCAATCATAAAGTCGATACGTGTAACACCATTACAGCCAAGACAGCGGAATGCGTCAACTGCAAGTCTGCGGATAGTTTCCTCCTGTTCGGGAGAAATATCAGCAGGAATCTTTCTTTTCAGCGATGCCATACCCTTGCTTCCGCCTGATTTACCGCCGCCGACATATTTCTGCTCAAAGCTGAGGATATCCTCATCGCTTGCCTGAACAGGTTCTTCACATACGGAAGCCTCTGCGGATTCGCTGTCGCCGAGAACAGAGCAGTTAATTTCTTTAAGCTGAACAACAGCAGGCTCAACAAGAATTCTGTCGGAGAATGCAAAAGCGTCCTCCATAGACTTGATAAGTCCGCTTCTGTCCTTAGCCTTTGAAATTCCAACGCTTGAACCGAGGTTGATAGGCTTTACAATTACAGGGTAGCCGAATTTCTTTTCAACTTCGTCAGCACATTCCTCAATGCGGTCAAGGTCAAATGCTGCAAATCGGCAGCAGTCGAGAACAGGGAATCCAGCCTCTTTGAGTAAAATTTTCATAACATACTTATCCATACCAACTGCTGACGCAAGAACGTCACAGCCTACATATGGCAGGTCGAGAGTCTGCAAATAGCCCTGCAATGCGCCGTCCTCCACGTTTGTACCGTGTACAATGGGGAATGCAATGTCAATATCGGAAATTAAATTTGAACCGAATTTTTTCATCTTCTGGCGGATAAGCTGAACTTTTCCCTCGCTGCGTACAAATACGCACTCTGTACACTCTTTTAAAAGTGCAGGGATATCCTTATAGTTATTGATGTCCATAAGCTTTTCGCCTGTGTAGAATTCGCTCTTTTTTGTCATATAAACGGGAACTATGTTGTATTTTTCCTTGTTCATGCTTGCCATAGCCTGAACTGCGGAAATTACGGAAACCTCGTGTTCTACGCTTCTGCCTCCGAAAAGGACTGCAAGATTAATTTTCATATGTGTTATCTCCTTTTTTCTTTTGGATTTTATCAATAGTTATCAGGCAAGTCGTTTTCAAGAAGAACGATTTTTTTCTTGTCTGTAGTGTAAGCGTTTACTTTTGCAAGGGCGTCATTGAGGGAGTCGGCTACATAAACCTTTGACATATCATAGCCGCTGTCCTTAATGCCGTTGTAAATTGGCTCTGTCTGCTTTTTGCCTACGAGGACGATATAATCGCAGGCTTTTGAAGCCTCCTGTCCGAATTCGTAGTTCAACTCATCCTGCTTTGCGCCAAGTTCAACCATACCTGGGGTAACGAGGATTCGGCAGGCATCGAATAATCCGAGAACAGCAAGTGCCGCACGGCATCCGCTGGGGTTTGAATTGTATGCGTCGTCAATAAATGTCACGCCGTTGCCCTTGTCAAGAAGCTGTAAACGGTGAGGAACTGCGGCAATACGCTTAACGGGGAGTACAAGCTTTTCCATTGGAATTCCCGTATCTGCGGCATATGCAATTGCACCGAGAAGATTCTGAACATTATGCTCACCAAGAAGCTTTGTGCTGTATCGGCAAGATTTTCCGTCGGGAGCAGTAACAGTAAATTCTGTGCCTCTGTCGGAAACAGAAACATCTGTGGCTCTCCAGTCATTGCCCTCCTGCAAGCCGTATGTGATAGCGTTGGGATAATCGGGAGCTTTTTTGCGGATAAGCTCGTTATCGCCGTTGAGATAAACTTTGCCGAGAGCAGAAATGCTGTCTGCAAGTTCAAATTTAGTATTTACAACATTTTCAATTGAGCCGAAAGTTTCAAGGTGCTGAGGGCCTACGGAAGTAATAATGCCGTCGTGGGGATTGGCAATTCCGCAAAGTTCCTTGATTTCGTGAACTCGTCTTGCGCCCATTTCGCAGATAAAATACTGATGTGTAGGTTTTAAGTCACGGCGGATTGTAATAGTAACACCCATGGGAGTATTAAAGCTTTCAGGAGTTTTCAGCGTTTCATACTGTGAGCTGAGAAGCTCGCTGAGGTAAAATTTCATAGAAGTCTTGCCGTAGCTTCCTGTGATACCGACTTTGTGCAAATCGGGGCAGGAGGCAAGAATTTTCTTAGCGTCGTTGATATACCAGTTCTGCACCGCCTTTTCAACAGGCTTATTGATAAGGTTTGAAAGGGGTACAAGAATTGGTGTGAGGTAGAGTGCAAGATTTATGCAATAGAATGGCAGGTTGTGGTAGAAATACTTCTTTTCGGATTTCAGACCGTCAGAAAGAACCGTATAATCAAAAGTTGTAGAGAAAAATCCAAATGCGAAAATCAGAGCAACAAGAATGAAAAATGTTGTCATCATACGCTTTACACGGGCAGTATATACCAGCGGCTTTTTGAATTTCTTTCCGGGCTTATTGGCAATTATAAAGCAGATATTGATAATTGCCATAACGCAGAGAATTATTTTAGTCAGGTTGCCTGTATAAGAATTGTACACATGGTCGTATTGCTGTAACGTCTTCACAACATGGCTGTGAATAACAGGTCGGAAGCAGATAAGCGAAAACGAAAGAATCAGCATAATGATATGGGGGATATATCTCTTGAAATTCTTCTTCATCCACCATGAATGTTCGGGAGTTTTATAACCGTTAAGCTGTAACATGTGGAACTCACGGAGTCCCATAAAAATTATTGCAATAAGTGCAATAACTGCATATATGCAGTAAATAGCAATATTCATCTGTATCTCCTAATTTATAATTTGTAGGGGCGGATATTATCCGCCTTATTATTATTCCTCAATTTTCATAAAAGAACACATAACACGGTTGAAAGTGTACTGCTGTTCAAGGAATGAGTAATGTCCTGCATTTTCGAGCTTTACAAGACCTGCATCGGGGATAAGCTTCTCCATTTTTTCACCGTCGGAAAGGGGAGTTGCCGTGTCATTTACGCCCCATACAAGCAAAGTCGAGCATTTGATATTAGGCAGCAACGGCTCTAAATCCTCATTTACAGTCTTTACAAGCACTTGACGCATAAGGGGAGATGCCGCTACATAGTCCGCACTGCCATACTTCACACGGAGCTTTTCAAGAGCTTCGGGAGCGATTTTCTGCATAATTCCCGTAGAAAGAATTGTTCTGCAAAATTTATACCAGCGTGTGCGGAAGCTTTTCTTGTTGGATTTAGGCGAAAGTATACCTGCGCTGTCAACAAGTATAACCTTGCTTATCTCAAAGGGAAGATTCTCACGGCTGTTGAGTTTTATAATAACTCTGCCGCCGAAGGAATGACCTAAAAGCATAACCTTATCTGTATTATATGCTTTGAGGAATTCAATTACAAAATTAGCGTAATCGTCAACGCACCATGCGCTTGGCGGTTCTTGGCTCTCGCCAAAGCCGGGCATATCCATAGCCACAACCTTATATTTTTTTGAAAGCAAATCAATGAGATTGGCGAAAAGCTTTATATTGCTTCCCCAGCCGTGGAGCAGGACAATGAGTTCACCCTCGCCTTTTTCCTCATAATTTATATTTATACCGTTAATCGTTCTGTTCATCTGTATATCTCCATTTACTACACTTGGATTTCTTATTAATATAATTATACGTATACATTATCTATTATATCACGGAGAATTATGATTGTCAATTGATTTGGCTGATTTTTCGCTATATATACAAAAAATCCGCACAAAGTCGAATTGTACTTTGTGCGGAGAAATTATTTGGTTTCAATGATTGTTATTCATCATCGTCAGCCTCATACTGCGCCATAAGCTTATTGTATTTTTTTGAAATATATTCAGCGTAGATAAATTCAATAATAAAGCTTACTATAAAGAGTATTACAAACTGAGAGACAATATCAGGGATATTCATATTTTTTCCAACAACAATATCCATGACGCAAAAAATTACAGCGAAGATTAAAGATTCAAGACAACTGTAACCAACGCGGTTGAGCCTGCCCTTTGCGGTCATTTCAGTGCTTATGGTTTTTCCGCCGATAGTCTTAGGGAGTTCGAGGCTATCCTTTTTATTTTTAATAATCGCAATTGTAATACCCATAATAATAAGCTGGATTGTACCAATTCCTGCAATTATCATATTATCTTTTAAAAATCCAAAAATTAAAAGAATTATATCGCACAGCATTGACACAACAGCCGCACCTGCAAGAGCCTTATCGTTATTCTGAATTTCACGTTCATCCTGAATAAATGTATTTGTATTGTTTTTCATAATAAAATCCTCCAATAATAAATTTGCTTAGCTTAATTTTCTTCTGTTTCGTCCCAGAAAAGCTGGTCGAGAGTTTTGTCAAGAGCCTTGCATATAGCGAGACAGAGTTTAAGAGTAGGGTTATAGTTGCCGGATTCAATCATTCCGATTGTCTGCCTTGTAACCCCTACCGCTTTTGCAAGATCCTCCTGATTCATATCCTTTTCCACACGGGCAATTTTCATTTTTTTATTTTTCATTTATACACCCCTTTAAACAAGTAAGTCCATATCGATATCTGACTGTAATTGTATTATAGCATACAATTTACAAAATGTCAAGTATATTTTGCAAAATGTTCGAAAAAATTTTCTGTAAGAAATATATATAAGATAAAATCATGAAATAGTTACTCATTTTTTACAAATGATGCTGCTTGACAAATATGGAAATATATAGTATAATAGTAACACAAAATATAACTGCTACGAGAGGATTTTGTTATGAATATACAGGAAATAATCACCAACCTTATACACGAAACAGAACTGCTCCCCGATGAATACGACGGCTGTTACAAGCTTATACGTAACGCTGTAAGACGCTATGAAAACCTCCGCAACAAATCAATTATCGACCACAGTGACCTCGACCTTATTTACTCCCTCTGTATAAAATCCAATACAAGCGGAATGGATTTGCAGAAAGAAAATGTTCAGAAATCTCACCTGCTTCACGCTGATAAAAAATCCCTCGCTAAAACTATTGAGGATATCTGGCTTTTAGCTTCCAAAAGAAGATACTCCATAAGCGAACAGGAAGAGGGCGTTACAGTGGGTATCTACAACACTGTTTTCCGTTCCTTTAAAAATCGTCCAATTTCCGAGAGAAAAGACTGCATAAGTAAGTTTATTTCAATGTGTCTGGAAATTGTTCAGCTGAACCGCGAAACTGATGAGGAAATTTTTGAAATCGCTGAAAAGGTGCTGGACAAGGACTTCGAAAGCGCAGGTCTTTCCGTTGTTGTAGTTTCAAGAATCTTACATTGCCTTAAACCTTTCACTTTCCCAATAATAAATCCCGGAGATGTCTCCACAATTTTTGCCCATGTAGGCATTGACCTTGAAGACCCTATGTCTGTATCGGCATATATCAATAACTGCCGTAAGATTAAGGCTTACCGCGATGAAACATTCAAAATTCGCAATTATATGATTTTTGACCTTGCCATTGCAGACCTTGATATCGAAACGGAAATTGAAGAACCGGCTGAGCCTGTAGTATACTCCGCTGTCATGGAGGAGGAAACAAAGCGCATTGGAGCGCTTAACCGTATACTCTACGGACCTCCCGGCACAGGTAAGACATATAATACCGTAAAGCATGCCGTTGCCCTTGTGGAAAATAAGGAAAATGTTGACGGTGAAAAATATTCCGATGTTAAAAAGAGATTTGATGAATACTGCGAAACCGGACGTATAAAATTCACCACATTTCATCAGTCTTTCAGCTATGAGGATTTTGTTGAGGGAATCCGTCCTGTTATCGTGGACAAGTACGGTAAGGAATCCACCTCTGCCCATGCAGAAACAAACGTTATATACAGAGTATACGACGGTGTATTCAAGACTTTCTGCGACAGAGCCGCAAAAAATCCATACGTGAATTTTGTTGCTGTCATTGACGAAATAAACCGCGGTAATATATCGAAAATTTTCGGTGAGCTTATCACTCTTATTGAAGATACAAAACGAAATACTGCTGTTACTCTGCCATTTTCTCAGCGTGAGTTCAAAGTCCCCGAAAATGTCTATATTCTGGGAACTATGAATACTGCCGACCGTTCCATTGCTATGCTTGATACGGCTTTAAGACGACGTTTCGACTTCACGGAAATGATGCCTGTGCCTGAACTTTTAGGCAAATGCGGCGGCATTGACCTGTGCGAAATGCTGACGGCTATAAATCAGCGTATTGAGTATTACTATGACCGTGAGCATACTATAGGACATGCCTATTTCATGAACAAAAACGGCTCAATCGGCGATATCGAAACACTGCGGAAAATTTTCAATAATAAAATTATCCCTCTTTTGCAGGAATATTTCTTCGACGATTACGAGAAAATCCGCCTTGTGCTCAACGACGAAAATACATTCATCGAGACAATTCAGCCGAAATATATCAGAACCTTTGATTCAGAGCAGAATATCTACCGCATAGGCAATCCTGAGAAATGGACGGAAGAAGATTTTATCAACATCTATAGGTAATTTAACATGAAAGAGATTATTGCAAAATTTGAAAATGATATAATAATTGAGTTGACCGGTGAAAATGCGTCACTATTTGAAAAAATTGAAGATTTCGCACTGCGGAACAGTCAGGTTATGACGGTATGCTTTGAAAAGGGAAGAAAAGTTATAAAATCTTCCGATTATGCAGGACTTCTGCGGCTTAACGACGGTACTCAGATTGAGATATATCCCCGTCTCAGCGACAATCCCACAACGGCAAAAAAGCTGCTGGGACGTATGGTTTCAGCGTACCTTGATATCCCCTTTGAGAAAAATACCGCAGATATCCTTGACAGCGAAAACGCGTCCTTTATGGAGTATTTCACCGCCGTGTTTATCCGAGAATTCACAAAAATTATGAAAAGCGGTATGCTGTCGGGATACACAAGCATTGAGGAAAACACCAATTCCATGCAGGGCAGTATACTCTTTTCCGAGAATATCAGGCGAAATCTTGCACACCGCGAACGTTTATACGTGCGCCATGACGTATTTACTCCCGACAGAGCCGAAAACCGCCTCATAAAAACTGCCGCCGCTGTGCTTGCTAAGCTTACGCAGGAGCACCGTAACGGTCAGGAATTGAAAAAAATGATGATTTATCTTGACGAGGTAAAGCTGTCGGATAGCTGTGAACGTGACTTTGCCGCCTGCGTAAATACACGTAATGCAAAGAAATATACTGCTGTACTCAATATATGCCGTATGCTCCTTGCAAAGAAAAGCAGCGGATTTTCAGGTAAATACGCAAGCTGTGCCATATTCTTTCCCATGCAGGAGCTTTTTGCCGCTTATATGGCAAAGCTTGCAAAGGCTGAATGTAAGAATACTGTTGTGAAAACAATGGCAAAAGCAGGCTTTGTATGCGGTGAAAACAGGCTTTTTCCAATTATGCCCCATATTGCCGTATATGAAAAAAGCGGAGAAATCCGCAGTGTAACAAATATAAAATGGAGCCATATCAGCTCCGTAAACGAGATAAATTCCGACGATATTTTCAGGCTTCTTGCCGCCGCTGAAAAGCTGAATTGTGACAATGCGGTTATGCTTTATCCCTCCTACGCTCAGATTCCCGACACTAAGCTTACCATGAACTGTGGCAGGGAAATTGCTCTTACCATTAAATTTGCGGATTTTTCCGAGGGTACAATTACAGGAGAATTTAGCTGTGAAACCTCAGATGAGACAGATTTCACCGAAGAATACACGGAGGAAACAGATTTACCCGATACAGCCGAATACTCAGAGAAAGAAACGGCGGAAGATGAAAAAATCTCCGAAGTTACGGCTGAAACCGAAACAGCGGAGACAAATCACATACCCGAGAAAAAGCGCATAAAAATATTACGACATAAAAAATAAAAAACAACCCCCGATTCGCAAGACATCGGGGGGATTTTTTATTTAAATTACTGAGCAGCGTTAAGCTTCTTAGCCAGCTGAGCCTTCTTTCTTGCAGCCTTATTCTTATGCATAAGACCCTTAGCGCAAGCCTGGTCAACCTTCTTAACAGCGAGCTTGATAGCCTCTGCCTTATCAGCAGCACCTGTAGAACAAGCGATATCAGCCTTCTTGAGAACTGTCTTAAGATTGGACTTTCTGGACTTGTTAGCAGCAGCCTTAGTAGCGTTTACCTTAACTCTCTTCTTTGCAGATTTAATATTTGGCATAATTGCACCTCCCGATTTTTTCCGCGGATATTCCGCAGGTTATTACATATTTTAAACATATCAATTACGATATGCCGGCAGCTGCAACGCACAGCTACCCACTGAGACAATAATAATTATACCATTTTTCGCCTTAAAAATCAATAGTTAAAAGCGAAAGAATATGACGAACATTTGCTCTTGAAATACAGCATTATGTACAAAAATAAGGGAACCTCTAAAAACCCCACAAAGGAGAATTATATGAATTTCAGAACCGACCTTGCCGTTGAACTTGTAACGGAAGAAAATCTGCCCAATGGGGTGCATATAAACCGCCGCGGAAATGCTTTTCAAATCACCGAAATCGTCATTGACAGCGATGACCATCGCCGCACTCTCGGCAAGGGAAAAGGGCGGTATATTACCCTTGAAAGCAGCAGTATAAGCCGATTCTGCGACAATTACGAGGATATGGCACAGGAGCTTGCGGCTGAGCTGAAAAATCTGCTTCCTGAGGGTGAAGTGCTTGTGACAGGACTTGGAAACCGCGATATAACTCCCGACGCTATAGGTCCATGGACGGCTGAAAAAATCCTTGCTACGCGGCATCTGCGGAATGAGCTTGAAGATGACGAGACGGATTTTCTCAAATCCCTGAGACCTGTAAGCAGTCTTGCAGGAGGTGTTCTCGGACAAACCGGAATCGAGACTGCTGAGCTTATAACGGCAATATGCCGCGAAATAAAGCCATCTGCGGTTATTGCTGTAGACGCTCTCGCCTGTTCAGATGTGGAACGGCTGGGCACTACTATACAGATAAGCGACAGTGGAATTTCTCCCGGAAGCGGCGTTGCCAACTCCCGAAAGGAACTTTCGGCGGCATCACTTGGTATACCTGTTATAGCCTTGGGAATTCCCACCGTAGTGGATATGCACACAATAGTACGCAGCTTTGGAGATGTGGAAATTCCTGAGAGCACGCCCAATATGATGGTAACTCCCCGTGATATTGACAGATTGGCGGAACGAGGCGCAGAACTTATCGCCTGCGGAATAAATCTTGCATTACAGCCGACAATGACATTCAGCGATGTCAGAGGATTATTTTAAATCGGGATTCTAAAGGGTGAAAAAGTTACAATAAGATGATTTTAAGGGGACGCTCTCACTTGCAGAGCGTCCCCTCTTTCAAAACAGTCCACAGGACTGTTTTGAAATTCACCCCTT
>CALGTV010000020.1 GCA_937902395.1 uncultured Ruminococcus sp.
AGAGGTTCAAGAGTACATGTGTGTGCAAAGCGGACTTCTTGGACTTCTTGAAAATCAGCATAGAAAAATCCCCGAAAGCATTGCCCTCGAGGATTTTGTAAGAATTATTCTTCTACAGGTAATTTTGAAATAAGCTTAGCGTCGTACTTCTGGATTGTCAGCGCGTCAGCTGTTGTTATACCGCTTCCGGGATTGAAACAATCAGCATTTGCAGCACCCTCAGCAGAAAGTCCATATTTATCGGGATTTCCGAGAGACTGGAGAATAGCTGTTGAATCAGCTATCGTGACTTTACCGTCCATATTAGCGTCGCCGATAAGAGTAACAGTATCACTACTGACGGTAGTTGTTACAACAGGCTTTTTAGGTTCTTCTGTAGTTGTAACTACAGGTTTCGTTGTTGTAGGTGCAGGCTTTGTTGTAGTTGTAGCAGGCTTTGTTGTAGTTGTAGCAGGCTTAGTTGTAGTTGTAGCAGGCTTAGTTGTAGTTGTAGCAGGCTTTGTTGTAGTTGTAACAGCAGGCTTTTCTGTAGATACGGGAGGCTTAGGAGTTACTGTGTTACCCTCGCCGCCTGAACTTGTCTTGCCGCCGTCAAGGTTACTGCCCTCTGATGCTGCATAGTTTGCATAGAAATCATTGAGGGAAATACCGTTTGCACCAAGTGGGATTTCATGGTCAAGACCTATGTACTTACCTGTTTTCTGTGTCTGCCAGAGAGATTCCTCAAACATTTCATACTTAGGTTCATTCCATGCAATTGATGTACCTGAACCCTGTGTGAAGCCGAGGCTGTCCCAGAGACCGCCTGTATCGCCTGAGTTTGTATTCAGACACCAGAATGTGTGGTTGATGTGATTCTTAATCATATAGTCACGGAGGAGAAGCATCCATTTAAGGTTATCGCCCTCCATGTGTCCGCCCCATTCGCCGATAAGTTCAGGAGCAACATCCTCTGCGTTAATCCAAGCCCATGTATCATACCAGTAGTCGTCAAGGAGTGTCTGCTCTGTGAAGTCCTTATCAAACCATGTCTGAGCATAAACTGACGGACCGTAGTCGTGGGGAGAATAAACAATCTGACTTGTACCCTGCTTTGGAACAATGGGATATTCTCTTGCACCGCGGAAGTTACCGCCCCACCATGCGCCGATATAAGGGGAGTTGTCACGTCTGTCAGGGATACCCCAGTAGTCGCCCTCCATAGCGCCGCTTAATGACTGCTCAACGCCCTCAACAAAGATAAGAGCATTTGGGTTTACATCAAGGATAGCTTCTGCGCATCTTGTAGCGGCATAAGCCCAGTTATTTTCGTCCTTTGAGCCGTCCCACTTTGCAGCCTCGTCGCCCTCCTGACCTTTACCATGAGGCTCGTTTTTGAGGTCGTAGCCGATGAGTGTATCGTCATTCTTGTACTTATCAGCAAGCCATACAAGAGTTTCAATCCATATCTCAGTTGTTACACCAGCCTTGCCGTACCACAGATTATAGTTATGACCTGAGTTGTCGGAGTGAGGGCTGTGGATATCGATAAATGCTTTGATACCATACTTCTTGCACTTCTGCATGATGATATCGAAAATCTGCATTGAATCCTTTAGCGTCTTGCCGTCCTCAAGAACGAAGTCGGGATTGATTGTGAATGCAGGGTCAGCGTTTCCTGATACACTTGATACGGGGTTGGGGTTTCCCTCCATCCATGAAACGAGAAGCTCTGTGGAAATGGGGAAACGGATAACGTTGATACCTCTGTCAGCTGTCTCACGGAGAACATCATCAACATCAGCACTCCAGAGATAGTGAACGCAGTTCTCGGAGCAGTTGAAGCCGAACCAGTTTGCACCTGTGAGCCATACTTCATTGCCGTTCATGTCATAGAGACGGCTGCCCTCAGCGTGAAGCCAGTCATCATTGTTTGTGTCCACGGCATTGGCAACAGTGAGCTTGTTATAATCCATAGGCATAACAGAAGCTGTAGCTGTCAGAGCCATGGCTGCTGCGGAGGCAAATGCCGCAATAGCCTTTGTTAATTTCTTCATGATAGATTCCCTCTCTTTTGGGTGTGGATTTTTGATTTAAGTTTCAAGATAATCCGTTCCTTGAAACAATATACACCCTGTTAATTATATATTACCATTTTCAGAGGGATTTGTCAATATATAATGTGTGAATAATTTCGGAATACGGGTATATGCAGGCATTATTTCAAAATACAGTCTGCATCGTCCCGATATAATTTATCTCAGCTAATAGCTAATTGCTAAAAGCTAAAGACTGAATATCAAAACACACTTGTAACCCTTGGAATCTCCCCGTTTTTCAGCAAATCAAGGAGATGATAAAGCTCATTAAGTTCCGCAGGAAGCTCCTCGCTTTCTTTTTCTGTAAGATGATGAATACGGGCAAAAAGGCGGTCAAGCTCCGTCAGCTTGTTATTCCGCACGAAAACAGAAGCTCCCTTACGGAAATGCTCCCATTTCTGATTTAGCTTTTCCGTGATTTCAGCGGCTTTTTCGGTATTGCCATTCTGAAAAAGTTCCTCTGCATAGCCTGAAAGCTCCATTAAGGAATTGCAGTTTTTGTCAATCCACCAGCCTTGAAAGATGCTTGTACCTGTGAGCAGAAGTATTATAAATATGCTTATTTTAAGTCTTGTCATTGCTGTTCCTCCTGTCCGTTGGCTATATATGGTGTCATTTTCTCTGCTTTCGGAGCGATAAATATATTTCCCTGTCCGTCAGCGGTCATAATAAATATATCAGTAACGCTTATGCCTGCCTTTTTCGCCCAGTTTTCCACAAATTTTTCATTATATCCCATAGATTTCAGCGTTACAGGGAGAGGCTTTCCGTCGGACACCACAACCTGCGGCGGATCGGCTGAAACGGGGGATAGTCCAATATCCTCCCTTGCAGGAGTATCCTTTGACTGTTTTTTCATTATGGATATACTGCCTGTAGTCTCCACAATGGCAAACTGAACTTCTGATATGTCGAAAATCTGCTGAGTTCTCATGGCTGTCATGATATCGTCGGTAGAAAGTCTGAGCTCGCGAAGAACTTTTCGGTTTATTTTACCGTTGCTTATAATGATTTTAGAACTGCCGTACATTATTTTTCTGAAAAATGGCAGGCGCAGAATCAGCCACGAAACAAATACCTCGTAGCAGACAAGAGCAAGAATAGGAGTTATACCTATTATAAGAGGTATATCAGTGTCCTCCAGAGGCAGAGTTGCAATATTTGAAATGAGTATGGTTATAACAAGCTCAGAGGGCTGTAA
The DNA here is from genome assembly GCA_937902395.1 of uncultured Ruminococcus sp. GTDB lineage: Bacteria > Bacillota > Clostridia > Oscillospirales > Ruminococcaceae > Ruminococcus. Next base: position 3,280 of record CALGTV010000020.1, read on the forward strand.
TTCGCCGAGCTGACGTTTTCCCATAAGCCGCACAGCAGATACAACGATGATGTATAATATAATAGAACGAAGCAGAATAATTGACATAAATACTCCTTTGGTTAATTAAGAATTATGAATTAAGAATTAAGAGTTGTCTTGGTAGCTTTTACAGTCTGCTGATTAATACTAATCCCAATAAATCCTGTAGACTTTTGTCTACTGTAATGGTGTAATAAAGCTAACGACTGAGTGCTAAAAGCTAATGGCTTTTCTAATATTATCTCACTCAATAATTTTTTTATACGTGAATATTATCTGATTTTCAGACCAATAATATTATTGCTCATGAAGCAAAAAAGAGAACTCAAAAAGAAAAGGAGTTGTTCATTATGTCAGATATGAATAACATGCAGAAAAACGATTCAATCAAGTGTACTGTATCACAGTGCAAGTACAACATGGTAACAGAGAATTACTGCTCACTTGGCTGTATTTCCGTTGGTACTCACGAATCTAACCCCACTGTACCCGAGTGTACAGACTGCAACAGCTTTGTAAAGCGTACAGGCTGCTGTTAATTCCCTTTTTAAAGGACACGGTCAGCCGTGTCCCTACATAGCTTGAAGAGAATTTCAATTCAAAATATAGACAAATTGTAAAATAATTCGATATCTCTTGCATTATTTCTTGTTTTGAGTTATAATATATTAATAAGGAAACTTATCCTTAAATTCTGACAGGAGGGCTGTTTAAAATGTTTGACCAGACAATGACTTTCAGCGTGAACGAGGACAAGGAAGCTGAACTGAAAAAAAATCTCACTGCGATTTATGACGCTCTTGTCGAAAAGGGCTATAATCCAATAAATCAGATTGTAGGTTATATTCTTTCAGAGGACCCCACCTACATAACCACCTATAACAATGCAAGAAGTCTTATCCGCCGCATTGACCGCGATGAGCTGTTACAGGTGCTTGTGCGTGAATATCTTCAGAAATAAACAAAAGGGATACTCGGATTCGGGTATCTCTTTTTTTGAAAAAAATGCTATTCCGTCGAATTATTATATTTCTGTAAACTTTTATTTTTTGTATTGAATCAACTGGGAAATAATGATATACTAAAGGTATAAGGGATGATTAATTATTAAAGGAGTAGAATAGCATGAAAAAGAAATTTATTTCAGCTTTAATGGCTGGCTGTATCTGTATCAGCGGAGGTTACGGCACTTTTGCGGAAACTACCGCCTCTGCCCTCACTATTATTGCCTCTGTAAGAGAAGTAACTGTAAAAAAAGATACCATTGCTATAGGCGAACAGGTTCAGCTTGAACTCATATGGTCTACCGGTGCTAAACAGGAAGTTAAATACACATCAAGCGACGAAAGCGTTATAACCGTTGATAATACAGGTCTTGTTACAGGTGTCGGAGAGGGTACTGCTGAAATCACCGTTGCTCCTTTTTCAAATAATTACAGCATAACAATAAGTATATCAGTTGACAAAGATGTTCGCATAAGTCAGACATATAATACCTCAGAGCTTACTCTTGGTATGAAGCTTTACAAATATGATACACTTCACTACGATGACAAAATTCAGGGAAGCTGTGCAAATATTATAAATACCAAAGGCAGCTATGATTTGGCGTTTATAAACGAAAAGGATTATGTACTTCCATTCGATGCCGAGGTTGTGGGTTTTGACGGACTTGTTATGTACCTTGCACCTGATATTGAAGGGTTAAAGTATATCGACGGAAGAACTCTTAATGTCGGAGATGTGCTCGATACTGATACACATATGCTTTGCTATGATTATGTAACTAACGGTTGGGTATACCCTGTATTTCTTCCACAATACTACTCAAAACATATAGGCGACGGAGAAATAAGAGTAAAGGCTATAGACCACGAGAAAAAGAGAATTACCCTCGAATCCGTGGATATCCCTGCAACGCTCGATGACTGCGAAATGTTTTTCAGTAAAATCAGCTATTCAGAAACTATATATAAGAATGCAGACGTTTCAGCTGTTGTAACCTCTGCGGAGGAATTAAGCGAATATATTACGCCTATTCTTACTGAAAAAGAAGCCGCTGACTTTATTGAAAAATACAATGAGGAGTTTTTCAGCGAAAATGTGCTATTCCTCAAGCCTGTTGTGCAGGGTTCCGGCTGTGATATCATGTATAAAATCAGCGGTATAAAAAAGAATGAAAATGGATTTGAAATCGGATATTACGACTTATATGAACTAAAAGAAAGCTATGAAGATGTAATGAGCGCTGTTATGGGACAGGTTATCGTTCCAAAGGAGCTTTACAGCGGCGAAACGGTTAAATGGAGCTTTATCAAATCCCGTACAGGCGACGCAAACAACGACGGAAACTTCACTGTTGCGGATATGGTTACATTCCAGAAATGGCTGACAAATCCTGCGGAAACTATGCCTGCTCACTGGAAATCTCTGGATTTCTGCGCTGACGAAAGACTTGATGTTTTCGATTTCTGCATTATGCGTGAAAAAATCACAACTGTTTCAAAATAATGAGGCTGCTGCCAGCGTCAGTCCTTGCCGTATCTTTATGATATTATTCCAGAAAAAAATAGATAAATCCAAACGTAAAAAAGGTTATATAAAAGGCGTATGCACACCGCATACGCCTTTGTTCTTGCATATTCACTTTTTCTTCCATTTAAGTAGAATAAATGCCGCAATTGCCGTCACAGCCACCGCCAGCGCACTGGGGAACCATGTGTACGGAATGGGCAGACCTGCGGTATTCATACCGTAGAAGCCGAAAATCATATTGGGAATCTGCATAATGATGGTGACAATAGTTAATCGCCACATGACGATATTCAGATTATTTGAGATAATTGACGAGAAACTGCCTGTCATACTGGACAAAATCCCTGTATAGATATTCGCCATTTCAATAGCCTGTTTCATCTCAATGAGCACATCTTCGAGCAAATCCTGGTCCTCATCGTAGAGCTTTACAACTCTGCCGCGGAAAATTTTCTCGATAGTCGCCTCATTTGCTTTAAGGGAGGTGGAGAAATAAACCAGCGACTTTTCAAGAGCAAGGAGCTGCATAAGAAGCTCATTTTTCATAGCATTGTGGAGCTGCTGTTCAGCCAATGATGAAATTTTGTCAATTTGTTTAAGGTAATACAGGAACATTGCGGCAATACGCAACAGAAGCTGTAAAACAAATCTCGTTTTGAATTCGGGACGGAGATTGCGGATAGTACCGCGGACAGCCTCTTCGATAATTTGCGCTTCATGCAGAGATACGGTAAAAACATTTGTTTCCGTAATGATGATACCCATAGGCATTGTATAGAAAATTTTTGTATCGTCCTTATCAGTGGAGGATACAGGTGTATCAATGATAATAAGCGTCTGGTCGTCCTCGCGCTCTATACGGGAGGATTCCTCCTCGTCCAATGAGGATTTTACGAAGCCGCTGTCAATGCCGTAATCCTCGATAAGTTCTTTGATTTCCTGTGGAGTAGGGCTTACAACGGAAACCCAGCAGCCCTCGGAAAATTCGTTTGTCAATGTCATTTTGCCGTTTGTGTAAGTATAGAAATTAATCATAGCAAAGCTTAGCCTGCGTGTGCAGACATTCCTCCTTTCGCCTGTTACTGAGATATACAGGCACGGAGAATCGGCTTTAACGGCAGATACAATGGTGCGGAATATATCCCATAAACATAATATTCATACTGTTCCCATAAGGGTCGGAACTCATAACCGCACCACCTTTTCATTAAATTTGTGGAATACTTATCCTTATATATTATATCACATAATCCGTATTTTTACAAGTGATTTTTGAAATTTTGCAAGTGTATAAAAAAGGACACGGCGAACCGTGTCCCAGCGAATTAACGTTATAGCCACATCAATTCTTAATTCTGCATTCTTAATTAACTATATCCTCGTCATCATCAATAAATTCGAGGATATCCCCCGGCTGACAGGAAAGTGCCTTGCAGATAGCATTGAGAGTGGAAAAGCGTATTGCACTAACCTTGCCCGTTTTCAGTTTTGAGAGGTTTACGTTGCTTACACCCACACGCTCGCTAAGCTCGTTAAGGCTGATTTTTCTGTCTGCCATTACTCTGTCAAGTCTTAGTATAATCGACATATTTCCCCCTCCTTAAAGCGTTTCGTCCGATTCCTGCTGTAATTTTGCACCGTAGCTGAAAACATAGGAAAAAGCATAAGTGAGTATACCAAAAATAAATACATTAAGGTTAATATCGCAATTGATATTAATATAATCAAGTTGGGCTGTGAACACATTGTTTGAAATAAGTGCATAGTATATCCAGCAGAGTACCTGTGTAATAGCTGAAAGAACTAACAGAGAAATTGCCGCACCTTTGATTTTATCTGCTACGTCATACTGAAAAGGAGTCTGACCTTTTCTGAATTTATCAAATATTTTTGCAGCAAATCCAAGAGGAATGAACTGTGACAGAAAAAGTATTCCTCCGATAAATAAGGCGAATAATGCCTGTGAATTGTCCTGATATTCAAAAATTTTAAATATCAGACCAATTGCATTAACAATAAACATTATCCCCGTTAGAATTAAAAATGCCAAGAAAATTCCTCTGCTTACCTGTATGAAATAATAGGCTCCCTTGCTTACTTTAATAAAACGGCTTTTCTCTTTTTCCAATGTTATCGCATTTGCATCAACTGTTTTTTTCATTGTATTTCCCTCCATAAATTAAAGTGTTTCGTCTGATTCCTGCTGTAATTTTGCGCCATAGCTGAAAATATAAGAGAAAATAATAACTGCAAGAATGATAAGTACCATAGTAAGATTCAAAGAACCATCTGTTACAAAAGTAAATCCCGCAGGAATAAGTGAAAACGCAAAATGTTTCATAGCCTTTGTAACGCTTTCCTCAAAGGGTGACTGACACTTTTCAAGAGCCTTTGCAAGCTTTCCGGCGAAAATTACAACAATAAGTGTAAAAGTAGCATATAAAGCCATACCGAAGCACGCACCTACTGCACCATATTTTAACAATGTGCTGTTGGGAGAATCAAATTCAGCATTCATTGTGTATGTCTGGATTCCGTCATTGTCTGTAATATTATCTTTCAGTGTGAATTTTGTTCCGAAAAGTTTAAATGATTCGTTTGTAATATCTTCATCCTCAAAAAACGAAATGCTGCTTGGGAGCCTGTTTGTATCGACAACCATTTCAAAAGAAGCATTTCCGTTTGATGTAATTGCGGTGCTGCCTGTTGGGAATACGGCAAGTACAATGATACCGCCCACAATAGCAGCAATGACACCTATAATGCATACTATACGCATAATCATCAGGATAATTTTGCTCACCTTGCCAAGTGTGTTGATTCTCTTTACATAGTCAATATTTTTTGTGCTGTTCATAAATAAACCCTCCAATAATTCTTTACGGAACTTATATGAGCGCTCTTTTGTTCCTTTTTTTCGGGGAAGTTTTTTCAGTTCCCCTTGCTGTGATTATATAATACCACACTGTTTTACGTTTGTCAACAGATTTTTAACGTTTATCATTAAATATTATATGTTTGTACAATAACAACATATATTTCCAAGGGTGTATTTGTGCAGAAGTTACGATAAAAATTTATCGTTTATCATTAAAAATGATTTTTAGCTTTTGTAAAAAAGGACACGGCAAGTTCAAAGCCGTGTCCCTATAATAATTATTCATTAATACCAATCCCTAAAATGTTAGTAGACAAAGATGATGAGCAGAAATGATGT
>CALGTV010000021.1 GCA_937902395.1 uncultured Ruminococcus sp.
TTTTTCCTGTTTTGTCGATATTTCGGTGAATATTTGTTTTTTGAGGAGACATTAACTAAATTTTACAAACAAAACCCGCCTGTGATATTAGTCATAGGCGGGTTTTTCATATAATATTCTTATCCCATTGTTGCAATAGTATTCATCGCAATATGAACAAGAATAGGACAAATAATATTTTCTGTTTTCCAATACAACGTTGTAACTGTTAATCCCAACATCAGAATCGGTATATTTGCAAGCATATCTGTAACAGTGAAATTGCCCAAAGATACATGCATAAAAGCAAAAAACAATGAAGTTAAAATAACAGCTGCTATACTTCTTGACAAATGTTTATCTTTGCCGTTAAGAAATTCAAATAAAATTCCTCTATAAAACACTTCTTCAACGACAGGACCTAAAAAACACGCAACTATAATCTCCATGAAACCATTATTCTCCAATGATTTTTCAATAGACTTTTCATTATTGCTATCTCCTACACCCATATTACTTAAAATTATAGCCGACGCTACCATAAGTACAATTGTTATAATTATAGTTACTATTATCAATTTTTCATATTTCTGACGGTTATCCTTAAAATCTTTAACAGCACTGAAAAACTGTTTTCTGAACGCAATCAAGGCAAGTATAAAAAATGCCCCATAAACCACCAAATTAGCATACTTTAACAAAAGTTTCTCAGGAATTACTTTGGCTATATATTCAATTCCTGCCAGTTTACAAAACACCAGTATTCCCCAAAAGAAAACACCCAATATTATACACATTATTTTCATGTCTGTAAATCTACAATTTTTCATATGCATCCCCATTTGTTCAAACCATTCCGCTTTCTGAGCCAATCCTCCAGATTTTCTGCATAGTATTCTTCACTTAAGTTGTAATAATCATACCGAAAAATTTTCCCGTCGGGTTTAAATACAAAAAATCCTACTGATAAATCACCTGAAAAAACAATGCCCTCACCACCGTATTCGCAACGATAGTGCTCTGTCTGCGATTTAATATCAGCTAAGGAATAGATAATCAAATCAATAACCGCAGTCTGATTTGTATCAGGATTAATCATAGTCTCATATATACCGTTGCTTATTTTCAGAATTTCCAGAAGTTCAGCAGGAATCAGTTTTCTTGCCTTGTCTAATTGTCTTTTATTAAGCGGCGAGCGCAACTGACAGGAATCCCCATATAACTGCTGAATCAATTCAATAATATTCATAATCCCTCCTGATTACACGGGATAAACCTTTTCACACTGTTCAACGTCAGCACAATCCTCTGCGGAAATGTAGATATCCGCAGTTTTGGACAAATCATTATCCATAAACTTTTCTGATTTTATCAGCTGAATAACTTTCTGCACATTTTCAGCCGCATTATCGGTATCAAGCCAAATGCCCAATTCAGTATCGGAAAGATAATCATAACCGTTATCGCTTATCTGATTATCTGAAATCTCCTCTATACGCTGCGGCAAGTTATAGCGTATATCCAAATCGGGATTAGTCATTTTCTTTGAATCAAGAACTATAATAATTGTCTGCATAATAAAATACCTCCATTATTTTAAAATATTGTAGGGGTTGCCTTTGGCAGTACGTATTCACACAATCATATTGCATAAATTGAAATTCAGCGGTTATACATAACAGCATTATCTGTTATATAACTGACCGCAATAAACCAGTTAAATTTTGAAGATACGATGTAAAAATCGATGATGATACGCTCCATTTCGTTCAGGACAGAAAACATTTCGTTGCTTTCTCCCTCATAAACCCATCCATCAGAAAGAATTAAAAATAGTTTCTTTTCATCATCGGGTATTGCTGATTTTATTGTGTTCATATATTCACGCCAATCATTCGTTCTGAAATAACAATCAATACATTCTTTTGTCAGGTCAGAGCGAAAGTGCATTCTGTGAATTTCCAATGACTCAAAATTAACAGGAAAATTTTTGATATCAGAAAAAGAAAAGTAGAACTTTTTAAGTATTTCAACATAATTAATCTTAGAAAACTCATGAAAATTGCTTCTGTCAATACATTTTTCTTTTATTATTTCTTCTATATCATCTCTAAGCAGAGAGTGAAAACCTTTATTATTTACTCTCTCCTTTAAATCATCATATTTCAAACTATCACCTTATTTCATTACATCCCAGTAATAAGCGGTTTGCTATGGTATTCTGTTGTGTAAATTGAAGTTTATCAATTTCAAGTAATCAGCTTTCCTTCAAAAGATATTTCATAATAATTATCTTCAAAATCATAAAGACAAATTCTGTCTTGTTTCAATGAAAATGCAGGCTCTGCCCCTTGACATCTAACAAAAATATCTCGTCCAGAAAAAGTCCATTTTACAGTTAAATCTTCTGAAATTCTGTATATTTCCAATTCACCATACAAAATATAATCATTACCTAACTGATATACTTCAAACATACTTCCTAACGATTTTATTCGTGTCTGTTTAGTGACAGTTGCAGTTTCAGGAGAAAAAACACATAAGACATCATTTAACATCATAAACAATCCATCTTTATGCGGTGCAACAAAGGACTCCAATGGTGTATAATACGGAACAACCATTAATACAGTTTTAATCTTACAATATTGCTCAATTTCCACTTCAATACATTTACAAAAATCCTTTTCTTCTATTACAATAACATTATCATAAATTTTATTATCTGTAGAATCAAAAGAATATGGTGGTGCTTCTTTTATAGTTATATTGTATTCATTATAATTATATTTTTTCATTTCAATTCCCCCAACACAATCTAAAAACTCTATTACCCATATTATACCACGCTCCCCCTGTTGTGTAAATTTGAATTTTAAGGGCATCTCTAAAAAACCCTTTTTCTCAAAAGGAGTTTTTAGAGATGCCCTTAAGATGTTTGCTTATCTATTTTTTAATTTCTCTACATTCTCCAAATAAATAGATACCTCTCCACATTCAGGGCAAATAGCTACTTTAGGCTGCTCCATTCTTCCTCCCAACATTTTGTTTTCATCATTAGTCAATACCACTCCATAGGCAGCACCTTTAACCTTAATGCCACAATTTTCAATCATCGGTATGTTGCATCTAATACACTTACGCATAATAACCTCCAAAGTCTTATCTTATTTTTCAGTCTATCCGACTACCCATATTATACCACACTCCGCCGATATTTTCAATAGAAAAAGCTAAAAAATTTAGCTCCTAACATTTTTCTCCAAAACCCTTGCAAAACAGCTATAATTATGCTATAATATAAGTTGTGTTAAAATCTAAAATTGAAAGGAACATTATTATGTCCGATAAGAATAAAAAGAATTTTGAAATCCCACGTCCACAGTTTCCGAAAAGAGCTGTTGTTACAGGCGGTATGCCCTACGGCAACAAGGAACTTCACTTCGGTCACGTTGGCGGAATGCTTGTTTTTGCCGATACATATACACGTTTTCTCCGTGACAGAATCGGCAAGGATAACGTAATTTTCGTAACAGGTACTGACTGCTACGGCTCCCCTATCGCAGAGGGCTGGCGAGTTAAGGTAGAAAAGGGCGAATTTGAGGGTTCACTTGTTGATTTCGTTCAGTCCAATCACGACAAGCAGAAAGCAACTCTCGGCAAATACGGCATTTCTCCCAATCTCTATGCAGCTTCGGGACTTGGTCGCTCCAAGGAAATCCACGCAGAAGTAACAGACTGGTTTATCAGCTCTCTCCACAAAAAAGGACAGCTCAACCAGATTACAACAATGCAGTTCTATGACGAGGAGGCAGGCTGTTTTCTCAACGGCAGACAGGTTATCGGTAAATGTCCTGTTGAGGGATGTACTTCCGAAAAGGGATACGCTGACGAGTGCGACCTCGGTCATCAGTATATGCCCGAAAATCTGCTTAACCCCGTCAGCACACTCACAGGCAAAACTCCCTCAATGAAGCCCGTTACAAACTGGTATTTCAAGCTCCGTGACTATGAGGAACTTATGAAAAACTGGATTGAGGAACTCAAAAAGCGTAAGGATGTTCGCCCTGTTGTATGGAAAACAATTGACGAATTCCTCAAAAAGCCTGTTATTTACGTAAAGCGTGAATTTGAAGAAAAATACCTTGAAATCAAGGGAACTATGCCCGAACATAACTACATTGAGGAAAAGAAAAAGCCTTCATTTACAATTGAATTTGACAAGCTTTCCGATTGCGATACAGCCTGCCGAATCCTCACAGAAAATGGAATCCGCTACAGAACAGGTAAAACTCTCGTTCCTTTCCGCCTTACAGGAAATATCGAATGGGGTGTTCCTGCACCTGTTATGGACGGCGTTGACGGTCTTACAGTATGGGTATGGCCTGAATCTCTCTGGGCTCCTATCTCCTTTACTCAGACTTATCTCGAATCAATCAACCACAGCCGTGACGAATGGAAGGACTACTGGTGCAGCAAGGATGCTACAGTTTACCAGTTTATCGGTCAGGACAACATTTACTTCTACGGCATTGCTGAGCCTGCAATGTGGATGGCACAGCAGGAATCAGAGGTAAAGACTGCCGATGTTCCCGACGGTGAGTTACAGATGCCTATAATCGTGGCAAATCACCACATCCTTTTCCTTGACAAAAAGGCTTCAAGTTCAGGTGCAGTTAAACCTCCTATGGCTGACGATCTCCTTGATTACTACACACCCGAACAGCTTCGTATGCACTGGCTTGGACTTGGTCTTGGACAGCGTTCCGTAAGCTTTATGCCTAAGCCTTTCAATCCCGATGCTAAACCCGACGATGCAGATCCCGTAGTAAAGGACGGCTTGCTCCTTTCCAACGTATACAACAGAATGATTCGTACAGCTTTCTACACAACACAGAAAGAATTTGACGGTATACTCCCTGCTGTTGCTCCCGAGGAAAATATTCTTGCAGACGCTAAGAAAGCAATTCTTGAATATGAGCGTTATATGGCTAAATTCGCATTCCACCAGTGTACTTACGTTCTTGACAGCTACATCAGAAACGGCAGTAAGTACATGGCAAAGGCGCTCAACGGAGATACATCGGATAAGGAGCAGACAGCACAGGCTCTTGCAAACCTTTTCCACATGATACGCACAGCCGCAGTGCTTCTCCACCCATTAGCACCATTCGGAACAGAAAAAATCCGCGAATATTTACAGGTTGACGAAAGAATCTGGTCATGGGATACTATTTTCGAGCCTCTCACATACTTCACAGGTGAAAATCACCAGCTGAAATTCCTGCCACCCAGAACAGACTTCTTCACACGTCACGAATCACAGTTTGCAAAGGCTGACGAGGAATAAAACAAATGAAATTTCTGCCAATTTATTTTCTGTTATTTGTTGTATTCATGACATCAATTAGCAGAAAAAGGAATACAATAAGAAGTATAACAGCAACTCAGATTTTAAAGAGAAAGGATTGCACATTTATGTTAGAAGCGGCAAAGAAATTCATTGGCACAAAATGTTACGTAAAAACAATTAACGAGGATTTAAAAACAGGAACTCTTAAAGGAATTTCAGGAAAAACACTTATACTTGAAACTACCGACAGCAGAGTTATGGCAATAAACGCTGAATATGTAACATGTATTGAAGAATATCCCACAAGTAAAAAGGAAAAGAAGAACATAATAAAGGATTTCTTCTTTGCGGAATAATAAAAATCAAGGGTATCGGATTTCCGGTACCCTTGAAAAATATAATAGCCAATGTGCTGGGATTCTAAATTTAGCAGAGACCAGAGACAGCGTCTCTGGCAGGGTGTGGGACAGCGGTGGGGAGCCCCCGCGGGCATTATTGCAGAGTGTATCTCTGCGATGCGTATAAGCGCTCTGAAAGAGAGAGCGTCCCCTCAGATTGTCGAAAAACCTGAATTTCATTCCAAAATTGTGGTCACGGCACGCTGTGACCCTACATTGTGCAACGTAGAATAGCCGTTTTGTAGGGACAGGTTGTGCCGTGTCCGTTATACAATATGTCTTTTTCTACAGACTGCGGCATCGGATTTATTTCCGATGCCATTTTATTTAAAGAAATAACGTTTTCACGATCAATAATTCGTCAGTTTCTCCAAATATATAAGAATCATTTTGTGCAAGTATACAAATTTGCAAAAACCTATTGACTTTTGTAGAATTTTGTTATACAATACAAGTAGATGGAAATTCTACAGAAAATTTCTATCTTTTTAACAGCAAGAAAGGGCATCGGATAACCCGACACCCTTTGCATGACATTTTGATTATAACATTATGCAAGCTCCTCAATAGCCTGCTTGATACGTCCGATTGATTCTTCCTTGCCGAATACCTCCATAAGCTCAGTAGCACCGCCGGGAGTAACAGCCTGACGGCCAACAGCCACACGGATAGCCCACATTACAGCACCGGCCTTTTTCTCCTTGGAAGCGGCATACTCTTTCAGCACAGTGAAAAGTGTGTCATTGTCCCAGCTATCCACAGCTTCGAGGATAGGCAGACAATCCACAAGAACTTCTTTGCAGTTTTCGGGATTTGTCTTATTCTTCTTGTTTGTGTAAAGGTCACTCTCCATAGGCAGACGAGATGTAACAAATCCAATCATATCCTTGATTTCGTTAAAATAAGAAATTCTCGTATGAAGAAGTGAAGCAAGCTTCTTGGTGTTAATGTAACTTTCGCAGATTTCATCAAGAATCGGCAGAGCCTTTTCAGCGTAAACCTCCTCAGGAAGCTTCTTGATGTATTCGGAGTTGAACCATTTCAGCTTCTCATAGTCAAATACAGCAGGAGATTTGCTCAGTCCCTCAATGGAGAAATTCTCTTTCAGTTCGTCCATTGTGAAGAATTCCTCATTTGTATCTTTAGGGCACCAACCGAGAAGTGCAATATAATTCACAATTGCCTCAGGGAGATAACCATCATTTACAAGGTCGTGGAAGCTTACTGCACCGTGACGCTTTGAAAGCTTTGAAACCTTGCCCTCATCGTCCTTACCCATAAGCAAAGGCAGATGCACATATGTTGGTCTGTCCCAGCCGAAAGCGTCGTAAAGGAGGCAATATTTCGGAGTTGAAGTGAGATATTCGTTACCTCTTACAACGTGTGTTACACCCATAAGATAATCGTCAACGATATGGCAGAAATTGTATGTGGGATAACCGTCATCCTTAATAAGAATCTGGTCACGAAGCTCAGTATTGTCAATTTCAACCTCACCATAAACCACATCAACATATGATGTTTTACCCTCTAAAGGCATTTTCTGGCGGATAACAACATGACCGCCCTCAGCCTTATGACGTGCAGCATCCTCAGCTGTATAGTTCATCTCACGGCAGTGACCGTCATAGCCGCCGATACCCTTATCATCTTTAAGGGAATCAAGACGCTCTTTTGAGCAGAAACAGTAATAAGCGTGACCGTCAGCAATAAGCTTATCAGCATATTCCTTGTATATGGGCAATCTCTCACTCTGAATGTATGGACCATGACCGCCGTCCTTATCAGGTCCCTCATCGTACTGAATATCAGTAGCTTTCAGAGTATCAAGAATCACATCTACAGCACCCTCAACAAGTCGTTCCTGGTCTGTATCTTCAATACGCAGGATGAAATTTCCGCCCTGTGACTTTGAAAGAAGATAGGAATAAAGAGCAGTTCTCAGATTTCCTATATGCATAAATCCCGTAGGTGACGGGGCAAAACGTGTAGTTACCTTATTCGACATCTTTTTTCTCCTTTATACAGGAATAATAGGGATTTTCAACCTATTATCCAACAAATCTCAGTTTTTGAAATAAATATCGTACCATACAAGGAACGTGTAAATTGTCCAGATTTTTCTCCAGTTGTCAGAGTTACCGCCGATATAGTCAGCGAAAATAGCCTTAATTTCATCAACGTTGAAGAATTCAGCGGCAGTATCACTGTCAAATTTAGCTCTTACATCAGCATTGTAACGCTCATCTGCAAGCCATATTCTGATAGGCACAATGAATCCCAGCTTTTTGCGGAAAGCGATTTCCTCGGGGAGAACCTTTGCCGCCGCAGTACGCAGAGCCGCCTTATTTGTCTCCTCATTGATTTTATGCTCAGAGGGCATACGTGACGCAATATCGAAAATTCTTCTGTCAGTAAGAGGCATACGGACTTCAAGTCCTGCCGCTGTACTCATCTTGTCAACATTGAGATAAATATCGCCCTCAAGCCAAATACGGATATCAATATCAGACATTTTTGTAAGGGGATCGCAGTTTTCATTTTCTGCATAAATATCCTTAGCGATATTTATAAGCAGTACATCGGGATTATAAGTTTTAAGGATACGCTGTTTTTCATCCTCTTTCATGATGTTTGTATTGCCGACGTAGAATGTTTTCAGATTATCGCCGTATCTCTCAGCATTGCGGTACATATTGTAGCCGCCGAAAAATTCGTCAGAACCCTCACCAGAATAGCATATCTTTGTATGCTCAGCAGTAGCGCGGCAACCCAGAGCAAAAGCAACAGCGGAAGCGTCAGCAAGGGGCTGCTCCATATTTTCCATAACCCAAGGCACAATGCCGAAGTACATTTCGGGAGTTATACAACAGCGGTTATTTTCTCTGCCAAGCAAATCTGCGGTCTGCTTTGCAAGGGGAGATTCATCAAATCGCTCGTCGTCATAGCCGCAGGAATTTGTAACCTTGACATCTGAAACCGCAAGGACATAGGAGGAATCAACTCCGCCCGAAAGGAAAGATTCAGCCGTTTCATTCTCGTCCAGAACCTCAGGCATAATGCCAAGTAAAGTTGAGTGTATCTCATCTGCCCATTCATCAAGAGTTTTTGAATGGTCGGGATTGAATTCGGGCTTCCAGTAGCGGTGGATTTCAAGCTTTCCGTCGGCAAATTCAAGGAAATGTCCCGGCATAAGCTTCTTTACGCCCTTAAAGAATGTATCCTCTCCGCCCACATAGGTAAGGGACATGTAAATCTGGAGCATATCTCTGTTAAGCTCCTTTTTAAAGCCCTCACCTGCAATTATATTGCGGATTGAGCCGCTGCACAGGAGATTCCCCTCATCAGTCACATAGTAGAAAAATGGCTTTGTGCCGAAGTGGTCACGCATAGCGAATATCTTTTCGCCGTCCCAAAGACAGAATGCAAACATACCGTAAAGATGTTCGCCCATATCCCTGCCCCACTTTTCATAGGCGGCAGAAATGATAGCAAGTTCACGGCTTTCCCTGTCCAGAGAAGCGTCAATTGAAAGCTCTGCGCAAAGCTCTTTCCAGTTTCTGATGTGTCCTCTGTACTCACGAATTTCAGTCATAAATTTCCTCCTCTTAGCCTGAGATAAGTTCCTCACGCTCGTATATCATAGGTCTTGACATAAGCTTTTTCATAGCGTCCTGTACTTTTCCGCCGTTGAACAGAACCTCATTGAGCTGTTCTGTTATGGGCATTTCCACACCAAGCTTTTTTGCCAGTTCATAAGCGGTATGACAGCACCAGTAGCCCTCAACAGTTCCAACCTGACGAACAGCTTCCTCGGGAGCCATACCCTCGCCGATAAGCTTTCCTGCTCTTGCATTTCTGCTGTGGAGACTTGTGCAGGTTACTATCAAATCGCCAAGTCCTGTAAGTCCGCCAAAAGTCAGAGGTTCAGCTCCAGCAGCAACTCCAAGACGCATAATCTCGTGGATTCCCCTTGTCATAAGTGCCGCCTTTGTATTATCGCCATAGCCAAGCCCTAAGCAAATACCGCAGCAGAGAGCAATAATATTTTTCAGCGCGCCGCCCAGTTCACAGCCTGTAACATCATCATTGAGATATATTCTCAGAGTGTTGCTGCCCAGCTGTTCCTGTATATACTTAGCGGATTCCTTATCCTTTGAAGCCGCAACAATGGCAGTAGGAATTGAGCGTGCAACCTCCTCAGCATGAGAGGGCCCTGACAGCACAACAAGCTTTTCTGTTCCCAGTTCTTCTTCGATAACCTGACTGAGAAGCTTTAAGCTGCCTTCCTCAATGCCCTTGCCCGAATTGACAACAACCATCTCCTTTGTTACATATGGCTTTGCAAGCTGAGCAACGGGGCGGAGAAAGCTTGAAGGTATACCGAAAATCAGAATATCACAGCCGCTGATACATGAAATATCGCTTGTTAGACGTATTTCAGGGGGAATTGCTACTCCGGGAAGCTTTTTAACATGCTCGCCCTTTAAGCGTATATCGTCGATTTCCTCCTGAAATTTTGACCAGACAGTAACGCTGTGTCTGCCTGTTTTGTAGGCTGTTATGGCAAGGCTCAAGCCAAAGCCTCCCGAACCGAGAATAACAATATTCGCCATTGATATACCTCCTTAACCCTATTTACTGATTTTTATTGAATTTGAAAGTGAATTTTGTTTCCTTGCCTGCAATGAGACGCTCGATATTTGAACGGTGCATATATACAACCATTGCCGCCATAGGCACACAAAGAATCAGATACAGCAGACTTCTTCCGAATCCTGCACCGTCTACAATAAGTGACATAAGGAATATGGCAAGAGGCGCATATGCGGCACCCATTATTGACGAAATAGAAACGTATTTTGTAATTGCAAGTATTACTATGAATATCACAAGAAGCGCGAAGAATACTCTGATATCAATGGGGAAGAATGAAGCAACTCCCACAAGTACGCCCTTTCCGCCTCTGAAACCGTAGTATATTGGGAAAACATGACCGATTATTGCGAAAAATCCTGCAATAAAACCGATATACTTCACATCATTGTCGGGAGTAAAGCCTGCTTTGAGCATTGAGGCAAAAAGCTGTGAAAGATATACCGCAACTATGCCTTTAAGCAAATCCCCTGCAAGAGTAAGGCCTGCACACTGCGGACCGAAGCATCTGTAGGTATTTGTAAGACCTGCGTTTCCGCTTCCCACTTTTCTGATATCCTTACCCTTTAAAAGTCTTACAACAATTATGGAGAAGTTGAGACTTCCCAGAAAATAGCCAAGTGCGGCGGCTATAAGCAATGCTAACATAACTTTCATTATTTATCGTTACCTCCTCTTTCGCGTACCACGAAACGTACAGGAGTTCCCTCAAGACCGAATGTGGAACGTATCTGATTTTCAATATATCTTCTGTAGGAAAAATGGAATAAATCTGCTCTGTTTACAAAGGTTACAAATGTAGGCGGTTTTGTTGAGGGCTGTGTCATGTAGTATATTTTCAATCTTCTGCCCTTGTCTGACGGCGGCTGCACCCTTGTAGTAGCATATGCAAGAACATCGTTCAACATTCCTGTTGATATTCTCATGCTGTTCTGGTCGTTGGTATACTTTATAAGCTCGTACAGCTTATTGATACGCTGACCTGTCTTTGCAGATATAAACACAAAGGGAACATATGACATAAAGCTGAAATCATTTTCAAGCTTTGTGCGGAATTCCTGCATTGTCTTGTCGTCCTTTTCAACAATATCCCACTTGTTTACAGCTACGACACAAGCTTTTCCCTGTTCGTGTGCATATCCTGCAACCTTGGAATCCTGCTCTGTAAAGCCCTCTGTAGCGTCAAGCATGATAACACACACATCGGCGCGGTCAACAGCCATATATGCGCGGAGTACGCTGTAATGCTCAACCTTTTCTGTGACCTTTGACTTTTTGCGGATTCCTGCGGTATCAATGAAGACGAATTTTCCGTATTCATTTTCGATTACCGTATCCGTTGAATCTCTTGTTGTACCTGCAATATCGGAAACAATAACGCGCTCTTCACCTGCAATTTTGTTTATCAATGAGGATTTTCCTGCATTTGGCTTTCCGATTACTGCAACCTTGATGTAATCATCGTCGTACTGCTCGCTTTCGCCGTCGGGGAGATACTTGTAGACCTCGTCAAGCATATCGCCTGTTCCATGTCCATGTACGGAGGAAACTGGGAAAGGCTCGCCAAGACCTAAGTTATAAAATTCGTAAAGCTCCATTGGAGGCTCGCCAAGGCTGTCCACCTTGTTTACGCAGAGAACAATAGGCTTTCCGCTTTTCTGGAGCATATCAGCAACAGCGTAATCATCGGCGGTTACTCCGCATCTGATGTCGGTTACGAGGATAATAACATCTGCTTTATCAATGGCAAGCTGTGACTGACGGCGCATCTGGGCAAGAATAATATCCTTGCTTTCGGGCTCGATACCGCCAGTATCAACCACCATAAACTGCTTATCTCGCCATTCACACTTTGAATAAATACGGTCACGGGTAACTCCCGGAGTATCTTCAACAATTGATAAACGCTGACCGATAAGCTTGTTGAACAGTGTGGATTTTCCGACGTTTGGACGGCCCACAACTGCAACTATAGGTAATGCCATAAATTAACATCTCCTTTCACATTCCAAGAATGGCGTCAAGTAATTCATACCCGTCATTCTGAGTAATTTTTATCTTTATATCAAGGGCTTTTTCCACATCTGAAACTGTCATGTCATCAAGGAAAATTTCACTGTTCTGCATCAGCATAGATGAAGAAATAAGCAGCTCTGAGCCGTTATCCCTGCCTTTCAGCTGAGATATGAGGTCGCCTGCGGTAATAAGCCCTGTGACAGTAATAGTATTGCCAAAAAAGTCGTTGCGAATCGGCATAACATCGCATTTCAGACCGCTGAATCTGCTTTCAGCCATTTCAGCAAGCTTTTTTATAACAGTATACGGGCAATATCCCGTAACTACTGTGATATGACGCTCACCGCCGCTGTATTCCGCGGAATCAAGAGCATTTTCAAATTCATCAATAAGTGAACGTAACATTCCCACGCCGTTTTCAAACTGGGGGAAATCCTCATAATACTCCATATTTGGCAATTCGCGCTCTGCTGTAAGGAAAAATTCATCTGAGGGGAAAACAACTCTTGTACCGTATTTTTCAAGAAATTCTGCCTGAAATTCCTCGATAATGTCAATAGTCTCCCCTGCGCCCTTTTTGTCAAATGTTTTCAGCGGATAGAGATTTTCACGATATTTCGTAACTCCCACAGGAACAACTGCCATACTGCTTATATTTGGCATAAGTCCGCCTAAATCCTGTAGAGTGCGCCGCAGCTCATCCCCGTCGTTGAGGTCGGGACAGCACACAACCTGACAATTAAGGCTGATTCCGTTTTCCGCCAGTCTGTAGATATATTTCAGCTTCTCCCCTGCAAATCTGTTGCCCATCATTTTCACGCGGAGCTCGGGATTTGTGGTGTGGACAGAAACGTTAATATTCAGCTTCATCTCAATGATTCGGTCGATATCTTCGTCTTTAAGATTGGTAAGAGTTACATAATTTCCCTGCAAAAAGGATAGCCGCGCGTCGTCGTCCTTGAAATACAGAGTTTCACGCATATTCGGCGGCATCTGGTCGATAAAGCAGAAAACGCAGTTATTGGAGCATCTCCGCTTGCTGTCCATGAGGAAAGTATCGAATTCAAGCCCTAAATCGTCGTATTCGTCCTTTCGGGCAGTGAATGTCATTTCCTCGCCGTTTCGCATAATACCGATTTCAATATTCACATCGGCGGCATAGTACATATAGTCAAGAACATCCTTTATTTTGTGTCCGTTGATGCTTACAAGTGTATCGCCCTCCACAATTCCACATTCGCAAGCAGGAGAGCCTTTTGTTACTGATTTAATTTTTACCATAATTAACCCTCCTGTTAATACATAATAAACGTAAAAAGGAGAGAAGACTACGCCTCCTCTCCTCCTCTTATCTGAAATAGATTATTCTTCATCCAGATTCAGAACCTTTACGCCCTTGTAGAATCCGCAATTCTTGCAAACCTTGTGCGGAGCCTTAAAAGCACCACAGTTATCGCACTTGGACATTGCAGGTGTATTGAGCTTCCATACAGCAGAACGTCTCTTATCACGTCTTGCCTTAGAAGTTTTTCTCTTTGGTACAGCCATTTTGGCACCTCCTTATAAGAGTCTCACGACTCGGATATTTGATGTTCGCAGTCACCCTCGTTCAAATCTGCGCCGCATACCATACAAAGCCCCTTGCAATCTTCCTTGCAAAGAATCTTTGTGGGAATCTGCAGCAACATATCGGTTACTGCAATTTCATTCAGCTCAATGTTCTCACCGTCTGCTACGATATACTCATCGTTATCGCCGCTTACAGAGGGAACAACAATATGGTCACAGTCGAAAGAATATGGGATGTCCAATTCTTTCAGGCATCTGTCGCAAGCTGAAAGCATATTGAAAGAGAGGTTATATTTAAGATAGACAACGCCTGCCTTATTATAAATCCTGCCTTTTACGGAAACCGGTGAGCTGAAATTACAACCCTTGATTCCCGAAAGCTCTGCTGCTTCAATGCTGTAGTCAAAATCCTTTGACTCGCCTGTGATGCTGAAAAGCTGCTTTAAATTAATTATCATACTAAAAAATCCTTCAAAGCATTACAAAGTATATTATACACTATTTTTTTCCGCATGTCAAGAGATATCGGAAAAATTTACTTCAAAATCCGATAATTACTTGATGAACTGCTTTACGTTCTCAGTAAGCTCAGACTCATCAGCAGAAACTGTGAAAGTTACAACTGAATCCTCACCTGTGAGCTTGTCAAGCTTTTCGAGCATATTGCCGAAAGCTTCGTAATCTCTGCCAACAATCTTGAAGATACCGTCAACGAAGATATCCTTGATATCATAGTTGCCAGCGAGCATACCTGCTACGAAACCATAGAATGCATCCATGCCCTCAACGCTGAACTGCTCAACATCGCACCATCTAACCTTGTAGCTGATAGAACGTCTGATGTTATCGCCCTTTTCGATGCAAACGATATTTCCGTTTGTGGACTTTACTGCATCGTTGATTTTGTCGATGATTATCTTTGTTTTACCTGTACCTTTTTTGCCTGTAATAAGCTTAATCATATTTTTTCTCCTTCCCCTGCCTTGCGGCAGAGAGTTATTTTTCATTTGTATTAGGGCGTATAGACCATGTCCAACGCCTGTATTAAGTCGGCATTGCAGCAGTACTGCTCAGCCAATCTTAGCCGAGTTTAGCCTCCAGCTCAGCCTTTGCACCCTCATATCCGGGCTTTCCGAGAAGAGCAAACATATTTGACTTGTAGCTCTCAACACCGGGCTGATTGAAAGGATTAACGCCGAGAACGTAGCCTGAAATAGCGCATGCTTTCTCGAAGAAGTAAATCATATATCCAACGCTTTCCTCTGTTGTGTCAGCAAGCTCAAGGATCATGTTGGGAACTCCGCCCTCTGTATGAGCGAGAACTGTACCCTCAAATGCCTTGCGGTTTACAACGGACATATTCTGGTTTGTGAGGAAGTTGAGACCGTCGAGGTTCTCCTCATCAGCTTCGAGGAAGAGATCCTGCTTGGGAGTTTTTATATCCACAACTGTCTCAAACATAATTCTTTCGCCCTCCTGGATATACTGACCCATGGAGTGAAGGTCTGTGGAGAATGTAACGGATGCAGGGAAGATACCCTTGTTATCCTTGCCCTCGCTCTCGCCGAAGAGCTGCTTGTACCACTCTGACATCATTACAAAGCTGGGGTCATAGGAAACGAGCATTTCCACGGACTTGCCCTTTCTGTAGAGGATATTTCTGAGTGCAGCGTACTTATAGCAGTCGTTGTTGTCGAAATCTGCGCAAAGCTCCTGCTGAGCCTTTGCAGCGCCCTTCATAAGTGCATCGATATCGCAGCCTGCAACAGCGATAGGAAGCAGACCAACAGCTGTGAGAACGGAGAAACGTCCGCCTACGTCATCGGGAATTACGAATGTCTCATATCCCTCAGCATCGGAGAGGTTCTTAAGAGTTCCTCTTGCCTTGTCTGTTGTAGCGAAAATACGGTTCTTAGCCTCTTCCTTGCCATACTTATCCTCAACCATTTTCTTGAAGATTCTGAAAGCAAGTGCAGGCTCAGTTGTTGTACCTGACTTGGAAATTACGTTTACAGAGAAATCCTTGCCCTCGCAAAGAGCGATTACTTCGTTGAGATATGTAGGATTGATGCTGTTTCCAACGTAGTAAATGTCAGGAGTGTCTTTCTTCATGTTGTTGTAGAAAGGCGATTTGAGCAGCTCGATAGCAGCTCTTGCGCCAAGGTATGAACCGCCGATACCGATAACGATAAGGATATCGGAATTGGACTTGATTTTCTCAGCAGCAGCCTTGATACGTGCGAACTCCTCTTTATCATAATCTGTGGGAAGATTTACCCAGCCGAGGAAGTCGTTGCCGAGACCTGATTTATTGTGAAGCATATCAGCAGCAGTTTCAACCTGTGCCTTGATGCCTGCCATTTCATCGGCGTTTACAAAATCCTGAAGATATTTTGTGTTAAGCTTTAATGACATTGTTTGTACCTCCAAATATGCGGATAAGCAAACCTAACCGCACTATAAAATTATCTTCTTAATTATAACATGTTTTCGTAAATTTTTCAAGTGGATTTAAGCAGTATTTGTTAAACAAATCCACTTTTGTTAAAACAATACAATTTCAAACAGATTTATTCTATCATATTGCACAACATTTCTTTAAAAATATACCCCATGGACAGCTTTTTTACATCATTTTTTACTATTATATCTATTTCGCAGACAAGATTTTTGTCACTGTAAAATGCAGCTGTGCCAATCACCTGCCCTTTTTTTACAGGAGCTGTCAGATATTCGGGAAGTACCACTTTTGTACTAAGTTCTCCCACGCTTTTCGGCACTACAAGTCTGCTCTGTTGTCTGAGAGCAATTTCCACCGCTGTATCACAGCCGCCGCGAATCTTCATCGGCATAAGCATTTCGTCGGGAAACATTGTCGCCGTTACCTTATAATCGTTAAATCCGCTTTTGAGAAGGCTTTTTGCCTGTTTGTACATATCGTCCTCATTGTCCGCACCGAGAACTACGGCAATATAGCAATCCCCTGATTCGTCCATGCCGCCCTCTGCTATGTTATACCCAGTTTCGTCGGAATGTGCCGCTTTGAAGCCGATATGCCTTTCGTAGCTGTTAGCAAGCCTATTTTCGCTGACAAGCTCCGTTTGCCCCGATTTTACAAAATCACGCCATGTCTTGAAATAAGGGCGCAGAAACTCGTATTTTGCCAATTCTGCGCATATTACTACCATGTCGTGTGCAGTTGTGTACTCCCTTTCGTCGTAGTAGCCGTATGGGGAATAAAAGGCTGTATTTCGTAATCCAAGGTCAAAAGCCTCGGTATTCATTCGCTTTACAAAATTTTCAATAGTCTGCTCAGATTTCTCCGCAAGAACGGTTACAGCGTCATTGGCATTGCCAATAATCACAGATTTCAGCAGTTCCTCAACGGTCATTTTATCCCCTGCTTCAAGCCATACTACTGCGCCCTTTGTGCCTGTTACCGTCGATGATGCGGTAAGCTCCGTTGACATAGTGTATTTCTCTGTTTCAATGTCCTCGGCTATGAGCAGAATCGTCATAAGCTTCGAGAGATAGCCCACATTCAGCCGCAAATCTGCGTTTTCACTGTCGAGGACGGTTTGTGTGGTTGGCTCCATAAGGACATATGCCTTCGCGGTATTCGCCGTATCCTCAGCAATAGTATACATTGGTTTAACATTCGTCAATAATAAGACAAAAGATATAAAAATAGCTATTATTTTTCTCATAACATCACCCGATAAATTTTATTCGGGCAGGCGATAAATTATGAGTTCTCGCTGAGATATATCTCCATTCTGCTCTGTATACGCTCTGCACACTGCTCCGCTGTAATTTCTCCGACGATAAAACTCTCATATTCATCGTCAAGAATTGCTCTCACCTTTGTACGAAATCCGTCTAAACTGTTGCATTTTTCGATAAAGCCGACTATATATTCACACTGTTCTTCTGTGATTGTGGGGTCGTATTCAAATCTTAAACCGTTCATGCCGCCTGCCGCCGAAGCGCTTTCCGTTTCCACACGCTGTCGTGCCGTACACTTATAAAAAGCATCCTTATTGACAGGGAATCTGACAAAACCGTTCTCCTGCTGACTCAAATCAAGCAGCCAGCAAATATATGCCCAGCCGCCCTCGGTGCAGTTTCCGCTTTTGAGAACAGAATAATAATTACCGCCGCTTATTGTTCCGCCGCCGTTTTTCGTTGGATTTGCCACAAGTGTTATATCGTCCATTTTTAAGCCAAATTGAGCTGCATATTTCGGTCCTTCCAGTCGTACCATTGAACCGCCGCCCCAGCCAAGCAGAGCCTCTTTATTTTTTAACAATGCCGCATTCCACTCCTCCAGAGCAAGCGTTTCTTCCTGCGTCATATTCTGATAATCGGGCATTTCATCAAATACAAGCTTTAAATCACGACATAATTCAAGAGTTTTTATAAAGCTTTCGGAGTTAAAATCGCAGGTGTTATTGTCGAAATCAACCCACTGTTCCACATTATCCTGACAGAGATAACAAAATAATCCATATCTGCTATAAAATGACCATTTATCGCCTATATACATATTTTCGGGCATATTCTCAACAAACTCAAAAAATTCGTTCATTGTCCAGTTGCTGTACTCTCTGCCAAGAACCTCACTCAACGCTATAGAACATTGTACAGAAAATCTGTCTGACATAAAATAAAGCTTATCCCCTGTTTCGTAGGCTTCAAGGACGTTGGGCATAATATCCTCACGGGATAAACCACCGTATTTGTCCATAAGCTCATACATATCAGCAAATGCACCCATATTCGTATAACTTTGAACTGTATCGAGGTCTGAATAACAATAAATATCGGGGGAATTATCTGCAAGAACATCGGCGCGAAGCTCGTCTGAGCCTTCGTAATTTCTCAACTCGATTTCATATTCGTCGCTTGATTTGTTGAAATCTGATATTTTATCCGTAACGTTTGAATCCATGCCCTCAACTGCAAATACTACTTTTTCTCGGCTTTCAACGTAATCATCGGGGCGGACAGTGAGCAGGACAACAGATTGCGCGCCCTCATTCGTAACAGTAAAGGCGGCGAATTTTCCCTCCCCTACGTAGCTTACGTCATACACCTCGGTTAAATTCACACGGGAACTTACAAAATCCAACAGCTTTACAATCTGTCCGTCAGCGGTCATGCCGTAGATACCCTGCTGCATAACTCCGAAAAGGCTGTAATCTCCTGTTCCTGTGAATATTTCACCTGACCTGCGTATGTATTCCCCGAATTTTGTTGGATTATCAGCATATTTCAGGCTTTCATCGGTATAGCAGTAGTCCTCCCACCTTGATGCCACAAGCCGTCCCTTTGTATCAATGGCATAAGCCGTATCCATTTCTTTTTCAAATTCTGTCATAATTCCATTTTTGTCAATAATATATGTATTTTCAAAGTTTGAAATAATGTAGTTGCCGTTGTAGTAAAGCAAATCTGTTATGCTGTTCATCATATTGTATGAATCAGGGATGTCCTCAACATTGAGATATCCGATTTTTTCGCCATTGGAATTATAGCTGTAAAATTCGATTTTCGGCTCTGCTTCTGCGTAATACTTTTCATAATCTGCTGTTGGGTCGCCGTCGTACTCTCCGTATGCAATAAGAATATGAATTGTACCATCCGATGCTATATAACATCGGCTGTTATAAGTAAGGTCGCCCTTTGAAAGAACCAAATTATCCGTTTCTTTCATATTTTCGTCGTAATACTGAACGCAGTACTCCATTTTATTATTCTGGTATACAAGAGCTGTTCCTTTTTCGGCTATATAATCAAGCGATAGATGATAGCTGAAATCATCAGGAATGGGAAATTCCTCAGCCTTGTACATCGTCTGGGTTACAACAGGAATAACGGGAGTTTTTTCAAGCTCTGTTTTCTTTTCACTGCATCCTGCCATTGCGCAGATAATTGATAATCCGCATAAAATTGCTGTTATTTTTTTCATAGTACGTCCTCCTCGGCTTTTTAAATAAAATATAACAATATTATTTGTGCATTTGCAACAAGAGAAGCAATTTTTTATCAGCTTCTATATATAAGTGATTTTAAAAGCCAAAAAAGACGAAATAACATATTTAATTTATTAATTTTGTATAGTTGCACAAATTGGTTGTTGCTGGTTTATTAATATACAACAAAACCAAGGCAAACTCTTATCATTTTAAAGGGACGCTCTCTCTTGCAGAGCGCTTGAATGCTACGCAGGGCTTTGCCCTGCACCCACCAGAGACTCCGTCTCTGGACTCTGCTAAAGGGTTTCACCCTTTAGAATCCCATTCAAAAAAACAGCACCTATCAACTGATAAATGCTGTTTCATTTCTTTTCAATTGTTATTATATATCCCGTAGAGCCGTCGCCTGAAATCTCATAATTTCCACTTAGCGGCACACTGAGATATGTTACATCACTGTTTGAGGGTACACTATATATCTCATATGTTCTGTCATTAGTATTGCATACAATTGGATTTTCTCTTGTATATCCCTTGACATAAGATACATATTCCTCCAGACACCAGTTATTAGCTTTCATTATCATTGCATGGGGTTTGCCAACATATCTGAGATGCCATGGATAATATCCCTCGCCTGTTATCTCCGTTTTACCCTGTGGATAGCGCACAATATATCCGTAATCACTGCAATTATCAACAACCCATTTTTCCGCATCGTCGCCGTCATATGCTATAATTGAACTACTGCCAACAATTGCCACATCTACAGTGTTTCCTGTTTTGCTGTCGGCAAAAGGTATGGGACACGGAGAGCCTGCGCCTGTAAGAGTTGCATCTGTGCCGTATATAGCAAAGTCTGTTAAATTTGTAGCCTCGTTGTAGGCTTTCATCATATTGTTGAAGCCGTCGGCGGCATCTTTATTAAGAGGAAAATGATCGCCTAGAGTTGAATAACAGTCGTTTTTATACATTGCAAGATTTACGCTGTCTTCTGTTTTATCAGCTATAACTGTCATATCGTTCTTATACGGAACAAGTTTTCCTTTAAATATATCATCTTTTGTTACAGTTTTGGATGTGCATCCCGGCTCTGCTACGGATGGAGACGTGGGCAATTCACCATCAATTCCGCTTACAAGAGTTGGTGAAGCACTTCCCTTTCCGCCCGGCTGTACGAAATTACCCTCCTCATAAATATACTGGCTTGTATCCAGCGGGTTGAAGTAACGTACACCAGAATAAATGGCGCACAAAATTAATACCGAACTCGCCATAGCTGCGGCAAGACGGCTGATTTTTAATTTTTCTTTTTTCATTTTTTCAGTCGTCCTCCGATTGTTCTACACAATGTTTTTTCTGTTTCTTTATCACATTATACACGTAATTATATTTATTCTTATATAATATTATAATACATAATTAAACAAAAGTCAACCCAATTTTTTCAAATACTCTTATTTGCACAAAGATATTCTGCTTTTCAACATCTTTCGACTTTTAATTGTTGAAAAAACAGTTGAAAAGCTGTTAATAACCTCTTGTTTTACGTTTAAAACTCGTTGAAAACTGTTGGAAAATTCAGGAAATATTTCCCAATTTAGCAATTGTGCACAAAAAAGGCTGTACAAAAAAATCCGTACAGCCATATTTTGTATATTTTTACAGCTATTTTTAACCAAATACTGTAAGAAGGAATCCAGCAGCAATTGCAGAGCCGATAACACCTGCAACGTTTGGTCCCATAGCATGCATGAGCAGGAAGTTTGAAGGATTTGCTTTCTGTCCCTCCATCTGTGATACACGGGCTGCCATAGGAACAGCAGATACACCTGCTGAACCAATGAGAGGATTAACCTTTCCGCCTGTAAGTACGTACATGAGCTTACCAACAAGAAGTCCGCCAACTGTGGAGAACGCAAAGGCTGTAAGTCCCAGTACGATAATTAGAAGTGTTCTGAGGTTAAGGAAGCTGTCAGCCGCTGTTGTAGCACCAACAGAAATTCCAAGGAATACTGTTACGATATTCATAAGAGCATTCTGAACTGTGTCGGAAAGTCTCTCTGTAACTCCACACTCTCTCCAGAGGTTACCAAGCATGAGACAGCCGATAAGTGGAGCTGTTGAGGGAAGAAGAAGTATTACGAACATTGCAACAATGATAGGGAAGATAATCTTCTCTGTCTTGGAAACAACTCTGTTCTGCTCCATTTTAACCTTACGTTCTTTCTCTGTTGTGAGAAGCTTCATAAGAGGCGGCTGAATCATAGGAATAAGTGCCATATATGAATAAGCCGCAATTGCAATAGGTCCGAGAAGTTCGGGAGCAAGCTTTGTTGTAAGGAAGATAGCTGTAGGACCGTCGGCACCGCCGATGATACCGATTGAAGCTGCCTGATTTCCTGTGAAGAAGCCGGAAGCTGCCGCACCAAAGAATGCAAGGAATACGCCCATCTGTGCAGCTGCTCCGAGAAGCAGGCTCTTGGGGTTAGCAATAAGGGGACCGAAGTCTGTCATAGCACCTACGCCCATGAAGATAAGTGAGGGGTAAATACCAGCCTTAACGCCGATGTAAAGTATGTCGAGAAGTCCTCCGCTTGCAAGGATATGACCGTAGCTGTGATAATGTTCACTGTTCGGGTCAAGGAAATCTGTCCATAAGTCAGGGTGATAAAGGGCATCTGCCGAATCAGGTCCGAAGTAGGACAGGTTTACAAGCAGACAGCCGAATGCGATACCTACAAGGAGAAGGGGCTCGAACTTTTTCTTGATTCCGAGGTAGAGAAGAACACATGATATAGCTATCATTATAAGATTCTTCCAGCCTCCGTCAACGAAAAAGCTGTTGAAGCCTGAACCCTCCCAGAGATCTTTAAGGGTCTGAAGAATATCCATTTTCCGCCCTCCTTACGCAATGATTACCAGCGGAGCGCCTGTATCAACAACTGCACCCTTGCTTGTTACGATCTGTGCAACAGTGCCGTCCTTTGGAGCAACGATTTCGTTCTCCATTTTCATAGCTTCGAGGATAACGAGTATCTGTCCCTCCTTGACTGTATCGCCCTGATTTACATCGATACGGAGGATGTTTCCGGGCATGGGAGCTGCAACTGTTTCACCTGCTGCAAGATTTACGGGTGCTGCTGGTGCTGCTGCAACAGGTGCAGCGGCAGGTGCGGCTGCCACAGGAGCTGCGGCAGGTGCAGGTGCAAGTGCCTCATATTCGTCAAGGAGAATTGCCTTGCCCTTTTCTACTTCAACCTCATAGGTTTTTCCATTTAAAGTTACTTTATATTTCATAATTATTTTACCTCCTTAATGGATATAAATCTCAGCTCATTGAGTGGAGTCTGCATTTTATCCGCAACGATAGCCATAATCATAGCGGCATCCTTTTCGTCAATGCCATTGAGCTTTATGTGACCTGCTGAACCGGGAGCGGCAGGAGCATCCTTAACAGGTGCAGGAATTGACTTTGTCTCTGTCTTTGCCTCGGCTGCCTTTGCAGCAGCTGCCTTTGCATCACGCTTTTTGAAGATAGAGCCTGTGATATAGAGAATAACCATAAGCATAACAATGCCTAAGAATACAACTCCGTAACCAACAATAGCAACGAGAGCGGCATCGCCTATTTCCATATTAGTACCGCTGTCTGTTGTCTGAGCAGCGAGAAGTGCTAAATTCATTACTTTAAACTCCTTTCCGAGTAATATATCGGGAAAATTACATTTCCTCGATAGTATAGATTACTTCCTTTTCAGCCTCAGCCTTGCGGTTTTCAAGGAACTTAAGAGTCTGGTCGGGATAGCAGATATAGCTCATGATATCTTCTTCACAGCGGCAGAGGTCGCCCAGTGCTTCCTTAGCTGCAGCGAAGTCCTCGCCTGTACGCTTAACATCTTCTACACGGCAATCAACGGGCTGGTCATCGCCGAGAACCTGCTTTGAAAGCTCAGGGTCAATGGGTGCAGGAGCAATACCGTACTCGCCCTTAATGTAGTTCTTTACTTCCTTGGAAATATTCTTGTAACGCTCACCGATGAGAACGTTTGTTACAGCCTGATTTCCTACCATCTGAGAAAGAGGTGTTACGAGAGGAGGATAACCGAGGTCAG
This sequence comes from uncultured Ruminococcus sp., assembly GCA_937902395.1. GTDB lineage: Bacteria > Bacillota > Clostridia > Oscillospirales > Ruminococcaceae > Ruminococcus. The sequence goes on from CALGTV010000021.1 coordinate 24,065, forward strand.
CACGTACTTTTGGAATCTCAGCAAGTGCAGCATCGAACTTGTCCATAGCGTGCATATCTGTAAGGTTTGCAATCATATTTGAAAGCATACCGCCGGGAACTTTGTAAACAAGTGCCTGAGCATCTGTTGCAAGACTCTTGGGGTTAAGCTGTCCATTGTCGATATACTTCTGCTTGATAGGCTTGAAGTAGTCGTTTACCTTATTGATGATGTCCTCGTTGAGACCTGTTTCAATGCCGTACTGCTGGAGTGCGTAGAACATTGTCTCTGTAGATGGCTGTGATGTACCGCCTGAGAATGCGGAACAAGCTGTATCGATTACGTCAATTCCTGATTCGATAGCCTTGAGAATTGTCATGTAAGCCATACCTGTTGTACAGTGTGTGTGGAGTACAAGTGTCATATCACCGATTGCATCCTTGATACCCTTGATGAGATGCTCAGCCTCATAGGGTGACATTGTACCTGCCATATCCTTGAGGCAGATTGTATCGAAGCCCATTGTTTTGAGCTCCTTGCACATCTCAATATACTTTTCAACAGTGTGAACAGGGCTCTGTGTGTAGGAAATACAGCCTGATGCAACTGTCTTTTTATTTGCATACTTCTTTGTAGCGTTGAGAGCTGTCTCGATATTTCTGAAATCGTTGAGAGCATCGAAAATACGGATTACATCAATACCATTTTTGATTGAAAGCTCGATGAACTTTTCAACAACATCGTCGTGGTAGTGCTTGTAGCCTAAAAGGTTCTGACCTCTGAGAAGCATCTGCAATCTTGTGTTCGGAAGATTCTTCTTGAGATTTCTAAGTCTCTCCCATGGGTCCTCGTTAAGATAACGGAGACAGGAATCGAATGTAGCTCCTCCCCAGCACTCAATTGAGTAATATCCTGCTTTGTCCATATCGGCAAGGATTCCCTCATAGTCAGCATAGGGCAGACGTGTAGCCATTAATGACTGGTTCGCGTCACGCAGAACTGTTTCGGTAAGCTGTACTTTTTTCATGTAACATCCTCCTGAAAATATAATATATTAATGAGAGTATTTCCGTGCATATCAAGCAGATTTCCCTTACTCTCATATTATGTAATTGAAAAAAATCCAATCAAATTAATTATATCATATCTCTCAAAAGATTTCCAGTATTTTAATATATTTTTTTATTTTAATTATATAAGAAGCTATGAGTTTTTTTAGCCGTTAGCCTTTAGCATTAATTCTGCGGCTAAGGGCTAACGGCTTATAGCTAACGGCTTATTATATCACGTATTTCTGAATCTGCATCCTCTATGCGCTTTTTCAGCTCTCTTGCTGTCATGCGCATTGCTCCGCTTCCAAGTATTATCATCTGCTCCACTCCGTCTGAGGTCGCTACACGTACGCGATGTTTTCCTGATAATTCATGAGTTACACGCTCAATATAACTATCAGCAGTTTCAGATTCTTTCGTATATACAACATTTACATTGAAATGCCGCTCAACTTCACGGTGCTTGCCCTTGACCTTATATGCGTCAAAAACAATTATTATTTCATATCCGCACCATCCCTGATAGTTGCTTAGAATATTTATAAGCTCCCCTCTTGCCGCGTCCAGATTAGTTTCCGCAATTTTTTTAAGCTCGTCCCATGCAAATATTATATTGTAGCCGTCCACAAGAAGATAATCGGGACCTTCGTAATTTGGCAGTTTCACAGGCTTTGAGTAGTCCTTTTTCACCTTTGCGGATTTGAAAGCCTTTCTCGGTTCACGTTCAATTTTTCCGTAGGTACGCTCAAAAATCTCCATAAGCTCCTCCTCTGAGGCGGCTTTAGGAGCTGTATTTCTCCGTATGCGGACAGGCACATCTTTCTCCTCAGATTCTGCGCCGAGACAGCGTGGCAGATGCATATATTCCGCTGATTCTGTCCATTTTATATTCATTCCCGCACCGTGACTGCAAAAAACGGAATCTGCTGTATTTTCAACATCTCCGTCGCAGTCGTAGGCGATTTTTTCAATTATATCTTCGGCGTTGTGGCACTCCCGATATCCGCCGTTTATGCAGGTCAGATGACCTTTGCCTCTTGTGTAGCCTATGACCTCGGATATATACTCATTCATTTCAGAGACAGGAGCAGAACCGCGTATTACAGCCATTTCCCCTGCTGTTTCGGGAGGTGTGAAATCTGCGGACATACGCTGTAAATCCGCCAACGCCCTGCCTGTGTTCTCCATAGGAATTTCAAGCTCATAGTCGTAATAAGGTTCAAGGAGGATATTCTCAACGCTTCTCAGACCGTGGCGCACTGCGCGGTATGTAGCCTGTCGGAAATCGCCGCCCTCGGTATGTTTCAGATGTGCTTTTCCTGCACATACCGTAATTTTCATATCTGTAATTGGTGAACCTGTCAGCGTGCCGATATGTTCTTTTTCTTCAAGGTGGGTGAGAATAAGTCTTTGCCAGTTCAGAGCCAAGTCGTCCTCGTGAACAGCGGAATCGAATACAAGTCCGCTTCCACGGGGCAATGGTTCAAGTATAAGATGTACTTCGGCATAGTGGCGCAGAGGCTCATAATGCCCCATACCCTCAACTATATCCGCAATTGTTTCCTTGTAGGCAACAGCGCCGCTGCCGAATGTAACTTCATAGCCGAAACGCTCCTGTACAATACGGCTGAGCACTTCAAGCTGAACTGCCCCCATAAGCTGAATATGTATCTGCCGAAGTTGTTCATTCCAAACGATATGAAGCTGTGGGTCTTCGTCCTCCAGACGACGCAGTTCCTTTAACGCATCGAAAACGTTTTTGTTCTCGGGAAACATAACCTGATAGGTCATTACCGGCTCTAAAAAAGCTCTTTCAGAGTTTGGAATACAGCCGATTCCCTGCCCTGAATATGTGTTTTCCAGACCCGTAACTGTGCACACCTCCCCTGCATATGCCATATCTGCGGTGCGGAATTTCTCAGCAGAGTAGAATCGCAGTGAACTTATTTTCTCGCTGATTTCTTCCCCCTCTTGAGTTGTGTACGCAATTTCAGAGCGGACTTTTAATACTCCGCCCATAATTTTAAGGTGCGTGAGACGCGTGCCCTTGCTGTCGTAGGAGATTTTATATACCTTTGCGCCGAATTCGTCGGAGTACTCCCCTGCTATTGTGTACCTGTCCAAAGCATCCAGAAGCTCGTCAATGCCGCTAAGTTTCAGTGCAGAACCAAAAAAACAAGGAAAAATCCGCCTTTGCGCAATAGCTGTTGAGATATCCTCATCTGTAAGGCTATCGGATTCAAGAAAAACTTCCATAAGTTCCTCATCGCAGGCAGCCGCATTTTCAGCAAGCTCCGAAGAATCCGAAAAATCTGCTATATTAAGGGATAAACGGTTTCTGATGTTGTCTAAAACGTGAAGCTTGTCCGCACCTGTCAAATCCATTTTGTTGACAAATATAAAAATGGGAACTTCGTATCTCTGCAAAAGCTTCCACAATGTTGCTGTGTGGCTTTGCACGCCGTCAGTTCCGCTTATAACCAATACAGCATAATCCAGAACCTGCATTGTACGCTCTGTTTCTGATGAGAAATCAACGTGTCCGGGAGTGTCAAGCAGTGTGAAATGTGTACCGCCTCGGCTCATTTCCGCCTGACTTGCAAATATGGTAATGCCGCGGTCACGCTCTATTGAATTTGTATCAAGAAATGAATTCCTGTTATCTACTCTGCCCAGACTGCGAATCTCTCCCGTTTTGTAGAGCATAGCTTCGGCAAGTGTAGTTTTTCCTGAATCTACATGGGCTGTAATGCCAAGAATTATATTTTTCATATATAGTTTTCCTTTGTTGTATTATTAAATTCATTATATCATATTTATTGAATTTGTTCAAGGGGTTCCCAAAAAAGAAAAGCTGATTAAATCCGATACAATTTGCATATCAGATTTAATCAGCTTTGATATTATTTGAAGATAATCAGCAATATCTGCGACACAACCACAACAGAGATAAGTGCAATGGGATAAGTTGCCGCATATGCAGACGCTACATTTTCTGTCTTAGCTGTACCTATAAGCGTACCCAAAGCAGGAGTTGATGTCATACCGCCTGTGATTGAGCCGAGATTGTTCAGCAAGCTCAGTTTCAGCACATACTTTGCAAAGAGGAAACCTACAATCATAGGAATAACTGTCATAACAACGCCATAGAGGAAGTATACGCCCTTGAAATATGTGACGAAATTCGCTCCGCCTGCGATACCTGCACCAATGAGGAACAGAATAAGTCCGAATTCACGGAAAACTTTGAGAGTTGTATCCTTTGGCATAACAGACATTTTTCCAAATCTGCCGAAATGACCGAAAATCAATCCCATAAGCAGACAGCCGCCTGTTGTAGTGAGAGAAAAACTGCCGAACTTGATTGAACCAACGAATATACCAATAATAGCCGCAAGTGCAAAGGGCATAATTCCGAAATCGTCCATTTCTATGAGTTTACCATTGTATTCCTTCTTATCTCCCTTTGTATCAGCTGTAATGAGCAATTCACGCTCCTTAGCCATATCAGCTTTCATAAGCTTTGGCACAAGCTGAATGAAAAGCACAACGCCGATTACTCCGAAAAGATATGCAATTCCATAGCCTACTGTTACGTAATCCTCCAGAATTGCTCCGTTTGCGCGGTCCGCAACCGTTGTCTTAGCAGCTGAAAATGCAGGAGTACTTGTAAGCGCGCCTGCAAGAAGTCCTACAAGCATAGACGCTGTATTTTCTGTAGGCTCGCCTGAAACTGCCTTATCAATAAGAATACAGCCTCCGCAGGTAAGTCCGCCTGTGATAATTATTACAAGTCCCAGTAAAACATAATTCTTGAAATTTTTCTTGAAGTTGCCGAAGAAATTAGGTCCTGCAATAAATCCGACAGAGGTTACAAAAAGTATAAGTCCCATATTTTCCACGACTTTAAGGGCGTCCTTTACGAATGTCTCACCGCCTATCATAAGATTTTCTTTTAAATTATCAAAGAAGAAGCAGCCGTAAAGAAGCGCTATGATGAATACTCCGGCAGAGCCAAGAGATATGCCCTTGATTGTAATTCTGCCAAGCAGATAGCCAACTGCCGCAATGAGAAATACGGAAAACATCAGGAATGCAACTGAACCGATTGATATGGAAAATCCGCCTATGGTAATTAAATCCACAGTAAAAACACTTCTTTCTTAATAAAATTATTAATAATCACAAAATCCCCAATCGCACAAATCGACGGACATTGTCCGCCGATTGAGATTGTCGAAAAAACTGTAGTAATCTTCTAAGGGACGCTCTCTCTTACAGAGCGTCCCCTCTTTCAAAACAGTCCTGTGGACTGTTTTGAAATTCACCCCTTGCAGAGCGCCTGAAAGCTATGCAGGGCTTTGCCCTGCACCCACCAGAGACTCCGTCTCTGGACTCTGCTAAAGGGCTTCGCCCTTTAGAATCCCACTCTCATGCAATTCATATTATGATTTACGTGCATATTTTGGCAACAGCATTGGTGAAGCTGTTTCACTTGCTATTCCTGCGCTTTCAAGCTCTTTGCTGAACTTTTCAATATGCTCCAGAGTGAGCTTTTCAGGAACTGCTGTTTCCTTTGCCTTTGCAGCCGCATTTTTTCCTGCATCTCTGCCGAATACGATAACATCAAGGAGAGAGTTACCCATAAGACGATTTCTGCCATGAATACCGCCTGCAACCTCACCTGCGGCATAGAGATTTTCAACATCAGTTGAACAATCAGCAGAGATGTTAAGTCCGCCGTTCTGATAGTGAAGTGTGGGATATACGAGAATAGGCTCTTTGCGGATATCAATGCCATATTTGCCGAACATACGCATCATTGCAGGGATTCGCTTTTCAATTGTACCCTCACCGTGCTTATATTCAATCATAGGTGTGTCAAGCCATACAGCCTTACCGAGAGAAGTTTCAATTCCCTTGTCACGCTCTGTACACTCACGGATAATTGAAGCCGCAGTTACATCACGGGTTTCAAGAGGATGCATAAATACTTCACCGTCAATATTTACAAGCTTTGCACCGAGAGAACGAACCTTCTCAGTAACGAGTGCACCGAAAATCTGCTCTGGATAACCCGTACCTGTGGGGTGATACTGGAGAGTATCAGCATAGAGAAGTCTTGCTCCCACACGATAGCCGAGGATAAGTCCGTCAGCTGTTGCGCCGTAGTGGTTGGATGTTGGAAATCCCTGATAGTGAAGTCTGCCTGCACCTCCCGTAGCGATGATAACAGTCTTAGCACGTGCAACAAGAAGTTCCTTTGTTTCCATATTCATGAGAACTGCGCCTGCTGCCTTGCCATTTTCGTCAAGGATAATTTCAACTGCCGCTGTAAAATCAATTACTGGAATGCCTCTGTTGAGAACTTCATCGCGGAGAGTACGCATAATCTCAGCACCTGTGTAATCCTTAGCTGCGTGCATACGCTTACGTGATGTACCACCGCCGTGAGTTGTTACCATTGTGCCGTCAGCTTCCTTGTCAAACTCAACTCCAAGCTTATTGAGCCACTGAATAGCCTCAGGAGCTTTTGTAACAAGATTTTTTACAAGCTCAGGCTTTGCGGCAAAATGACCGCCGCCGAATGCGTCAATATAGTGGATTGCAGGAGAATCGTTGGGCTTATCAGCCGCCTGAATACCGCCCTCTGCCATCATTGTGTTAGCGTCGCCGATACGGAGCTTTGTAACAATCATTGCCTTTGCTCCTGCCTCATCAGCCTCAATAGCTGCGGATGCACCTGCTCCGCCGCCGCCGATAATAAGTACATCTGTATCGTAATCGGGAGCATTGAGGTCAACGTCAGCAGCAGAAATTCTGCTCTTGCCCTGTAAAAGCTCTGCAAGCTGTGTGGGAACTTTATCACCCTTATTCACACCTGCTGAGAGAACTGTAAATTCATCCTGCTTATAATCGGGGTGGAAAGTTGCAAGGAGATTATCCTTTTCCTCTGCTGTCATTCTTCTTGGCTCTAAATCGGCATTTGCGGCTCTTTTTTCAGCTACGATTTTTGCCAGCTTATTGAATTTTTCAATTTTATACATATCCGCCCCTCCTTACTTCTCAATCTCTCTTGTATTGTAAAGCTCCTTGATTTCATCAATGGGCTTCTGCATAAGATTTTCGATAAGCTCCTCAAATGTGCCGTCCTTGATTTCCTTTACTCTGTCCTCAAGATGACCGCAGTCGGGAGCAAGATATTTACCGTTAAGACGACGTGCAAGCATTGCAACCTGTGGGTGAGAAATTCCCGCAGGACAGCGTGATGAACAAACTCCGCACATTACACAGTCAAAACTTTCCTCTGCGCATTTTTCGTACTCGCCACGCTGAGCATATGCGATATACTGCATAACATTAAGCTCCTGAGTACAAGCCTTAGTGCAGGCATTACAGCCTATACAAGCGTATATCTCGGGATAAAGCTGCATCATAATCTGCTCTGTGGGCTTGATTTCCTCAATGTTGTAAATCTGCTTTACAAGTGGGAAGAAAGGCAGAGTAGCAACGTACATACCCTCCTGAACCTCTGTCTGACAAGCAAGACAAGCGTGAAGCTCCTGCTTGCCGTGAATTCTGTAAATTGTGGCACAAGCACCGCAGAATCCGTTACGGCATCCACAGCCTCTTACAAGGTCATAGCCTGCATATTCCATAGCAGTCATTATAGTAAGTCCCTCAGGGACAGAATATTTCTTGCCGAAAAGATAGACATTTACCATATTTTCCATTGCAATTACCTCCTTAATATTCGTCGGGAAGCGCGCCAAGTTCGTCGTAACGGAACACCGGTCCGTCCTTGCAGACGTACTTATTGCCGATATTGCATCGTCCGCACTTGCCTACGCCGCATTTCATACGCAGCTCCATAGTGGTATAGACCTGAGTTTCAGAGAATCCCAGTTCTTTAAGTCCTGCAAGGGTAAATTTTATCATTATAGGAGGGCCGCACACCAGTACTGTTTTGTTTGTAGAGGGTGCAAGCTCCTTTACATAGTTTGGAACGAAGCCAACATGACCGTCCCAGTCCTCCTGAGGATTGTCGATTGTAAGATTCACCTGAATATTCGGGTCAGACATCCACTCGTCGATTATCTCCTGATAATCCACCAAATCATCCTTGGAACGTGAACCGTAAACAATCTGCACATCACCGTAATTCGCCCTATTGTCGCGGACATAGTTAATTACGGAACGAAGGGGCGCAAGACCGATACCGCCTGCAACGAACAGCAAATCCCTACCCTTCAACTCAGTTTCAACGGGAAAATAATTGCCGTAAGGTCCTCTTATTGTAATCTGCTGACCTACGTCCATAGCGTGAAGCCATTCTGTAAGGCAACCGCATTTTTTTATGCTGAACTCCATATACTCCTTATTTGTGGGAGATGAAGTGATAGAGAACATAGCCTCGCCAACTCCTGGGATTGAAAGCATCGCGCACTGTCCGGGCATATGCTCAAAAACCTTGCCGCCCTCAAGAGCATTTACTCTGAATGTCTTGACATCGGGAGTGTCCTGACGGACATCGGTAACAACGCCCACAAGGGGTATTAATGTATCATTATTCATTACTTATCCTCCAATGCTTTCATTACCTTGACGATATTAAGTGATACGGGGCACTTTGAAAGGCATCGTCCGCAGCCTACACAGCCAAATTCTCCCTCATGATTTGAAGGGTGATATACCAGCTTATGCATGAAACGCTGTCTGAATCGTTCAAGCTGTGATGTTCTGGGATTTCCATGCGCCATTTTCGTAAAGTCGGAATACATACAAGAATCCCAGCATCGAAAACGCTGTATGCCGTGTCCTGTGTCAAAATCGCGTATATCGTAGCACTGACAGGTAGGGCATACAAATGTGCAGGTTCCGCAGCCAATACAAGCTTCTGAAAGCTCCGCCCATTTCTCAGAGCTGAAATGCTCCATAAGTCTCTCGCCGCCGAATGAATCGGTAGTGAGATTTGCAAGAGGCAGACGTGTCATAATTTCTCTTGCCTTTGCCTGTACCTCGGAAAGCTTTGTAACGTCGCCCTCCTCCAGCATATCGGAAATTGAAGCCATAAACGCTTTTCCCTTATCGGTAAAGGGAACAAAGAAATAGCTTTCACCGTCAAAGTATACAGAAGCGTCGCCTCCGGGAACAGTGGGATTTATACCGAATGTGGTACAAAAACAGGTTTCTTCGGGACGAGTACAAGCCATAGTCACAATTGTACCATGCTCACGGCGGTTCTTGTAAAATGAATCAACAGGCTCGCTAAGGAATACGCTGTCCAGAATCTCAAAACTCTTTGCATCACAGGCACGCACCCCGAAAACTACGAAATCCTCGCTTTCTTTGCGGATATCCTTGACTTCAATTGTCTTGCCGCTGAGTTTGAACTCTGCAAGATTTTCAGTCTGAGGGAAGAAAAAATCCTTTGCACTTCTCACGGTATTGAGCGCCTTGCTCAATGTCATGCCGCTTTCGTATTTTTTGAATTCGGCGCATTTATCCTCACGGTCAACGGGAATGTATAGTGTCTGCTGTGAGGCGATTCTATCAAAAAGGCTGTTTAACTTTTCAGCTGAAATTTTAAGCATTACTCAACACCCCTTTCGTGAACGATTGAGGGCTCACAGTCATTTACATCATAATCCGTAAGGGGACATTTTGTTGTTCTGTCTGCTCCAGCCTGAAATTCGCCGTAGAGGCTGTTTATATCCTTGATGAACTTTCTGTTGAGCAGGTGAAGCGGAATATTCTGAGGGCATACTCTCGTACATTCGCCGCAGTCGGTACATCTTCCTGCTACGTGAAATGCGCGAATAATGTGGAACATCTTTTCCTCAAAGCTGTCAGCTGCGGCTTTCTGGTCTATCTGCGACTTCGGATTGTCAAATACGCAGTTTTCACAAGTACAAGCAGGGCACACATTACGGCAGGCATTACAGCGGATACACTTTGAAAGCTCTCCCTGCCAGAAGTCGAAACGCTCCTGTGAGGTCATATTTTCAAGCTTTTCAACCATATCAAAACGCTTGGAATTAAGAACATCCCCTTCTGCACCTATAAGCTCATCATATTCAACGTGTTTCTTGCTCTTGCAGTTAGTACATTTTTCGCTGATTGCCTCATAAAAAGGCATAGTTTCAGTACCGTAGATAGTTTCGATTTTTAGAGTAAAATTCTCGTTTTTTACGCTTATTATACCGCTGATACCCTTTGCCTTTATCTTTTCAACATCAAGCTTCGGGCCTCCCGGAATACCGATAACATACACATTTTCACGAATAATTCTATGCTCATTCAGAAGCTGATTAAAGCTGTATGTATCACATGGTTTGAGAAAAGCGAGTATTTTTCCCTCTTTCCGTGATTCCTTAATAAGATATTTTGAAAGATTAGCCTGTGTAAATTCATCGCAGACAAAATTTCTTTCAAGCTCCCCTGCTGTCTCAAATACAGCTGGAGTGGAATCGTATGCAAATTCGCCCTTTTTCCAGCCTAAAACACGATTTACTGTGCCGTCAGCAAGGAGCTCCTTTGCTCTTTTTATCATTGCTTCCTGCATCTTAAATCCTCCAATCTGCGATTAGGACCAAGCTTTCTTACATCATCTGTAAACTGATTCATTACAGCTGCAAACTTTGCTCCCTCAGCGGCAGATACCCATTCAAGACGGGTTCTGTTACGCTCGATACCAAGGAAATCAAGCATGCTGTAGAGAAGTGTAATTCTTCTTCTTGTGAAATAGTTACCCGAGGTGTAGTGGCAGTCGCCAGGGTGACAGCCGCATATAATTACGCCGTCTGCGCCTTTCTGGAATGCGCGGAGTATAAACATGGGGTTCACTCTGCATGAGCAGGGAACACGGATTATCTTTACATTTGTGGGATAATTCAGTCTGTTGGTGCCTGAGAGGTCTGCTCCTGCATATGAACACCAGTTACAGCAGAAAGCAACGATAACAGGCTCAAAATTTTCATTTACTTGCATATTGCGTCTACCTCCGACATAATCTGGCTGTTTGAGAAGCCGTTCAAATCCATTGCTCCCGAGGGACAGGCAACCGTACAAGCGCCGCAGCCCTGACATACCGCAGGATTAACGCTGGCAACGCGGCGGATAGCTGTTGAACGATCGGGCATTCTGAATTCCTTGTCCTGATATGTGATAGCACCGTATGGACATACCTTTTCACAGGAGGAACAGCCGTTGCACATAAGCTCGTCGCTGTGGGCAACACAGGGATTGCAGGTGATGCTGTTCTTGCAGAGAAGTCCGATAGCCTTTGCAGCTGCGGCACTTGCCTGCGCTACTGTTTCGGGGATATCCTTTGGTCCCTGACAAGCTCCCGAAAGGAATATACCTGCTGTTGCGGATTCTACTGGACGGAGCTTCGGGTGCGCCTCAGTGAAGAAATCGTTTGTGTCCATTTGTGTTGTAAGCATTGTAGCAAGGGGACGGGCTGTCTTGTCGGGCTCAATAGCAGCCGCAAGTACAACCATATCAGCGTCAATGTGAAGCTGCTCATTCGAAAGCAAATCGGAAGCCTGAACGTCAATAGTGCCGTCAGCCTTTGGAGTTACCTTGCCTACCATACCCTTGATGTAGTGTACACCATATTGCTCAACGGCGCGGCGATAGAACTCGTCAAAATTCTTGCCGGAAGTACGAACATCTATATAGAATACATAAACCTCTGTATCAGGGTATTTCTCACGTATAAGCATAGCGTGCTTTGCGGTATACATACAGCAGATTTTGGAGCAGTAAGGCTTGCCCTTTTCGTCGTCACATCTTGAACCTACGCACTGAACAAATACAATAGTATGAGGGTGCTTCTTGTCAGAGGGACGAAGAAGCGTACCGCCGTTTGGTCCTGCCGCATTCATAAGTCTTTCCAGCTCAAGAGATGTTACAACATCGGGACACCAGCTGTATGCAAATTCATCGTATTTGTCAAGCTTAATGGGATTAAATCCTGTAGCAACCACGATCGCACCATATTTCTGCTCAACAAAGCGGTCAGTCTGCTTATAATCGATAGCACCCACGGAGCATACCTTGGAGCATACACCGCACTTACCGTTTTTAAGCATCATGCAGTAATTCGGGTCAATTGTAGCAACCTTGGGAACAGCCTGAGCAAAAGGAATATATACAGCCGTTCTGTTATCAAGTCCCATATTGAACTCGTTGGGAACTTTCTTCATGGGACACTTTTCTGTACAAAGTCCGCATCCCGTACATTTTGTTTCATCAACGAAACGTGCCTTTTTCTTGATTGTAACTGTGAAATTGCCAACAAATCCCTTTACATCGGCAATTTCGCTGAATGAGTGAATTGTAATCTTCTCATTCTGTGCAGCCTCAACCATTTTGGGAGTAAGTATACAAGCGGCACAGTCAAGAGTCGGGAAAGTCTTGTCAATCTGCGCCATTTTTCCGCCGATTGTAGGCTCTTTTTCAACAATATCAACTTCAAAGCCTGCCTCTGCAATGTCAAGAGCTGTCTGGATTCCCGCAATACCGCCGCCGATAACAAGAGCGCGCTTTACTACAGGGCTTTCACCTGCGGTAAGAGGTGTATTCAGATGAACTTTGGCAATTGCAGCTTTACCGAGAACAATAGCCTTATCGGTTGCAGATGCGATTTCCTTGTGAATCCATGAGCACTGCTCGCGGATATTTGCAATTTCCACAAGATATGGATTAAGTCCAGCCGCAGATGCCGCTTTTCTGAATGTATTCTCATGCATACGGGGTGAACATGAGCATACTACAACTCCTGTAAGTTTATGCTCCTTGATAGCTGTCTTGACCAAATCCTGTCCCGATTCGGAGCACATATACTGATAATCCTGAGATATAACAACTCCAGGCTCATTTGCAAGAGCCTGAGCTACAGCCTTAACGTCAACCGTCGCGGCAATATTTGTTCCGCAGTGGCAGACAAAAACACCTATTCTCTGCATATCTGCTCCTCCTTACTTTGTATATTTTCTGAATGCTGTGACAATTGCCTGCTGTGGCATATCATCGTCAAGCATTGCGGGTATCTGGTCGGGTATAAGGTGATTTTTCCCCTGCTTTCTCACTGCTGTAAGACGTACAGCCTCAACTACCTTTGCAGGCTCAACGCCTCTGGGGCATCTCTCAACGCAGGCAAAGCAGGTAAGACATTTATAGAGGGAATCGGAATTGAGCAGCGGCTCAATATCGCCCTTTTCAACCATATACACAAACTGGTGGGGATGATATTCCATTTCAGCATATGAGGGGCAGGTGGCAGTACATTTTCCGCATCTCATACACTTACGAACATTTACTCCGCTGGTAATATCAATCCAGTCCTTTTCGTACTTATTCATTGTCAGCCTCCTTAAGACCGAGAGCCTCAGCAAGAAGCTCTGTGAAGTAGTACACAGGCATATCGCTGCCTGAATTTTTCTTTAAGTTATAAAGGCACAGAGGACAGGCTGTAATTATCATATCAGCGCCCATTTCCTCAGCAGAAGCCATTACCGCACTGCTTCTCTTTTCAGCCTGAGCCTTATCCTCCATTGCGATATATCCGCCGCAGCACTCGTTTCTCTGGGCATATATCACGGGAGTGCCGCCGATAGCTCTGATGAAATCCTCCATAATAACGGGATTTTCGGGATTATCCATAGCAAGTGCCTTTGAGGGACGGAGAAGCAGACAGCCGTAATATGCGGCAATTTTCTTATCCTTGAATGGATTTACAACCTTTTCCTTCAGCTTATCAAAGCCCACAACATCGCGGAGAAGTTCAAGATAGTGGTAAACCTTAGTATCTCCCGTGTAGGCTTCATCAAGTCCGAGGTAGCGCTGAACCTTTGCAACCATAGCCTCATTGTGCGATATATCGTAATTAGTCTGCTTTATAACGTTGTGACAAGCGGAACATACAGTTACAAGTCCCGCTGTTTCCTTTCCTGCAATAAGAGTTCTTACAGCAGAAAGCTTTGTAGCAACCTCATTTGTAGCTGTAGTATACGCACCGCCGCAGCACTGCCAGTTTTCAGGCTCAACAAGGCTTATACCGAGAGCCTCAGCGGATGCTCTTGCGTATGTATCCAGTTCCTTAGCCTTGGTTCTCAGGGTACAGCCCGGATAATATGTAAATGTTTCCATAGCATTTTCCTTTCTGTTGAAGCCTTATACCATCTGTTCGGGGTGGAAAACCTCGTCGAATTTTTCGGCTGTGAGGAATCCAAGCTCCACGCAGGCTTCTTTAAGGGAAATATTGTCCTTGAATGCCTTTTTTGCAGTCTTTGCGGCATTCTCATATCCGATGTAGGGATTCAGCGCTGTTACAAGCATAAGGGAATTGTGGAGATTATGGTGCATTTTCTCCTTGTTTGCCTTTATACCAACTGCACAGTTATTGTTGAAGGAAATGATTGATTCTGCAAGAAGTCTTGCTGACTGTAAGAAATTATATGCGCATACGGGCATAAATACGTTAAGCTCGAAATTACCCTGTGAAGCCGCCATACCAACTGCCACATCGTTGCCCATTACCTGTACTGCAACCATTGTTGCCTGCTCGCATTGTGTAGGATTTACCTTTCCGGGCATAATTGAAGAACCAGGCTCGTTTTCGGGAATGAAAATTTCTCCAAGACCGTCACGGGGACCTGATGCAAGCCAGCGTACATCGTTGGCAATTTTCATCATATCTGCGGCAAGAGCCTTTAATGCACCGTGGGCGAAAACAATTTCGTCCTTTGATGTGAGGGAGTGAAATTTATTTGGTGCTGTAACGAATTTCTTTCCTGTAATAGCGCTTATAGCCTCGGCGGATTTTTCAGCAAATCCCTCGGGAGCATTAAGTCCTGTGCCTACAGCTGTACCGCCCAAAGCAAGCTCTTTCAGCTCCTCACAGGAAGAAATAATCATCTTTCTGTCCTTTTCAAGAGATGAACGCCAGCCGCTTATCTCTTGTGAGAACTTAATAGGAGTTGCGTCCTGAAGATGTGTACGTCCGCTTTTTACAATACCCTCGTTTTCGGCTTCAAGGCGGATAAACGTCTCGATAAGGGTATCAACTGCAGGGATAACCTTATCCTCAATGGCAATTACAGCGGCTATGTGCATAGCTGTGGGGAATGTATCGTTTGAGGACTGGCTCATATTTATATCATCGTTGGGATGAAGAAGCTTACTGCCTGCAATTTCATTTCCGCGGTTAGCTATTACCTCATTTGCGTTCATATTGGACTGTGTGCCGCTTCCAGTCTGCCATACAACAAGTGGGAAATGGTCGTTGAGAGATCCGCTTATAACCTCATCACAAGCCTTTGTGATTGCCGCAAGCTTTTCCTCAGTCATTTTCTCAGGCTTCAATTCATTATTGGCAATTGCAGCCGCTTTTTTAAGAATTCCGAAAGCGTGGGTAATTTCACGAGGCATAGTCTCGATTCCTACACCGATAGGGAAATTCTGATGACTTCTCTCGGTCTGCGCCGCCCAGTACTTGTCAGCCGGCACTTTTACCTCTCCCATAGAGTCATGTTCAATACGATAATCCATTGTAATTACCACCTTTACACTAAAGAATTTTATTCACTTTTAAAAAGGATCCTCTAAAAGATAGTGATTTTTTAACAAGTGATTATATTTAAAAAAACTTATAGAAATACTGTAAACTATATGTATCAGATATTTCCGCAAGTTTCGTTGTCAGAATTCAGACGGTATGAAAGTGTAGCAAGGCTGTCGCCAAGATGCACGTTTTCAACCGATATATCAGAATGTTCAATACGCAGGTCATAATGGGTAAAATTCCAGAAAGCCCTTACTCCCTTTGAAATAAGCCTGTCAACTTCCTTTGAAGCTGCCTCTTTGGGTATACAGAGTATTGCACATTGAGGCTTTGTTTCCTCACAGAAAGAATCCAGCTCACTTATATCAGATACGGTTATATCCCCTATCTTATCTCCGATAACCGCAGGGTTTCTATCGAAAATTCCCACAAGTTCAAAGCCCTTGCTTTCAAAATCTATGTGGGAGGCTATAGCTTTTCCGAGATTTCCCGCACCAATGAGAATAATAGGCGAGGTCTTATCAAGTCCAAGGATTTTTCCGATTTCCATTTTCAGAGCCGCCACATTATAGCCGTAGCCCTGCTGACCAAATTCGCCGAAGCAGTTGAAATCCTGTCGTATCTGTGAAGCGGTAAGTCCCATTTTTTCGGCAAGCTCTCTGGAGGATATGCGCACATATCCGTTGGTTTCCAGTTCTCCGAGAAAACGGTAATATCTTGGAAGCCGTCTGATTACTGAATTTGATATTGTATTTTTTGACATATTTCTGCCCTTCTTTATATGACGCGGAAGCTGTTTTTCAACAGCCTCCGCAATCGGCTATTACATCATTTTGTCAAGATTTACCTTGATTTCTTCAAGGAATGTCTTGGAATCAACCTTTTTCTTGTTCTCCAGCTTGGAAATAAGATAGAGGTCGCCTGTCATGATACCGTTTTCAATTGTCTGGATTGTAGCCTTTTCAAGCTTATCTGCAAACTCGCAAAGCTCAGGAGTGCCGTCAAGCTCGCCTCTCTTGCGGAGTGCACCGCTCCATGCAAATATAGTTGCAACAGAGTTTGTTGATGTCTCCTCGCCCTTGAGGTACTTGTAATAGTGGCGCTGTACTGTTCCGTGAGCAGCCTCGTACTCGTAAATACCGTCGGGAGAAACAAGTACAGATGTCATCATAGCAAGTGAGCCATAAGCTGTGGAAACCATATCAGACATAACGTCGCCGTCATAGTTCTTGCAAGCCCAGATGTAGCCGCCCTCAGAACGGATAACTCTTGCAACAGCGTCATCAATGAGTGTGTAGAAATACTCAATGCCTGCTGCTTCATACTTTTCCTTGTACTCGTTGTCGTAGATTTCCTGGAAAATATCCTTGAATCTGTGGTCGTACTTCTTAGAAATTGTATCCTTAGTAGCAAACCACACGTCCTGCTTTAAGTCAAGACCATAGTTGAGACAAGCTCTTGCAAAACCTGCAATTGAGTTATCAAGGTTGTGAAGTCCCTGAATGATACCATCGGATTTTGCAAAATCGTGGATAAGCTCACGTGTTTCGTTGCCCTGTGCGTCAGTTACAACAAGCTCAGCCTTGCAGCCCTTTTCAACACGAATTTCAGCGTTCTTGTAAACATCGCCGTAAGCGTGACGAGCGATTGTGATAGGCTTTGTCCATGTGGGGATATAAGGCTCGATACCCTTAACGATGATAGGAGTTCTGAAAACTGTACCGTCAAGAGCAGCTCTGATTGTGCCGTTAGGTGACTTCCACATCTGTGTAAGGTTGTACTCAGGCATTCTTGCAGCGTTAGGTGTAATTGTAGCACACTTTACAGCAACGCCGTACTTTTTTGTAGCCTCAGCAGAATCAAGAGTAACCTGATCCTTTGTTTCCTCACGGTGCTTAAGTCCGAGATCGTAATACTCTGTGTTAAGCTCTACATATGGAACGAGGAGGATATCCTTAATCCACTGCCAGAGGATTCGTGTCATCTCGTCGCCGTCCATTTCGACGAGTGGTGTTTTCATAATAATTTTAGCCATTGGTTTTTACCTCCGTTTTATTAAAAATAAAGAACTGATATAAGTCCCAATAAAAGCAAATGTGCGGGATAGAATATGTAAAATATCCATTTTGTTGATTTTGAACCGCCTCTTTCACCGTTATACATCGTCAACAGCGGAATTGGCAGAAATACACCGAATTTATAAAGATTCTGTGGAACAACTTCAGGTGCGTTGAATAAAAATCTGAAAATCGGGACTATAAGCACCAGAAATGCAACTGCTCCAAAGCCAGCAAGCTGTTGTTTCTTATTTCCTCTTGCAAGCTCAAAAGCAAAGGTAAATAACAGCGCTTTACTTCCCCAATCGCAGTACTCTGTCAACATTGCAATCAACAAAATCGAAGCGAACTTCCAAACAGCTGGTATCTTTTCGTGATTGTATATATGCAGAGCTACAAGACACAAAAAAAGCGTCGTTATCATGCTCTCATTACATTTTCCGAAAAAGCTTCCCGTTTTGTAGAAGCAGTACGCGAAATGAGATATAACTGCGAATATTCCCATACGCATCAGATATTTTTTGAAATCCCTTGTATAATGATAGCCTTCCGTAAGGAAAAAACACATTATTGGAGCTGTAATTCTTCCTATAGCGTGCATAATTTGTCCCAACGGAGAAGCTGTTGGTATCGCAAGCCAGCCTACGTGGTCGATAAACATGGCAAGAATTGCGATATACTTCAAATCAGAAGCGGTTATACCTTTCTTTTTCATAGGCACAGCCTCCGTTTTATTTTTCGATCAGACAGACAATACCATATATCAAAGCAATACCTGCTACGATTATAATGTGACGGATAATTGCATATCTGATAGCAATTCTCTGAAATACAACGCTGTAAAACGCGCCGAATCCGATAGAAAAAATTGCACCCAGTACCAAGTAAGCCGCTCCGCTTCCACCAAACATTTTTGTTATGGCAAGACCAAGAAGAAATCCAAGTATATTCGGAAAAAGGGTTTTAATTGTTCCGAAGTCCCTGCCGTTTCTACGTGCGTTCCATGAATAATCACCCATGTTGTGATACATATCAGTTGCTGATCTGGCATTGTGGTCTATATCGTCTGAAATATCGTCGATTATTTCGACTATTTTATCAAGTTTTTCTCCCATAATAATCCCCTATTTTATATAATCATTGGCATAACAAAACAAATCAATCCTATGAATCCGAAGAATACAAGGAATTCAGTAATTACAGCTTTTCTGTGTGCCTTTTGCATATCACCGCTGCTCATAAAGAGATTTTCCACAAAGGCAAATATCTTTATGCCTAACTTTGAAAAAATCAAATATACTGTAATAAAAGCAATTGTAACTATTATCATAGCGGGACTTGCTTTGCTTGTAATTATACCGGCTTTAAGCATCATAATCATCGGAACCAATAATACAGGCATACTTAACGCAATACCATACAAACTTCCGGGATAATAATGACTTCTGCCTTTTAATCTTCTTTTCATATCAATACCCCAAGCAGCATTATCAGCAGTATGCCGAAAAACAGCAATCCGACAATATCAACTGCTTTTTGAAAATTCGTCCATTTTCCGCTTTTAGCATGTCTGAAAAGGTTAATCCCCCAGAATACCATAATCAAAACAACAAAAAATATTAACATTCTGAGCGCGCCCTCCGCAGAATCAGCTGCGGAGAGCAACGCTGTCAGATTAGTATTCATTATTTCATTGATTCTCTTGTGAAGTCAAGAAGTCCGCCTGCAAGAATAATATCCTTTGTACGTCCTGAAAGTTCGCAGAGAACAGGGATTTCAGCTCCGTTTGTCTTGTTTACTACAGTAAGCTCAGATTTGCCCTCGGCAATATCCTTTCTTACGTCAGCAAGTACAAGTACATCGCCCTCATTAATCTTGTCATAGTCAGCCTCGTTTACGAATATAAGAGGAAGAATACCTGCATTTACGAGGTTTGCACGGTGAATACGTGCGAAAGACTTAACGAGAACTGCCTTTACACCAAGGTAGAGAGGTGCAAGTGCAGCGTGCTCTCTTGATGAACCCTGACCGTAGTTTGAACCGCCTACGATAATGCTCTTTCCAAGCTCCTTTGCTCTTGTGGGGAATGCCTCATCGCATACAGCAAAGCAGTGCTGTGAAATAGCAGGGATATTTGAACGGAGAGGAAGAATCTTCGCACCTGCGGGCATGATGTGGTCAGTTGTGATGTTATCGCCTACCTTGAGAGATACAGGAGCATCAATTGTTTCAAGGAGAGGTGCTGTATCAGGATAAGGCTTGATGTTGGGTCCACGGAGAATCTCAACGCTGTCCATATCCTCAGCTGCAGCGGGAGGAACAACCATATTGTCGTTGATTGTGAATTCCTCAGGAAGCTTGAACTCAGGCATTTCACCGATTTCCATGGGATCTGTAAGGTATCCTGTAATAGCGGAAATAGCAGCCATTTCAGGAGATACGAGGTAAATCTGACCGTCCTTTGTTCCGGAACGTCCCTCGAAGTTTCTGTTGAATGTACGGAGGGAAATACCCTTGGAGTTAGGTGACTGTCCCATACCGATACAAGGACCGCAGGCACTTTCAAGAATTCTTGCACCTGCATCTATAAGAGTTGCCAGTGCACCGTTTTCAGCCATCATATTGAGAACCTGCTTTGAACCGGGAGCAATAGCAAGTGATACATCAGGGTGAACTGTCTTGCCCTTTAAGATGTGAGCAACCTTGAGCATATCAAGGAGTGATGAGTTTGTACATGAACCGATACAAACCTGGTCGATTTTAAGTCTGCCAATTTCCTCAACGCTCTTTACGTTGTCGGGAGAGTGAGGACAAGCAGCAAGGGGAACAAGCTCGCTGAGGTTGATGTTAAGTTCTTCATCGTATACAGCGTCCTCGTCAGCAGCAAGGGGAACCCATACTTCCTCACGCTTCTGAGCCTTGAGAAACTGCTTTGTGATTTCGTCAGAGGGGAATATTGAAGTTGTAGCGCCAAGCTCTGCACCCATGTTTGTGATAGTTGCACGCTCAGGAACAGAGAGAGTCTTTACGCCCTCGCCTACGTACTCAATAACCTTGCCTACGCCGCCCTTAACGGACATACGTCTGAGAACTTCAAGGATAACGTCCTTAGCAGCAACCCAGGGACGAAGCTTGCCTGTCAGGTTTACCTTAACAACCTTAGGGCAGGTTATGTAGTATGCGCCGCCGCCCATAGCAACAGCTACGTCAAGACCGCCTGCACCGATAGCAATCATACCGATACCGCCGCCTGTGGGAGTATGGCTGT
>CALGTV010000022.1 GCA_937902395.1 uncultured Ruminococcus sp.
CCCTTTACTGTATCAATTACCCATACTGCTTCACCCTCTGCAGGATCTACAGGAGTATCAACAGGCTCATCAATTATGATTGCACCGTTCTCAACCTTAACCTTTTCAGTGATAAGATTGCCGTTTGTATCAGATACTGTTACGTTTGCCCACTTTACAGGAATTGTGCCTGTTGCGTTTGCAGGAACGTCGTATGTGATAGTCATGATTACAGCCTTATCAGCTGCTGCACTGCCCTGACCCTTAGCCTGAGCAAATGCGAACTCATTTGTTGCAGCATTGTTTGTGATTGCTGCGTTACCATATGCTGCGCAAGGACCTGCTACCTTATTAAAGTCAGCGCCGTTTGCAGCGATCTCGAATGTAGCACCTGCTACTTCAAGAGTTGAATTACCCTTTACAAATACAGGAACTTCTACAGACTTACCGGGTGTACCCTTTACTGTATCAATTACCCATACTGCTTCACCCTCTGCAGGATCTACAGGAGGAATAACGGGCTCTGTTGGATCTGGATTTGAAGCGCCAGCTTCCTTGATAATAAGCTTACCGGGATTAACATTAGCATCAAACTCGATAATCTTACCCATAGCTTCACTGCCCTGCTCAACAACATGGAATCTTGAAAGATCAATGTCATATTCGCCAACAGCGATTGTACTTGGAATATCAAGTGTAAGTGTAACTACAGTTGCACCGTCCTTGAAGCTCTGAGGATTCTCACTTGTATCTCTGCACTCACATCTGTAAGTAGAGCCTGAAAGAACCCAATTGGGATTGCCGTCAATAGCATAGTTTTTCTTTTCAGTAACTTCTGCTGTGATACCAGCGGGAAGCTCTGCAATTTCGAATGTAAGTGTTGAACCCTTATGACCGCCTGCTTTAACAACGAAGTCAATATAAGGATCAACTGAATAGTCATCACCCTTAGTATATGTAAGAGTTGAACCATTGATTGAGAAGTCGTCAGGTGTAGTTGTATCAGAATCTACTGTTGAACCCTGGCTAGGAGTTGTGTTTCCGCTATCCTTAATAATAACCTTACCGGGAACTACCTTAGCGTCAAACTCAATGATTTCTCCGCCCTGCTGGCTTCCCTGCTCAACAACGTGGAATCTCTTGAGGTCAATATCGTACTCACCTGCAGCGATATCACTTGGAATATCAAGTGTAAGTGTACAAACAATTTCGCCGTCATCAAAATTCTGAGGATCCTGATTAGCATCTCTACACTCACAGTTATATGTGTTTCCGTTAAGAGACCATGTAGGCTTTCCGGGAATTGCAAGGTTCTTCTTTTCAGTCATCGAATACTTGATGCCTGCAGGAAGTGTTGCAACGTCAAATACAAGAGTTGAACCCTTGTGGCCGCCAGACTGTACTGTGAAGTCGATGTATGCATCTGTGTATGCATCACCAAGGTTGTATTCAAGCTTAGAACCTGTAACAACAAAGTCGCTCATTACATCTGATGAGTCGTTGTTATTATCGTCGTCATTATTATCATCAGAAGGAGGATTTGTGTCATCACTTGTTCCGTCTCCCTTGATAATAACCTTACCTGGAACTACCTTAGCGTCGAACTCAATGATTTTACCAGCCTGCTGGCTTCCCTGTTCAACAACATGGAATCTGCTGAGGTTGATATCATATTCGCCTGCTGAGATATTGCTTGGAATATCAAGTGTAAGTGTGCAGACAATTCCACCGTCCTCAAAATTCTGAGGATCCTGATTTGAGTCTCTGCACTCACAGTTGTATGTCTTGTTATTAAGTGACCATGTAGGCTTTCCGGGAATTGCGAGATTCTTCTTCTCAGTCATCGAATATGTGATGCCTGCAGGAAGATCGTCAACTTCAAATACGAGAGTTGAACCCTTGTGTCCGCCTGACTCTACTTTAAAATCAATGTATGCATCTGTGTATGCATCACCGAGATTATATTCAAGTGTAGTACCTGTTACAACGAAGTCATTCTGGACAGCATTTTTATCTGCAGCTCCGTCTATTACTTCCCCCATACTAACGTTAGGCTGCACAGCGGATACTCCGCCGGCAGCACTAACATTAAAGGAAGAAGCAAATGCACTCGTTACAAATGAAGTACTCATAACGATAGACGTAACTGCTGCTAGCAGTTTCTTCATTTGTGCATTTCCTTTCCGAGCATTTCGCTCTATTTAATTTCTAAAGGAGCGTATGTCTTAATTACTTAAGATCAGCAGCTTTGCAAGGAAGGTTTACGAGGTGTACGAGGCTCTGGATGATAGCCTTAGAGTCGTTCTCGTCAGGTGTACCAGCCTTAGCGTCGCAGCAGTCAGCATTGATCTTGCCCTGTGCTGTGAGGTTGTAAGCAGAATTATCGTTGAGCCACTTGTTAAGAACAACAACGTCAGCAATATTTACCTTACCGTCGCAGTTAGAGTCACCGTAAAGAACGTCACCAACAGGTGTTGTAGTTGTTGTAGTGTCGTCTCCGCCTACAGGCTTTGTAGTTGTTGTAACCTTAGGCTCTTCACCACTACTCTTGATAATAACCTTACCGGGAACTACCTTAGCGTCGAATTCAACGATCTCGCCGCCCTGCTGGCTTCCCTGCTCAACAACGTGGAATCTGCTGAGGTTGATATCGTACTCGCCTGCAGCGATGTCAGAAGGAATATCGAGTGTAAGTGTGCAAACGATCTCGCCGTCTACGAAGTTCTGAGGATCCTGGTTAGCATCTCTACATTCGCAGTTGTATGTCTGACCGTTAAGACCCCATGTGGGCTTGCCAGGAATTGCAAGGTTCTTCTTCTCTGTCATAGAGTACTTGATACCTGCAGGAAGAGCGTCAACCTCAAATACGAGAGTTGAACCCTTGTGTCCGCCGGACTGTACCTTGAAGTCGATGTATGCATCCTTGTACTCGTCGCCCTTCTTATACTTGAGCTCGGAACCTGTAACAACGAAATCACCCTGAACGTCTGTGCTGCCGTCATCAACAGGCTTTGTTGTTGTAGGAGCAGGCTTTGTTGTTGTAGGAGCAGGCTTTGTTGTTGTTACTGCAGGCTTTGTTGTATCCTTAGAATCGCCCTCAATTGTGATTGTAAGGCTCTTGCAAACGAGATTATCCTTAGCAGCAGCATATACAAGACCAGCCTGATTGCTCTCGATCATTGTGGAGTATACGTTAGGATACTTCTCATCGGGAACCATGTTGATGAAATCGATTGTGTATGTACCAGCGGGTGTACCCTTAGCAAAGTTTACATCGAATACATAGCAGGGGAAATCATCTGAAGCTGCACCTGTCCACTCATAAGCACCGCCGCCTTCTGTAGGCTGAGCCCATACGAATGAACCCCAAGCGTTCTTGAAGTTCTGTGAATCCTGCTTAAGGTCGAGCATACATGTGTAGCTGCCTAAAGGATAGAAGTTTACTTCTGTTCTGCCCTTTTCAAGAGAACCTTCCCAACCGGGGATAAGAGCAAAATCAAAATCGCCGTCAGGTGTTGATACCTTCTGCTCAGATGTGAAGTACTCAGTAGAGCCGGGGATATAAGGATTAGGACCGAAAGTAACATACTTATTGGAAGCATCTCCGTCCTTAGAAGAGATACCAAAACTTGTACGGATTGACTTAGTGTCGTTTGTCTTTTCTACATAGTAAAGACCTACAGGGATTGTAACGTCACCAGCTGCGATATCAGCAGCAGAAATTGTAGTGCTTACTGCACTACCGTCCTTATTAACATAAGGTCTGAGCTCAACAGTCTTTGATGCCTCAGCAGCAACTGCAGCAAAAGGAATAGCTGAGCCTACTAATGATGCAACCATCGCCATAGCGGAAGCTGCAGAAATAAATTTCTTCATTTGTAATAATTCCTTTCTTTTAGGTTTTTTAACCTATTAATAACTTATAGATTGGGTTTGTATTGCTTGTAAGGGGGACAAATCAGATAATCTTTGGAATGATCAGCAATTAAAGCTTATCAATAAGACCTGCGTCAAGAAGCTTAATCTGTACAGCATCTGCTGCTGTGATACCAGCGGGCTCGACAACGTCGCCGTTAGCTGCACCTTCAGCTGAGAGACCGTACTTATCACTGTTTCCTACAGCCTGAAGAATCGCAGTTGCATCAGCAATTGTAACCTTACCGTCGCAGTTTGCGTCACCCTTAAGGGTTACATCAGCGGGCGGATCAACAACGCTTGAATCGCCGCCAACAGTTACAAGACCTGAAACTGTCTCAACTTCATAGGAAACCTTTTCGCCGTCCTTGTTGAGATAACCACAGTCAATTGTGTCATTCATAACACCAGACTCTGTGTTTGTAAATCTCTTTACAGGAACAATCTTGATTTCAGACTTTGCTCCGTTTTTCGCGTTTGAAGCTACTGTACCCTTAACAGTACACAGAATGCCCTCGCCTTTAAGCCAGTATGATGCATCATCAAGAGATGTTGACCACATAATGCTGGCAGAGCCCTCATCATTCTCTAAGTAGCTGCTAAAGGTGGGAATAAGTGATGCTGACGGATCGGTTGTACCTGCACCGTTTTCTGCGAGAGGACCAGCAGTAATCTCATCAACTGTGATTATAGACTTGTCAAACTCGATAGAAAAGTTACAACCTCTTATACCTGTTTCAGGTATATCCGCAAGTGTCACCTCCACTTCAAACGTCTCACCTGCATTGGCTGTTGCCTTGCCGGCGCTAATCAGCACTGTTTCGCCAGCCGCAGAAGCCGGAATCAGTGAGCATACAGAAAGTGAAAGCATTGCTGCTGCCATTGTTCCGATGACTATCTTTTTTGTCTTCATTTTTTTTCCTCCTTTTTCATTAATGTTATATAACAAAGGAACATAAGCCCCTTTAATTATATCTTGTCTTACACCGGCATTTCAAAAATGCCACAGATACCGGACTTTGTTCAGTCCTCTGTATCATGAACAAACATTATTTTCCACTAACGCAGTTTCAGCATAAGACGCATCACACTGCCGTGATGAGAAGTTAATCCCAGTTTCTATATTTATTCATGATTTTATTATATATCAAGTCTTTAAAAAAGTAAATAGGTTTATATTCTTTTTGGTATTTTAAATAAACGAACACTTGTGTTTTTGCACAGTTTGCACAATCCATTTAAGCTGATTATTTTAGTTTTTTAAGTGATATATGAATGTTCTGTGAATATGTTCGTCTACTTATCAAGTTTTTGGAATTCCTTCGGGATTGCATTGTCGATTATCTCGTTAAGGATATCATAACTGAAATAATTATATGTTCCCGCAGGTATTGCAGAAGATATACCATGAACCGCTGCCATTTCGGGAGTATACATGCTATAAGGGTATACACGGAGATTTGCAAACTCTCCAGCTTCATAGTGAATAATGTTCGGAATAACTCCCACATTTTCCAAGCTAACCGCTCCTGTATCACCGTCCACTACAATATCAAAATCGGGCATTTCTCCCACAAGATTGAAATTATCTGTTTGACAGCATATAAAATTACCCATAGAGTAGAACACAAATCCCTTTGTGCCGTCCTCTCGCTCAATCCATTCCATAGTCTGAGCTGTATGTGTATGAGCGCCCAGTATAACATCTGCGCCCCAGTTGACCATTTGATTTGCAAGGGCAATTCTATCCTCAGATACAAAAGTTGTATCCTCTCCGCCCCAATGTGCTGCAACGATTACAGCATCGGCAATTTCTTTTGCCTCTTTAATCTGGCGCTCAATAACATCTGTTTCGTGATTCATTACAACTCTCAAAGGTGAGTCATAAGGAATTTCAAAACCGTTGAGATGCTCCGCGTATGAAAGAAAAGCGATTTTAACGCCGTTTACTTCACGGATACGGATATTATTTGAATCTTCTTCATTAAGATATGCGCCAAGTACTGTTAAATCATGAGCCGCTGCCTTATCATTCCAGAAATTTATGGATTCAATAGTAGCTGACGCACCGAAATCAAGAAGATGATTATTTGCCATTGTGAAAACATCAAATCCTAAATCAATTACAGCGTCTGCAACTTCCGGAGGCGAATTGAACAGCAGTGCGCCGCCGTTTGCACCTCTTATCTCGTTGCTCTGACTAATGATAGTTTCCTGATTTAGAATAGCAAGGTCAGCGCCCTCAATAAGATATTTTACATTTTCATAAAGGGGCTTGAAGTTGAAGTTTTCCCCAGGTCCTGCAAGTCTTTCGGCATTTTTGTATACAGAATAGTGTATGAGATTATCACCTGCTGCGATTACATGGACACGCTTATCCTCAGATACAGGCTCTGTGGGCGGTTCAGTAGCCACAGGTTCTACGGGAGTTTCTGTTACTGTCTGTGAAAGCTCCTCATCTGTATTTTCTCCGAATTTGCCAACTACTTTTGTTGAACAAGGTGTACATGAGAAAAACAAAGCAGCCAATGCCGTCATAGAGGCGGCAAATTTTTTTCCTAAATTCATTAAAGTCTCCTCTTTCACTTTAACAAAACGCACATATTTTTCTTCGCTCCACTTTTATTATAGCATATTAATATCATTTTTGCAATTGTCAAATTGCGTTTTCTGCTGATTTTTTATGCTTTATTTTTGATATATTGCCTCATTTCGCAATATACCGTTATTTTCGGCACTTCGTTATATTTAACGAAGTTTTTTAACCATTTTTATGCAATCTGCTCAATTGTAGCTGTATGAACTCATCAGCAAGACTTTCAGCCTCTGCATAGGAGGATAAAGTATAGCATCGACCGCGGAATTTCGCAGAGCCGTAATATCCATTCATATACCATGCGGCGTGTTTTCTTGCCTCATGTATAGCAAATTCTTCAGGTTTCACGCTGTTTTCAAGCATCAATCGAATATGCCTGAGCATAACAAGCATTTTTTCCTCAACTGTAGGACGGGTATATTCTCTTTTCTCCATTGCCGCCCTTATTTCCTCGAAAATAAAGGGATTTCCATAACTTCCTCTGCCCACCATGACCAAATCACAGCCCGTTTCCTGATACATACGCAAACAGCTTTCACCGTCGGTTATATCGCCGTTGCCGATTACGGGAATTTTCACAGCCTCTTTCACCGCTTTTATCACGCTGATATCAGCTGTTCCGCTGTAGAACATATCCCGCGTCCGTCCATGAACTGCCACAGCCGCCGCACCTGCAGATTCCACAGCCCTTGCCATTTCC
Source organism: uncultured Ruminococcus sp. (assembly GCA_937902395.1). Classification (GTDB taxonomy): domain Bacteria; phylum Bacillota; class Clostridia; order Oscillospirales; family Ruminococcaceae; genus Ruminococcus. Next base: position 7,191 of record CALGTV010000022.1, read on the forward strand.
ACAGCATTAATTGTATCCGCAGACCAACCGCTTCGAATCTTCACAGTAACAGGGATATCTCCTGCGGCTTTTACCGCCGCTTCCGTTATCTCTGCCGCAAGCTTCGGATTTTTCATCAGTGCCGAACCTGCTCCGGTATTTACAACTTTTGGTACCGGACAGCCCATATTTATATCAATGATATCGGGCTTGTACTCTAAAACTATCTTTACAGCCTCCGCCATGAAATCCGCTTCATATCCGAAAAGCTGTATTCCCATTGGACGCTCACCATCGGTTATGGTGCATAGCTCCGCAGTTTTTCTGTCGCTGTAGCATATACCCTTGGCTGATACCATTTCGCTAACTGTATACGCCGCACCGTACTCTCTGCACATCAGGCGGTATGACTTATCCGCCACCCCTGCCATTGGAGCTAAAGCCGCCGATTTTTCCAGCGTTACATTTCCAATTTTTATATTATCCATTTGATTTGCTTTCGTCTTTCTTTTTGAATACAAAGAGCTTGCTAAGGAGGTAATTAGCAATGAATATAATCACCTGACTTGCAAATGTTATAATTGTCTGACTGATATGGAGCAAATCGCAGAAAACAAAGAATATCAGCCATTCCATAACGAGAGTTGCAATTCTTGCCCCGTAAAAAGACAGAAATACGTTAATAAACTCTTCTTTTGTCTTTGTCTCATTTTTGAATACGTATTTTTTGTTTGTGAAAAATGCAAAGGTCACGGCACATATCCATGAAAATACAACTCCTGCTGTGTTTTCCCACTTAGGAGTACCCGGAACAACGGCAAATAATCCCAGTTTTGTTACAATAGAAACGAGGGTAGTAAGACAGCCAAAAACGAGATAAAGCCATTTTTCTTCGTATTTATAATAGATATCTTGTAACTTTTTCGGAAGTATACCTACAAAAGCCTTTATTAATTTTTCCATTTTAACATTCCTTTCAAAAGCATATATAATTATTATATCAATTATCAACTATATTTTCAAGTATATTTTCCAAAAAAACAAAAATCCTCCGATTTCTTGTTCACTTTAAACAAAAAATAAGAAACTGCCGCAGATAATTCCACAGCAGTTTCTTGTTAAGGTATGTGCTTATTGTTTATTTCTTATTCCAATTAATATACATTTCTTTTTTTCTATGACACTATTATACTCCATTTGACCGTATATTGCAATAACAGCATTATTTCAGCTAAAATACAAATCGGTTACAAAAATGACAAAAGTTGTTTGAATATCAAAAAAATAAATTTCTTCGTCATTTTTTTGTTCAGTTCGCCTGCTGTCAAAATTTTCTATGACATTTTTGCGGCTTTCTGCATAGAATATATTATACGGCAATATCTCTGCACAGCGGCAGATGTCATTAAGGCACCGGTGCCGCCCATGAGCAGCTGTTTGGAAATACTGCCGTTTTATATAGATATAGGACAGCTGACTGATACGCTATAGTGTTCAGTTGTGCTGTCCCTGTTTTTTTCTTCTTTCGGCAATCTCGCTGTATTTCCGCTTCGTAGCAAGACCTCCTCTGATATGACGCTCCTGCTTGTTTATTTCCAATATATCCTTGACCTGCCTATATAGTGCAGGATTTTCTTTTTTCAGCCGTTCACTTACATCCTTATGCACAGTGCTTTTGGATATGCCGAACTTTTTCGCTGCTGACCGTACTGTTGCCTTATTTTCAATTATGTATTGCCCCAGCGTTACTGCCCTCTGTGCTGGCTGTTCTTTCACTCCGAATCACTCCTTTTTGCTTTTATTCTGCGGACAGTAAATGTATATGCAGAATAAATAGGGATAATTCGGAAATTGTGGATTTATACCATTAGACTTATCTATTGTTGTTTAGGGATTGGTATTATAAAAACACTGCACAGATTCCGCTCCTGTGCAGTGTCGTATCAATTCTGATGCCTTACAACTCCATACTCGTCATCAAGACGGAAATAGGGGCAGGCATAATTCGTACCCGATAAAAATCGGCACATCTCGTCCTCGTCAAGGTTTATCATACACACATAGCAGTCGTAATCCTCGTCATAGACGTAATTTGTACACATTTCGCAGTTTGTTGGTTTATTCTTATTCATTCCTTATGTACCTCTATCAATTCAATAAAATCTGTTAAAGTCAGCTCATATCCTGTATAAATCTCTGATACTCCATTTTCTTCTGAAACGTTGTCTTTGAATATTACCTGATTTTTCCTCGTTCAATCAATACACTATATTGATTACATTCATATTCACAACAAACAATATTTTCCGACCGTGCAATTACAAGAAGTTCCGAAGCCATAGCTTGATTACTCAATTCTGCTTCTGCAAAGTCATATATAATATCGCTCATTAATATTCATCTCCCGGAATTTTTTACAGGTTCTTGCCATTTTTTCTTGTATCCTCGCTGAGGTCGTAAATTACTTTAGCCATTATTAACTCCAAAAATTATTGCTTTTATTTGTTCATCAGACAAGCCATAA
>CALGTV010000023.1 GCA_937902395.1 uncultured Ruminococcus sp.
GTATGGTGAGGAAGTCCAACGATGACATACGGCATTTATGCCATTAGATTTGTCTGCTGTTGTTTCAGGGATTAGTATAAGAGGGCGACCGTTGGTCGCCCTCATTGATTTTTATTATCCGCCTGTAATTTCCGCAATTAATTCATCCATGGTGATATTTTTTCCTGTTGATATTGCACTGTAATGCGCCAATACCCACGAGGCATCCGTGGAATCTATCTGCCCGTCGCGGTTTACATCTGCCGCCTTTGCCTGTTCCTTTGTCAGAATCGATTCCTTTCCCACTGAAATCATGGAATATTCGGCAAGTATCAATGAGGCATCACTGGAATTTATAACTCCGTCGGGAGATACGTCTCCGAGAATTAATTCCTCAACTCCGAAATATGTCGATTTCTCTGCAAATCCATTGATAATCCGTGCCGCCGTATCGGAAACCCCTGCACAGAATACCGCCGCAGATATAATAATTATTTTCCTTAGGAGCCTGTTCATTTTTTCGCCTCCGATTTGAAAAGTTATAACTATTATATCATATATCATATTAAATTGCAACTGTGAAAAAATCCCCGAAGCTTATGCCTCGGGGGATTGTATTATTTGCCAACATCTGAAATATATTCTTCTATGGTATATCCTCCTCCTGTGGATGTGTAACCATAATAGGCAAGCACCAATGATGCATCACTGGAATCACAAATCTTATCACCGTTTATATCTGCTGCTTCCGCCTGCTCCGCTGTAAATTCCGCTGCTGCACCTGTTGAAAGTCTTGAATATTCCGCAAGTATCATTGAAGCGTCACTTGCATCTACAGATTCATCGCTGTTTATATCTCCTTTCCCCGATTTTAAGGGAATTAGCGTGAATTCCGCTGTTATGTCTTTACCGCATTCGTAAGAATATGTAACTGAGTTTTCAACATTTTCAACAAATAATGTGCCGCCTTCAAGCTTCGCATTTGTCCAGTCAGATGCCCTTAATATATCAAAACCTTTCAGCTCTCCCAGATTATAGCGGTTTCCCGACATTTCTATTTCTAATTTGTTGTCGTCACATCTGAATTCTTTCAGATTCGTATTCTTTTCAGTATCAAGAGATGTCAGCATATTCTTACTGCAAGATAAATATATCAGCTCCTTGTTGCTGTCAAGATCAAGATTGGTTAGCTGATTTTCGTTGACTTCCAATCTCTCCAGAGCCGTATTTTTGCTGAAATCCAAAGAAGTAAACAGATTTTTATTGATTATCGCCTTTTCAAGCTTTATATTCTTGCTCAAATTAAGCTTTGTCAGCTTATTTTCACTGCATATCAGATTTTTCAGCGATGTATTACGAGAAATATCAAGGCTTTCAAGCTTGTTTGCCTGACAGTCTAAAGTTTCAAGTTCGGTGTTGTTGCTGAGGTCTATATTTTTGAATTCATTTTCACGACAATCCAGATACAAAAGCTGTACGCAATTGCTTAGATTAATATAATTCAGCTGATTCATAAAACAACTGACGTTTTTCAAATCTCTGTTGTTTTTAAGGTCAAGTCGTTTCAATTGGTTGCTTTCACAATATAAAGTTTTCAGCTTTGTGTTGTTTTTCAAATCAAGTTCTGTAAGAAGATTTCCGCTGCAATTCAGCTCCGTCAGATTCTTATTGCTGCTGATATCAAGGGACGGTATCTTGTTTCCCTCGCAGTAAAGCGTATTTAACTCGGCGTTCTTGCTGACATTGAGGGATTCAAGCTGATTTCCATAGCACAGCAAATCTTTCAGCTTGACGTTATTGCTTATATCAAGAGTTTTAAGCTGATTTATACCGCAGTCAATATACGTCAAAGCTGTATTTGCACTTATATCAAGGCTTTCAAGCTTATTTCCCGAACAGGTAAGTTCTTCAAGAAAAATTAAATGTTCAATTCCTGTTAAGTCGGTAATGTTATGATATCCCACGGATAATTTAACTGCATGCTCTATTTCCTCACCTGAAAGAATACCGTCGCTGTCTGTATCGCAGGATTGCGAGATACAGACGCGGAATTTTTCATCGGGGAAGTTTTTTTCATCAACAGCCACGCTTTCAATTACAGCAAAATCGGGAGCTTTACCCATGCTCACGAAAGTCCTGTTATATTTTTCTGCGTATGCCTGCGCTGTTGAATCGTCGTAACCATGAATCTTCGCGGATTTTGGTATAGTACTCAGACTGTCGGCAATTTCACAGTGGGGATTTTCAAAGGTTATTGCTGTTAATGCAAGACAATCCGCAAATGCGCTTTCACCGATACTTTCCGCTTTTGCCGGTATTACTATTTCTTTCAGACTTTCACAACCTTTGAATTCTCCGTTATTTATTATTCTCAGATTTTCGGGCATATCTATGGATTCCAGAACTTTACAGCCCTTAAATGCTCCGTTGAGATTCTTTATTTCCTTGGGAACAGTTACTGTTGTAATATTGGCACAATCTGAAAAACAGCCGCTTCCAAGCTCCTTTACGCTTTCGGGAATATCCAGAATTTTAAGTCCGTCACAAGAGGCAAATGCGCCTTTTCCTATGGCTCTTACAGTGTCGGGAATTATGGCATATGTCAAGCTGTCACAGCCATAGAATGTATCGTCGGGAATTACCTCAATATCCAGCGGTAATTCAGCATATACCAGATTCTTGCAATTGCGGAATGTGCTGTTGCCTATACTGCTTACATTATGACCTATAACCGCCGATTCAAGGGAATCACATCCGCTGAATACGCTGTTTCCAATATCCGTAACTGTATCGGGTATTGTCACGGATTTTATTTCCTTGCTGTTGAGAAATGCCTCGTCTGCAATCGATGTTACATTGTCGGGAATGATTACAACGCCCTGACAGGCTGTGCCGTCCATAAGAACTCCGTCCTCGATAACAAGGGGAGTATTGTCGATTTTCTGCTCAATCCATGGAGTATCTTTGAATGCGTCCTGATGTATGATGTTTACGCTGTCGGGGATTTCTATTTCGCTCAGCTTTGTACAGCCCTCAAATGCCTTGAATCCGATTTCTTCAACTCCATCCGGAATTGTAACTGCTGAAAGGCTTGTGCAGTGTCTGAATGTTCTCTCATCGATGTATTTCACGCCCTCGGGTATTGTTATCGATGTGAGATTTTCGCAGTTTTCAAAGGCGGCACTGCGTATAGACATAATGCTTTCGGGGAGCGTTACGGATTCAAGCTGAGTACAGCCCGAAAATGCGTTTGAGCCGATTGTTATAACTCCAAGCTCAATTACAACCTTTTTGAATGTCTTGTTGTCAGACCATGGTACGTGTCCCGGATTACTCCACCACGATGCCATTGTGCCGAATCCGCTTATTGTCAGTGTGTCTCCCTTGATTTCCCATGTGAGATTTTCGCCGCATTCACCACTTGCTGATACGCTTTCCTCTGCCGCTGATACCGCTGTATTCTGCGGAATAATCGGCGCATAGGGTATGGCTCCCGAAAATATGGCAAGTGCTGCCGCCATTGCTGTTATATGTTTTGATTTGTACATTTTGTAACCTCCTTTGCACGTTTTGTTCACGAATATGTATATAATATATTATAGCATATATGGGAATTTAATGCAAGGAGGATTTTTAGATAATACACAAAATTTGTAAATTGTCGGATATACTAAAAAACAGGGCGGAATTTCCGCCCTGAGATTGTCAAAAACCTGATGCCCACATCAGCCCATTGTTGCAATCAGATTATATCGGGGCGATGTTTACATCGCCCCTACACAACATATTAAAAATATGAATAATCACGCATTAAAATGCCCGTGGGTGCTACCCACTTATCTTACTTTCTTTGCAATATCATCAAGAAGCTTTGAAAGGAGCTCGCCCTGTGTCATGGAACCTAAATCTCCCTCGCGGCGTGAAGTTACGGAAACAGTGCTGTTTTCAACTTCCTTGTCGCCTACAGTTATCCACATAGGCAGCTTTTCAAGACGTGCGTCGCGGATTTTCTTTCCAACCTTTTCAGCTCTGTCATCAATTGAACATCTGATGTTTGCTGCTTCAAGCTTAGCCATAAGCTCGCGGCAGTAGTCAAGATGACGGTCTGCAACAGGCACGATTCTCACCTGCTCAGGTGACATCCAGAGAGGAAGCGCGCCTGCATACTTCTCAATGAGATATGCAAGTGTTCTCTCATAACAGCCAAGTGATGTTCTGTGAATGATGTAAGGACGCTTCTTTGTGCCGTCTACGTCGATATATTCCATACCGAACTTTTCAGCAAGAAGCATATCAATCTGAATTGTAACGATTGTATCTTCCTTGCCGTATACGTTCTTGTACTGGATGTCAAGTTTAGGTCCGTAGAATGCAGCTTCATCAATGCCGATTTCGTAATCTACGCCGAGATTATCAAGGATTTTGCCCATGATTGTCTGCGCTTCATTCCACTGCTCTGCTGTACCCTCGTACTTGTTCTTGGGATTTGCAGGGTCCCACTGAGAGAAACGGAATGTACAATCTTCAAGCATACCAACGGTATCAAGAACATATTTTGCAAGCTCCAGACAGCCCTTGAATTCTTCTTCAAGCTGTTCAGGACGGAGCACAAGATGTCCCTCGGAAATTGTAAACTGTCTTACACGGATAAGACCATGCATTTCGCCTGAATCTTCCTTACGGAAAAGTGTTGAAGTCTCGCCCAGACGCATAGGCAGGTCACGGTATGAACGCTGTCTGTTGAGGAATACCTGATACTGGAAAGGACAAGTCATTGGACGGAGTGCGAAACATTCCTTTTCCTCGTCGTAGGGGTCGCCCAGAATGAACATGCCGTCAAGGTAGTGATCCCAGTGACCAGAAATTCTGTAAAGGTCTCTCTTCGCAAGGAGAGGTGTTTTTGTAAGGAGGTAGCCGCGCTTCTGTTCCTCGTCCTCAATCCAGCGCTGGAGAAGCTGAATTACTCTTGCGCCCTTTGGGAGAAGAATGGGAAGTCCCTGACCGATGCAGTCAACAGTTGTGAAGAATTCAAGTTCACGTCCAAGCTTGTTGTGGTCACGGAGTTTAGCTTCCTCACGCTGCTTTATATCAGCTTCAAGGTCAGCGGCCTTGGGATAAGCTGTAGCGTAGATACGGGAAAGCATCTTGTTTTTCTCAGAGCCTCTCCAGTATGCGCCTGTGCATGAGAGGAGCTTGAATGCCTTAACGGGAGCAGTTGTCATAAGGTGAGGGCCTGCGCAGAGGTCAGAAAATTCTCCCTGCTTGTAGAAAGAAATAGGCTCGCCCTTGTCAGCGTGTTCCTCGCAGAGTTCAACCTTGTAAATCTCACTAGCCTCTTTGAGAGCAGCAATAGCGTCAGCTGGAGCCATTTCGTACTGCTCCAGTGCAATACCCTCCTTGACGATCTTCTTCATTTCAGCTTCAATTTTTTCAAGTTCTTCCTGTGTGAATGGCTTTTCAACGTCAAAGTCATAGTAAAATCCGTTGTCGATAGCAGGTCCGATAGCAAGCTTAGCTTCGGGATAAAGACGTTTTACAGCCTGTGCAAGAATATGTGAAGCTGTATGCCAGAAAGTCTTTTTACCCTCAATTGTATCAAATGTGCAAACCTCAAATTCGCAGTCGCTGTCGATTACTGTACGAAGGTCTTTAACCTCTCCGTTAATTTTTACGCAGCATGCCGCTTTGTAAAGTCCCATGCCGATACCTTTTACGATTTCGGCAGCTGATGATGCAGCTTCGATTTCTCTTATGCTGCCGTCTTTTAATGTTAATTTAATCATTGTAAATCTCTCCTTTATTTAATATGCATTACCCACAATTTCAAATTCCTCATCGTACAATTCAATTGATTGTGGCTCCATATATCCGTCCTCGCTGGACACAGTGAAACAGAATGTTATTTCGTCCTCGTCAATATCAGCGTATATATCATCAATGACGATACATTTTTTGAGGGTTTCCTCTGAACCGCGATAAATACCCTCCTCTGCAAGAATACGTGAAAGCTTTGCCTTTCCGCCGTTTATGGTTTCAAGCTTCATGGCTATACCGCTGATATTTCCTGTAATATCTTCCTCGGATTCGGTATAAAAGCGTATAGTAACCATATTATTCCACAGCTTGTACGGAAGCTCAAAAGCTTCCTGTTCCTCGTTGTACTTTATATTGCTCATTGTATCACCTCTTTTCATTTGTAGTGCTTGCCTTTGTGATAAGGGATACAAAAAGTCCCTCATACCCGAAAAGGCACAAGGGACGATAATTCAACCGTGGTTCCACCCTGATTCATGCGGAAATACCGCAACTCATTGCAACTTTGTAACGGAAGTCAGCCGTCGTTTATTAGACGCACTCGGAGGCGGTGTGCTGTTACCCTTGATATACTGCCTCGCACCACACGGCAGCTCTCTGAAATATCGCGGCGGATAAAGCCTTCCTCGTCATAGCTTTGGAATATATATTTATGATATCATATTTTTTCGAAGTTGTCAAGAGAAAATCTGATTATTTCACACAAACAAATTATTGCTATTATGATATTAATACAAAAAAAAAAGACTGCATCGGGGTAGATACAGCCAAGTGAGCGAAGGTTTGCTCAAATAAATATAGAAGGGGAATTGGGGGATTATTAATCCTACTTTAGTATAATTTAGAAACCTTAAAATAACCTTAAAAAATAAAGTATTTTATTCTATATTCTGATATGTATTTCGAAAAGCCATTATATAATTAAAATAATACCGCACGAAAATGTGCGGTATATCTAATATTTACCCTAATATTTACCCTAAAAATTTTGCCTTTATTATGGCATATCCGTATGGACTGAGTTTTACGCAGTCGTCGGAATAACTGCCGTTGAACTGCTCGAAACTGCTGAATCTGTAAAGCTTTTGGGATAAATCAGAGATTTGTACCTCATCCCCTGACCTGTTTACAAACACAATATAATCCATTTCTTCGCCCTGACGGGTAAAGGCAACCACTCTTTCATCAATGGTCTGTCCGTCATTTATAACGAAATAGGTTCTGCCGTCTTTCATATTTGGAATGGATTTTCTCACGCGGCTCAGCTCCGAAACATAGCTGATAAGCTCATGGTCCTCGTTGCCCCACGGATAACAGCGGCGGTTGAACGGGTCTTTATATCCCTGCAAGCCTGCCTCGTCGCCGTAGTAGATACTGGGAACACCGGGAAGGAAGAACATAAGCGTCATAGCTACTTTGAGCATATTTTTTCCCTGACGGTACTGTTCCTCAGTGAGATATCGTTCAGCCATCCAGTCCTTGCTCTTGTCGTCACAGTAATCCCCTGCAAGACGATTTATAGCACGTTCAATATCGTGAGTTGATACAAAATTCATCAGCACATCAATGGACGGCTTGGGATAATTTTCAAGTATGGTCATTATGGAATATATGAAATTCCTCGCAGGACCGCCCTTGACGAAATTGATTATAGCCTCACGGAAAGGGTAATTCATAACGGAATCAAGCTGGTCGCCTAAAAGGTAACGGCGCTTTATGCCGTAGCTTTCCTTGTTTGAAGCGTCCTCCCAGACCTCGCCGATAATTACCTTGTCCTTGCCGCAGGCTTTTACGGATTTGCGCAGATTATTGAGGAACTGGTCAGGCAGCTCGTCGGCAACATCAAGGCGGAAGCCTGCTGCACCCTTGCTTATCCAGTAGTGGAGCACACCCTCCTCACCGCAGATGAATTCCGTGTAATCCTCGTTGTTTTCCCATATATTCGGCAGTGTATCAATACCCCACCACGCTTCGTATTCATGAGGATAATTTATAAAACTGTACCAGTCATAGTAGGGACTTTCCTTGGACTGATATGCGCCTACGCTATCCTTGTATCTGCCGAATTTGTTGAAATATCGGCTATCCGCGCCTGTATGGGAGAATACACCGTCAAGAATCACAGATATGCCGTATTTTTTCGCCTCGGTGCAAAGTTCCTCAAAATCGTCGTTAGTGCCAAGCATTGGGTCAGCTTTCATGTAATCGGCTGTGTTGTATCTGTGATTTTCATGGGATTCAAAAATGGGATTGAGATAAATACAAGTCACTCCAAGATTGCTGAGATATTTCAGCTTTGACTGTATACCCTTAAAATCACCGCCGAAATAGTCGTTATTCCACACATGACCGTTGTGGTCGGGCTTGTACCATGGCGTACCGTTCCAATCCTCGCGGAGAACTCTGCCCTCGGGGATATTCTCGTGAACCTCGCCGCTTTTGCAGAAACGGTCGGGGAAAATCTGATACATCACACCGCCTTTGAGGAAATCGGGAGTTTCGTAATCGTGGGCATATACCGTAAGCTGAAACAGTCCGCCGTCGCCCTCAGCACCCTCATGGCAGTTGATTTTCTTGATATAGTGGCGGATTCCGCCGCTTGTATATGAAAAATAGTAGTAGTGAACGTCGCTGTAACGGGGTGTATAATCGCAGGAGTATACAAAGCAATCCTCCTCCTCGGCGGTTACGTTCATGGTGAGGAAACGCTCCTTGAAGCCTGTACGGAAAAGCACGAGAACAGGCGGAAAATCGGGGCGGATATCCTTTGCAAGTCTTATGGAGAAGCGGCAGGTTGAAAACTGCCGTACAGCTCCGAAAATTGATTTATAGCTCAGATTCCATGTATCATATATTGGTTTCATCTTTTATTACCTCCTTGATTAAGAGCTATTAGCCGTCAGGTTTGGGACTGGTGATTTTATCGGAAATCGCAATTTTGTAGGGACACGGCACGCCGTGTCCCTACTATTCTACATTGTCTCGCGCAGCTCACAATATCGGTACGAAATTCTGTTTTTTCGATACTCTCAGCAATGCGAAGCATTGCAGCTAATGGTTAAAAGCTTCATATCAAAATACGACAATAAGGCTGCATAAAATTACAGCCTTATTATCCATATTAATTATTATTATCTGAGATGCCAGATGTTGTCTGCATATTCTGAAACAGCACGGTCTGCGGAGAAGATTCCTGCACCTGCGATATTGTTCAGGGACATCTTAGCCCACTTCGTTCTGTCGTTGTAACACTCTGTAATATAAGCCTGAGCCTTGCGGTAACTATCGAAATCAGCAAGTACCATATAAGGATCACGGTCTTTAAGGGAGTTTGCAACATCATTGAAAGTACAGCCGTTAATGCCGTTGTACATACGCTGAATAGCTTCCTTGATGCGTTCATCTCCGTTGTAGTAATCGTGAGGATTATAGCCTCTTGCCTTGAGAGCATTAACCTCGGGAGTCGTCATGCCGAAGATAACGATATTGTCATCACCTGCCGCATCCTTGATTTCAATATTAGCACCGTCAAGAGTACCGAGAGTAACAGCACCGTTGAGCATGAACTTCATATTTCCTGTACCGGAAGCCTCTGTTCCTGCAAGAGAAATCTGCTCGGATATATCAGACGCAGGCATAAGTCTCTCAGAGAGAGTTACGCAGTAATTTTCAAGGAATACAACCTGTAATTTCTGTGAAATCTTGGGATTCTTTCTGATTTCCTCAGAAATTGCCCAAATCATCTTGATAATCTGCTTTGCAAGATAGTAGCCGGGAGCTGCCTTAGCCGCAAAAATATAAGTCTTTGGAGTGAAAGGTGCGTCGGGATTTGCAAGGAGATATGCATAATCCGCAAGAATATTCATAACGTTCAGGTGCTGTCTCTTGTATTCGTGGAGACGCTTTACCTGTACATCGAAGATACGCTCTGTATCGAGAATTATACCGCTTGAGGACTTAACATGCTTAGCGAACTTTTTCTTGTTTTCCTGCTTGATTTCAAGAAGCTTTTTGAGAACAGTTTCATCGTTTTCAAATGCTCTGAATTTTTCAAGTTCCGAACCGTCTTTCTTGAACTTATCGCCGATAGTCTCAGAAAGAAGCTTTGTAAGTCCGGGATTAGACTGCATAAGCCATCTTCTGTATGCGATACCATTTGTAACGTTCTTAAATTTATAAGGTGTAACCTCATATTCCTCGCGGAATACGGATTCCTTGATAATCTCGGAGTGAAGCTGAGATACGCCGTTTACGCTGTGTGAAGCCGCAACACAGAGAGATGCCATATGAATCATATTGTCCTTGATAATTGACATACGTGTTGTCTTTGCGCTGTCGCCGCCGTTTTTCTCCATAAGGGACTGACAGTAGCGGTTGTTTATCTCAACAATAATAGAGAAGATCCTGGGGATTACATGCTTTACAAGATTTACGTCCCACTTTTCAAGAGCCTCTGCCATAACAGTATGATTTGTATAAGCAAATGTCTTTGTAACGATATCCCATGCCTGATCCCAGCCGTAGCCGCAGTCGTCAAGGAGTATACGCATAAGCTCAGGAATTGCAAGTGTGGGGTGGGTATCATTGATGTGGATAGCAACCTTTTCAGCAAGATTTTCCAGTGTACCGTAAACCATCATGTGACTGTTTACGATATCGCCAATTGAAGCTGCACAAAGGAAGTACTGCTGTCTCAGACGGAGACTCTTTCCCTCAGCATGATTGTCGTTGGGATAGAGAATCTTTGAAATAGAGTTAGCTGTAGCGTTCTGAGTGAGCGCCTTAGCGTAGTTACCCTCGTTGAAATCAGCCATATTGAAGTTAGGAGCCTTAGCAGACCACAGACGGAGCACAGATACGCCCTCGCCGCCGTAGCCTGATACATACATATCGTATGGAGTAGCCACAACTGTATTTGAATTTACAAGAGATACATAGTGGTACTTGTTATCCCAGTATTCCTGCAAATCGCCCTCGAAACGCACATCAATGGAAAGCTCAGGCTTTGGTACGAGCCATACGCTTCCGCCAGGAAGCCAGTTGTCAGGAAGCTCAGTCTGCCAGCCGTCCTCAAGCTTCTGCTGGAAAATACCGTACTCATAGCAGAGTGAGTAGCCCATAGCAGGAAAACCTGTTGTAGCCAATCCGTCGAGGTAGCAAGCCGCAAGTCTGCCAAGACCGCCGTTGCCAAGACCTGCGTCGGGTTCGTGGTTAAATACCTTATCAAGATTGATTGTATGAGATTTCAACATTGTGCGGACTTCTTCTGCAATTTCAAGATTGTAGAGACTTGTTTTAAGAGAACGTCCCATGAGGAATTCCATAGAAAGATAGTAAATCTGCTTACCGCCTACGGAGTGAGTGCGGTTCACAAAGCTCTGTCTTTTGCTGCCGAGAATTTCAACAATAATAGATGAAAGCACCTGATAAACCTGTTTATCAGAAGCCTCCTCAGGTGTCACACTGTAAAGGGACTGGAGTTTTTTCGGAAAATCCACCTTGATTTTTTCAATAATTTCGGTTTTCTTGGATATCATAATTTATCTCCTTTCTTATGCATGAGCTGAACAGCCTGTCTGTTCAGTTCAATGCATCACAAACAATACTAATTGTATAAATGCCCAATGCTTATACACAAAATATAAAACACGTTGTATAATATCACATTTATTATTCTACCATATTTCCCATGTTATTTCAATTGTATATTTTCACAAACTTTTGCCTATAGAATTATCATATTGCTAAAAATAAATGTCAACATGACTAAAATTCTTTAACAGGTATATGCATATTGTTCAGATAATGAATTTTTTTGCTTCGTTTTTGTGCATTATCACTATAACTATAAATTAAATATGAAAAACCAGTAATATCAGCTCTTTGACAATAAGCTTTAGATGTTCCATTTTAAAAAAGTTGAAAAAAATTGAAAAAAAGATTGAAATTTTAGAAATAATATGGTATAATATATTGGAAAGCTCTTTGCGAGCAACAATGTGTAGAAAAAATTAAACTTTGAAAGGAACTTCGGCAATGAAAAAAAAGAAAAGATTTTCGGTTCTCAAACTTCTTATAGTTATACTGTGTATTACCTCAGTTATAGTATCAGCCGGTATTAATATTTTATTCGCAGGAGGAAAAACTCCCGAAATTTTTGGCAGACATATCTATGTCGTAGGTGAAGATAACCCAATGGCAGGTACTATCACTACAGGCTCTGCACTTCTCTCTATGGACGCTGATAATATCAGCATTGCTACAGGAGATATTGTTCTCTGCTATCCCGCCGATGCTCCCGATAAGCTCAGCCTCAGAAGTATCAGCTTTATTGCCGAGAATGAAGAGGGTACATCTTATTATACTATGGATTCCCTCCACGAAGATACAGCAGGCTCTATCACTAAAGATAAAATCGTTGCAATCTGCACAGGCTACAACGAAAGTCTGGAACTTGGACGCTTTATCACTTTCGCTAAAAGTGTAAAGGGTATCATTTTCCTCCTTGGAATCCCTGCACTTCTCCTCATTATAGTACTATTTACTACTATTGCAGGCGCTCGCCGTTCAGATGACGACGATGAAGATGAATTCGGATTTTATGAGTATGAAGAAGCAGAGAACAAGAAAGCTGCTGCAAGAAACGGCGATCCTCTCTATGAGCCTAATGCAGAAGCTCCTGTAAGTCCTGCTTTTGAGAGAAGAAAAATGTCTATCGCTGAAAACTTCAAGCAGAAAGAAGTTAATCCCGATTCTCCTTATCAGAAAGAAAAGGAGCGTACAGTTCAGTTTAAGGCTCAGAAGGGCGGAAATATCAATACTCCCGCAACTTCAGGCAGTGCAGAATCCACTTTTGCCGCAAGAAATCCCAACAGTGTATCATCTCCTGCACCTACTGCTGAAACTCTCAGAGAAGAAATGCTGAGAAAAACATCAGAGGTTGAGCGCACAGGAACTTATAATATCAAGAAGCCTACAGAAACTGTTTCAGATAATACAGGAATCCTCACAAGAGACCAGGTTGCAGAGCTGAGAGGCGGCGCACCCGTAAAGCCTGTCGAGACAAAGGCTGCTGCTCCTGCACCTAAGAAGAGCAGTTCTCCTGATATTTCCGATATTCTCGGTACAAGTCCACGCCAATCCTCAAAGAAACCCTCGGATATGTCCGTTGATGACCTTCTTAAGATTATTGAGGAAGAAAAGAAAAAATTCTAAATTAAACTCAATCGGCATTTTCCGTTTCGGAGAATGCCGAATGTGCTTTATCTCACATAATGGAGGAATAAAAACATGAACACAGAAAAAACGCTGTATATGGTCGTTCCCTGCTATAACGAGGAGGAGGTTCTCCACGAAACAGCAAAACGCCTGAAAGAAAAGTATGCGTCGCTTATAGAAAGAGAGCTTATATCCGCCGAAAGCCGCGTAGTATTCGTAAACGACGGCTCAAAAGATAAAACATGGGATATAATACAGGAGCTTCATGCGGCAAATCCCGAAACCTTTTCAGGTATAAATCTCGCTCGCAACAGCGGTCATCAGAATGCGGTGCTTGCAGGACTTATGACTGTAAAGGATATTTGCAGTATGGCAATCACAATGGACGCTGATTTGCAGGACGATATCAACGCTATTGACGCTATGGTTGAAAAATATCACGAGGGAAATCAGGTTGTTTACGGCGTGAGAAGTGCAAGAGATACTGACACATTTTTCAAGAAATTCACCGCTGAGGGATTTTATAAATTCATGAAAGTCATGGGCGCTGACGTTGTTTACAATCACGCTGATTTCCGCCTTATGAGCGCCCGTGTATTACAGGAGCTTGCAAATTATAAGGAAGTAAATCTTTTCCTGCGAGGAATGGTTCCCCTTATCGGTTTCCAGAGCTGTAACGTCTACTATGAGCGCGCTGAACGCTTTGCAGGTGAGAGCAAGTATCCGCTGAAAAAAATGCTTGCTTTTGCTGTAAACGGCATAACTTCATTCAGCACAAAACCTCTTAAACTCATTACAACTATGGGATTTATAATGTCCGTTGTCAGCCTTCTTGCTATGCTCTGGACTATTGTTGTGAAAATTGCAGGCGCTTCGGAGCTTGGCTGGTCAAGTACGGTTTGCTCAATATGGTTCATCGGAGGCTTACAGCTTCTTGCTTTGGGTATCATCGGTGAATATGTGGGAAAAATCTATGCCGAGGTTAAACAGCGTCCGCGCTTTATAGTTGCGGATTTCATCAATGATACAGGCAAAAAGACGGAGGACAAGCAATGAATACATCTGTTGTAATTGTATGCGCAGGAAATTCCACAAGAATGGGCGGCATAAACAAAATCCTCATGCCTCTTGGCGACAGACTTGTTATCGGACAGACTTTAAAAGCTTTTGAGGATTGCCAGAGTATCAAAGAAATAATTATCGTTGCCCGTGAAAGCGATATCCCCGAAATCAAAGCCGAGGCAGAACGCACAGGCATTACAAAGCTTGTAAAATGCGTTACGGGAGGCGCTACCCGTCAGGAGAGTGTTATTAACGGAATCCGCTGTATATCGCAGGAAACGGAGCTTATTGCCGTTCATGACGGAGCAAGACCTCTTGTAAAGCCTGAGCACGTCGAAAAAGCTATAAAGGACGCTCTTGTTTTCGGCGGTGCGGCTCTGGGAGTTCCCGTAAAGGATACCATAAAATTTGTGGAGGGCGGACTTGTTACTGATACTCCGCCGCGGAGTAACCTCTATATTACGCAGACTCCGCAGATTTTCAAGAAAAAGATATACTTTGAGGGCGTTGATTTCGCCCTTGAACACGGACTTGATTTCACTGACGATTGTCAGCTTGCTGAGGCTATCGGCTGTAAGGTTTATATGACAGTGGGCGATTACACAAATATAAAAATTACAACTCCCGAGGATATAAAAATTGCGGAAACTCTGCTTGCTTTGGAAAAGGAGAAAAACGTATGTTCAGAATAGGTCATGGTTACGATGTACATAAGCTGGTTGAGGGCAGAAAGCTGATACTCGGAGGTGTGTATATTCCTCATACCGTAGGGCTTTTAGGTCATTCCGATGCCGATGTTCTGCTTCATGCAGTTATGGATTCCATGCTTGGAGCCCTTGCTTTGGGAGATATCGGCAAGCATTTCCCCGATACTGCTGAGGAATACCGCGGCGCTGACAGCATGAAGCTTCTTGAAAGAGTTGCGGAGATATGCCGCGAAAATGGCTATACTATCGGAAATATTGACGCTACAGTAATCGCACAAGCGCCTAAGCTTGCACCGTATATTATAACTATGCGTGAAAATATCGCAAGAGTATGCGGCTGTGATGTGTCTCAGATAAGTGTTAAAGCTACAACAGAGGAAAAATTGGGATTCACTGGTGAAAAGCTTGGCATATCCGCGCATTGCGTGGCTCTTATGGTAAGTAAACAATAATTTTTTCTACAAAAAAAGCTCCGCAAAAAGCGGAGTTTTTTTAATGGTTTTCTTTAATAGCGGCTTTTGCCTTGGAGACAATATTCTTATCGTTTTCGTAAGAGAGAATACTTGAAGCATAAGATATATCCACCCAGCGTATTTCAGCGATTTCATTTTCCTGCGGCTGAAAATCCACGTTTTTAGCTCTGGCAAGGAAATAGACAACAACCTTCATTGTGTCTTTTTTAGGGGAGTATGTAACAGTTTCCCTGAAAGTAGGGTCGATAATAACATCGATATTCGTTTCCTCTTTGATTTCGCGGAGAGCAGTTTCAGCCTCGGATTCGCCCGGTTCAACGTGACCTTTCGGGAAAGACCAGTGACCGCTGTTGATATGCTTTATCAGCAGGATTTCCGTATTGCCGTGATACTTACGATAGACAATAGCTCCGCATGATTTTTCGTGAAGCATGATATTCCTTTCTATCCGTCGGATTTGATGTATGATTATTCATATATATTATACCATATTTTTTTACAAATGTCTATAGGTTTTCTTGTATTTTTTGGAAGAATATAAAAAACCGCTTCACAAACCGATTTAAGTTCGGCAATGAAGCGGTTAATTATTATTCCTGAACGTCTGCAGTAGCACTTTCACATTCAAAAGGAATTGCACCAGGCAAATTTGCGCATTTATCAATGAGATAATCCATGCAAATCTTGATAACGCGGTTGTTTTCGTTACTTTTCTTGCATATTATAACATCAAGAGTTTTCAGCGTAACCTGACTGCACTTCACAGGTTTCATGGGTAGCCCACCCTTAGGCATGCCTTTAGAGCTTGGGGAAGCCCACATATAAGCATTTTTTATGCCCTGAAGCAGAATCATCTTACTTCCGTTATCCTTAACATAAATACGTTTGAGATTAGCACCCTCGTGGTCGTTATCGATATGATTTTTCTCAAAAAGATTCATTTCATCATCGGCATGAACGATTTCAGGATAAACCTCCAACTCCTCTATGGTAACATCCTCACAGTTAGCAAGAGGATGATCTGCCGCCATGATAGGCTGCATAATGTACGCAATAAGAGGATGAATCTGGAACTTTCTGTTATTCATCTGCTCCTGATAAACCTCATACTGAGCCGCAGGCACACGGATAATACCGATATCAGCTTTACCGCTGTTTACTTCCTCAATAACCTTATTTGTATTGGTTTCGTTAAAATGCAGAGAAAGCTTGTCATCCTTATCAAGTTCATTAATCCATTCGCTGAGCACTCCGGGGATATATGCTGAACGTACAGCGGAAATTCTCAGTGTAATGCCGTCCTCTACGCGATTTGTATAGTCTGCTTCAAGGCTGTGCATACTTTCTACAATATCCTTTGCACGAACAAGGAAGCCCTCTCCCTCAGGAGTGAGCACCATACCGTTAGGAGTTCTCCAGAAAATCTGCATACCTATTTCTGTTTCAAGCTCTTTAAGAGCAATACTTATATTTGGCTGTGCCTGATAAAGATTTTTCGCCGCTGCAGTAATACTTCCTGCCTGCGCGATAGCAATAATATATTCAAGTTGCTGCAATTTCATAAAACAAAACCTCGCTGATTCACTTCCTAAAAAATATATAGACATAATGATGCCTGATATATATTATAGCATATATAATTTAAATATGCAAGTCTTTTCACATAAATTTTACATGTTTTTTTACATTTGACTGCATATCATGTTCATTTGATTTCTATTATGCAACAATTACGATATATAGTCGAATTTGCGACATAATTCCGTGAGAACTTCTCCAATGGGTTCCTTCCCATACTAATCCATATGCCCACAAAAATCCCTTTCCGCAGAAGCGAAAAGGGACGATTATTATTCGATTGTAACTGTAACCTTCAGGTCTTTTTTAGCAGCGCCTGCTCTCATAATAGTACGGAGTGCCTTGGCGATTCTGCCCTGTTTACCGATTACTCTGCCCATATCATCAGGAGCAACTGAAAGGCGGAAGTTGATAACGCCCTCCTCATCAGGTTCATCCTCTTTTATGATAATAGCTGTTTTATCCTCAACAAGACCTGCTGCAATTGCATAAAGTAAGTCTTTCATAAAGTTCTCCTTGTTGCCTTGGGAACAGGAGCATTGGACGTATGTCCACGCTCCTCCTCAGCTTGTTGATTAAAGGATACCTTCCTTCTTAAGAAGTACCTTTACTGTGTCTGTAGGCTGTGCACCCTTAGCGATCCAGCTCTTAGCCTTCTCTCCGTCGATCTTTACAACAGAGGGCTCCTTTGTAGGATCGTAGTAACCGATCTCCTCAACGAATCTTCCGTCTCTGGGGTATCTGGAATCTGCAACAACAACACGATAGAAAGGAGCCTTCTTAGCGCCCATTCTTCTCAGTCTGATTTTTACTGCCATTTTATATTCACCTCCGTAAAATTATTTTTGTATATTCAAGGGTTTCCCCGTGAAATCGTTATTTATCATCGCCCATAATATCAGCAACGCTTGACAGCACTATAAATATCAGCGCTATAACTATTGCTACAATATGAACAACACGCCTGCTTTCAGCTGATTCTTTATCTTCGGTCTTTTTTTCTGTTCCTTTTACGAACCAAATCAACAGCCAAGCCGCAACTAAAAAAATCAATCCCCATAAAGTTACGGGATGCCTTCTTCTACCATAGCGGCGACGGCGCAAAAACATGGCAATCGTATCAATATTCAATAAATATAATCCCATTTTTTAATCCCCTGAATATCATTTTTATCAATGCTGTACCCCTACAGCATTTCTGCTTTAAATCAGAAAGGCAGATTTCCGCCGCCTTTACCGGTCATTTTGTCAAAATTCATACCTGCAATCTTTTTTCTTGCCTTACGCAGATTCATTTTACTGCCCTTACCTGTGAACTGCTTCATCATTTTCTGCATTTGGTCGAACTGTTTCAGAAGTCTATTGATTTCCTCAACTTTAGTACCCGAACCTGCGGCAATACGTCTTTTTCTTGACGGATTAATGATTGACGGTTTTTCACGCTCTGCCTTTGTCATTGAGAGTATCATAGCCTCAAGTCTTCCGACCTGACTTTCGTCGATGTCTTCGTCCTTGATTTTATCCGAAACTCCCGGTAACATTCCGATAATTGACTTGATTGAACCCATCTTTTTGATCTGACGCATCTGCTCAAGCAGGTCGTTCATATCAAATGTGTTTTCCTTGAGTCTTTCTGCGAGTTTCTTCGCCTCATCCTCGTCGTAGGTGGTCTGTGCCTTTTCGATGAGAGTAAGCACATCTCCCATTCCGAGAATTCGTGATGCCATTCTTTCGGGATGGAACTGCTCAAACTCGTCGAGCTTTTCACCCATTCCGACAAACTTGATAGGCTTACCTGTTACGGCAAGTACGGAAAGTGCCGCACCGCCTCGTGTGTCGGAGTCGAGCTTCGACATAAGTACGCTGTCTATGCCGAGCGCATCGTCAAACGACTTTGCGACATTTACTGCGTCCTGACCTTGATTTCCTGAAGCTCTTTCATAAGCGCTTCATCTATATGCAGACGACCTGCGGTGTCGATGATAACAACATCGTTGCCGTGGTCTTTTGCGTGCCTGATTGATTCCTTTGCGATTACGACAGGGTTAATCTGTCCCATCTCAAAGACCTTGACATCCGCCTTTTCACCGACAACCTGCAACTGATTGATAGCTGCGGGACGGTAAATGTCACATCCTACGAGGAGTGGGCGTTTGCCCTGCGATTTGAAGAATTTTGCG
>CALGTV010000024.1 GCA_937902395.1 uncultured Ruminococcus sp.
ACGCTGTCTCTGGACTCTGCTAAAGGGCTTCGCCCTTTAGAATCCCACCCTTTGTAGTCTTTCGCGGTTTTTCGACAGCCTGTAGCGGACACATACGTCGTGTCCGCTATTTTAATATATCTATTTTTACTATAGCTTCAAGGGCTATTTCTTTTCCCTCTGCAAATTTTATCCTGTTTTCCTGCATATCCAGAAATCGAAAATGCCCTGTATACAGCACATACTTTCCGCCGCTTTTCTTTTCATCAGGTACAAAATATGTTACCCTTATATTCGGCAGATTAAGCTCCTGTATTCTGCATATTGCCTGATTCAGTTCCTCCGTTTCATCCTCTGTAAGCTCTTCACGGTGGTCTGTCAGTCTTGCCGTTTCGTCTATTTCCTCATCGTAGCCAGTAAGTGCCGCAAATGGCGAAAACTGCGCCGCTCTGTCGCGTAGAGACATTCTCTGCCGCTTTTCCGATACGTGATGAGGGTGATTTATAATATCGCTGTAATCCTCCATTATGCCTTATGACCTCCAACTGTGCCGTTTCTTTCCCTTGCTGTTGCGCCGTCCTCAAAATTCATGCCTTTGAGTATGGCGTTTTTTCCGTATTTATCCTTGATTGTCAGCAATGCCTTTTGCAACTGTTTTTCCTTTGCCAAAGCCTCTTTTTCTTCTGCCTGTCGCTTCTCCATTTCCTCGATATCGTCAAAAAAGCTGTACTGTATCGGTTCGTCATCTTGTATGTTTTTTTCAGGAATAACGTGATTTGCTACGACGTACATTCGCCGTATCATAAGCTTTCTGTCAACTATGCGGTCGAAAAGTTCAGTTACTGCCTGCAAAAACATCGCTGTTGAGGCGGTCTGTCTGCCCAGATTTATTGAGCCATGTGCGGATTTGGGAATTGTTTTGCCGTATCTGTCTGTTTCGGTCGCTCCCTTGTAGTTTTCAGGGATTCCCGTATGGTCATACCCCACTGTCAATACAATCTGGTCTGCAACTAGTCCCTTGCGCACAAGATCAAGGGAAAGCTGGTCTGTCATTTCGCGGATAATTAGTCTGCCCTCGTGGAAGCTGTAAGGTCTTGATAGTACCTGCCCCTGACTTAAACTGTGATTTTCAGGCTTATATGACTTTATTGCCGCCATTGTACATGGCTCCCAGCCCCATGCGTGATCTATAAGCAGTTCCGCATTTACGCCGAACATTCTGTACAGCATATCCTCGTTATATTCAGATGCGCGTGCAATATCGCCCATGGTGTAGATGTATACCGATTCGAGACGTTTGGAAATTCCTTTGCCAACTCTCCAGAAATCCGTGATAGGACGATGTGACCACAACTTTTCACGGTAGGACATTTCGTCAAGCTCCGCTATACGCACTCCGTCTTTATCCGCAGGCATTTTCTTTGCCACAATATCCATGGCTATTTTCGCCAGATACAGATTTGTGCCGATTCCAGCCGTTGCTGTGATTCCCGTTTCTTTCAGTACGTCACGAATCATGCGCATTGCAAGTTCATGGGCGGTGCATTTGTAGGTATCCAGATACGCTGTAGCGTCAATAAATACCTCGTCAATGGAATACACATGGATATCCTCGGGGGCGATATAGCGGAGATATATCTCGTATATCCTTGTGCTTACTTCCATATAATGCGCCATTTGCGGCGGTGCAACAATAAAGTCAAGCTTTAATGCAGGATTGCTGTTCAGCTCCGAGGCAAGATATGAGCTGCCTGTAAATCGGCGGTATGGGGCTTTTTTCTCCCTGTGATAGTTGACATCTTTGACCGTCTGTATAACCTCGAAAAGTCTTGCTCTGCCGGGGATTCCGTATGATTTCAGAGAGGGCGTTACTGCAAGGCATATTGTCTTTTCTGTGCGGCTTTCATCAGCTACCACAAGATTTGTATTTAATGGGTCAAGTCCCCGTTCAACGCACTCTACGGAGGCATAAAAGGATTTCAGGTCAATACAAATACACTGCATTTACTCACTCCTGTTGGGTATTTTCTCGAATTATCTGTGCCACTGCTTGTTCAGAAAATCAACCCGTGATTCAAGCCATTCTGCAAGATAATCTGCGGCTTCTTCGTGGGTTTTGCAGCTGGCGGCTTCTTTAGAAAGCTCCATTGCAAAGGAATCATTTTTTCTTATATTGTCCCATTTGGCGTAGTTGCGTTCAAAGGCTTCGGCATGGGCGGTTTTATCGTTTTCTACGATTTCTATGCCACGCTCAAAAACTCCGCTGTCATAGGCGGCTGTCCATTTATCCTTTATTATCTCCTGATACCAGTCCTCGTATACAAGGACTGCAAGCCATGGATTTATTGTTTCATATTCGCCGTTTCCCTGCGGTCCGCCGTTTACATCGGGGACAATATTTGCGGCATAGAAGCCCTGACCGTCGGCGCATCTGTCCTTGTTTCCCATAGCGGAATCGAAATCCCATGGCGCTTCAAAGGTCAGCTTTTTGTCGCCCTCTGCTCCGAAATCGGCACTCATATAAAAGCTTGACCAGTAAATATCAGCATCGCAGGTAAGCTCTGAAATGATATACATATCCGCAAGAGATTCAACATTTACTACGTTTTCAACAGCCTGCTGAGGTGTGATATCAGGCTTTGGAATGATTTTGCTGTAATCAGAATTAAATACATATGCTTTGTCGTTATAGGCGGCATTGTACATGATTTCGTAGACGTTATTCACATAGCTTTCTATGAAATCGTGCTGTTCCTGAGAATAGATATCGCTTTTTATTGTGACACCCACATCTTTTTTACGATCTTTTTTGCCGTCTTTCAGGCATTTCATTGTTCTGCCGCTTCCGCCCTTTCCGTCGTATGGGATAAGCTCGGCATTGTCGGCATAGTCCACAAAGAATTGATTCAGCTCGGATTCGTTGGTGTAATAACCGTCAAATTCCATGAAATAGCCGATATCCGTGCCTGTGTAGTCTGGGAGAGGCTCTGTTATAGCTACTCTGTCGGGATTTACCTGCTGCATCTCCGCAAGGAGATAAATTCCCCAGTAATTACCGTTGATATATACCTCGACAAATTCAGCATCGGAGGCATACAAGCCGTCTGCGCTGAGAATTTCGCGGCTCATTGCCAATGCGGATTTGTTTCTGAGCATTGAAGCGTCCTTGTATTCCGCAAGGAGCACCCAGTTTTTCGTCTTTGCGCCCTCGTTAAGACCAAGCATATTCTGAGTTTGCGGGAATTTTATGCGAAGTCCCTTTTTATCGTAGGTTGTTGTCCAGTTTCCGCGGACTTTGACCTGCGCTTCAATATTGCTGAGCAGTACGTTTTCCTCAGCGTCAGAAAGGGTAATTTTACAGCTTTCGTAATATGGGGCAGGGGGCATTTTATAATTCGGCGTCCATGTTGCAATCTGCTCTGATACAAATGGTGCGACGGGCAGTTTTACAAAATCAAGGACGTTTGCCTCCTGATTTACTGTATCTATTTTCAGTATGGGCAAAGTTGAAGCTGTTACCGCTTCTGTGGGAGATTCCATTTCTTTCGGAATATTTGCTTCTGTGGTTGGAGATACGGGTGCGTTTTCCATTTGGAGCTGATTCTGCGAACAGCCGAAGCTGAGGCAGCACACAGCTATCATTGATAATACAGCGCTGAATTTTTTCATATAATATTATTCTCCAAAGTGATGTTTCAAAAATTCAGGGGACGAAAAACGTCCCCTCAGTCAGTCGAAAAAGTTACAATATTATAAATTTTAAGGGGACGCTCTCACTTGCAGAGCGTCCCCTCTTTTAAAACAGTCCACAGGACTGTTTTAAAATTCACCCCTTGCAGAGCGCTTGAACGCTACGCAGGGCTTTGCCCTGCACCCACCAGAGACTCCGTCTCTGGACTCTGCTAAAGGGTTTCACCCTTTAGAATCCCATTTTATTTGTAGTTTATCGTCAATCAGAGGGGACGAAAAACGTCCCCTGATATGTATTATTCCTTTTCTGGTTCCTCAACAGGAGCGTCAACTGCATTTTTGCGGACGCTTTCAATACCGTTAAGGCAGCTTGCCTTTTTAACATATCCCTCACTTACAGCGATAGTCTGACCGTTTTTAGCTTTAAGGCGGAATCTATACTCGCCTTTTTTATCAGCATAAACTTCAAACTTAGGGTTCTTTTCAACAGCGAATCCCTCAACAGTCTGGTCCTCAAGATTAGCAATAGGAGCATTCTTTGCAACGCTTGCAATTCCGTTCTTGATACTGTCGATTCTGTTGTAAACTTCTCCGCCTGTAGCAATAACTTCACCGTTACCTGCTTTAAGGCTGAATGTGAAACCTGTGTTAGTTTGCTTGATTATAAATTTTCCCATGATTATCAATACCTTTCTGATTATTTTCGGGATTTTGTAATTTAATTATACACCATTTTACAATAAAAGTCAATATATTATAAACCATATTGTACTTTTATACCTAAAAAGTGCATGATATTTTAGTGAATTTAACGAATGATACAGACAAAATAATCCGCTGTACCTCAATGATACAGCGGATATATTCATATTATTATGAAGCAGCTACGGGAAGGTCTTTCTGTGAAATAAGTCTTGCTTCAAGTCTCTGGATTGTAACAGCATCCTGAGCTGTAATGCCGCTTCCGTTGTCGTAAACGTCGCCGTTACGTGCACCTTCCTTGCTCAGACCGTACTTGTCATAATTTCCGATAGACTGGAGAATTGCTGTTGAATCAGCGATTGTTACCTTTCCGTCGCAGTTAGCATCGCCCCAGATGATATCTGTATTCTTGTCATCTTCATCGTCCTCAGAAGGCTTTGTGGGATTCTGTGTGCCATTTTCCGGCTTTGTGCCGTCGGGCTCAACACCCCAGATAAGTTCATCATCTGCGTAAAGTGTGATAAGCTCTGTAATTGCAGCAGCATCATTGTCATCTTCAAAGCTTACAAGTTCAGCGTAGCTGTAGTCGTTTGTGGAATCCCATACTGTATCGAATGTTTCAGGGTGCATCTTGTTAAGCAGACCGAACTGATATACACGGCTTCCGTAGAAATCACAGTTCTGCCATGAGATTTCGATGTAGTATGTGCCTTTATCGTCATACTTCACAGGCTCAGAGATATGTGCTTGATTCTTGCCGTCTGTGAAACTCTTTTCCTGGTCGTAGTCAATACGAGTTTCGATAAAGCTGATATCCTCGCCCTTTTCAAGCTGTTCGCCGATATTGAAATAATATCTTGCTTTGAGGTTGCTCTCGAATTTAGGAGGATTTACTGTTCTGTTGTGAACAACAATTTTAATCTGAATACCTGCGTCAGTTTCCTGAGACTTACCGCCTGAAACATAAAGACCTGTGGGAAGTGGATTGCCGTCCTCATCTACCTGGTCATAGCCGATAGCGTTTTCAGACATGTCGAAATCAGGCTTGAGGTAGTTATCCTTTTCGTGCTCCTTGCCCTCTGCACCATAGAAGTGATAAAGTCCTGCAAGGTCGCCGCAGAAGCCTGCGTTATAGTCGTCAGTAACTTCGTTATAGATGTAGTCCTTTGTGATATCGCTGTGGAAATCCTTAAGGTCCGGTCCGCCTACGAGAGCGCCCCAGAGTGTGTGAACCTGTACAACAGGGTCTTCCATACTCTGTGTAGGTGAGCAGTGTGATGAACGATGATGAGGCTGTGATGCAAAGTTTGTGCCGTAGCCTACCTCGTATGCATAACCCATGGGGTTGTTTCCGAGGATATATGCCATCTGAGCCTTTGCCCATTCAGCAAATGTCATATCGCCTGTTTCCTTAGCATAAACCATAGCCTGAAGTCCTGCTGCGGTGTTGTAACGTGCAGAACCGTAGCCTGATACAACTGCCCAGCCCTTAGGTGACTTAGCGATAAAGTCGCTGCTTGTTTCGCTGTCAGGAAGGTCGGGAATCTGGTCATATGTCATGGGTGTATTCCAGAGGTGGTCATCCATACCGAAATACTTGTGAGTTCTTACAGGCTCATAACCCCAGTCAGAAGTATCAGTTTCCTTTGAAGTACCTGACCAGAATTCAAGGTTGTAGCGGAAGATATACCAGTCACGTGCTGTATTTGTTACGGGAGCAAGCTTTGCGAATACGCCGCCCCATACTGTATCCCAGCAGTGAACCCAGATATTCTGCCAACAGTTACCTGTATCTGTGATGATACGCTTCATGTAGCCTGTGTATGGGTGTGCGCCCATTTCGCCTTCAATTGATTCATCTACAGCGATAATATCCATGATATACTTGTCATATGCTGCCTGTTTCTGAGTTTCGTCCTCAGCAACGCAAGCGTAATAGAGCCATACAGCAGCCCATGCAAGTTCGTCATAGTCGTAACTTGATGTATAGAAACCGCCGTCATATCCAAGGCTCTTTGCGGTAGGAACCATTCCGGGCTCCCAATCCTCAATATGAGTTTCAACAGCGAATTCATACAGTGCCTTTGCGTATTTCAGGTTCTCTGCTGCATATTCAGGGTCAGTATCCTTGAAGTTGAGATAGTTTACCGCAAGTGAAGCAGCAGCTCCTGCGGCCTGATCAGATGCGGGCATTTCCTTTGTTGCGAAATAAGCAGGACGCTTAACTCCACATGATGAAGATGCAACAAATGTTCCGTCAACCTGTAATTCAGGAGGACACCAGTAGTTATGGTCGTTGTTACCTTCGCCCACCTGATAGCAGTACGCGATAACCTCGTCCTCATCATTCATGTATGTAGCTTTCATGAAGTAGTCGTTAGCCCAGCGGAGTTCATCCTCAACGTGCTTATCAAGACCAAGGTCAGCATAGGAATCACGGAATTCGTAATATCCCCAGCCTACAGTTGAAGCTGAATAAGAGAAAGGCAGACCGAATTTTACGTGGTCACCTGCATCGTGCCAGCCGCCAGTAAGGTCAAGTGTACCGTTTCCGTCGGGATCGAGGAATTCTCTGTTTTCCTCAATGAACTCATTTGTCATATTGACGCCGACATAGAGGTCTTCATCTTCACTTGCACCGCCGTCGCCTTCGCCGTCGTAGTTGCCAAGACCGTCGTCTTTACCGTCATCGGGGCCTGCATCGCCTACGTTTACTTTAGGCATTGGGTTCATTGGCTGAAGGGGAATTTCAGCGTCTTTGATATGGCAGTCATCACGCCATGAGTAGTATCCGTCCTCTCCCACTTCATCGCCGCACTTGTTTGCATCGTAGAAGCAAAGTGCAAGCTGGAGAGCCTCGGCATAGTTGTAATAATTGTTTGGCTCATCGGGAGTAATAACAGCAGCATTGACAGAAGCCGCAGTGCCCGACATCAGAACGGTTGCCGCAGAAAGCATAGCAGCCGATCTTTTCAATAGCTTTAATTTTTTCATAACCATTTCCTTTCATTGTGAGGGTTTATATATAAGCCGTTAAGGACTTATCATCAATCAAGGAACAGGTGTTGCATATATAATATATTTTTATTTTGATATCAAAGCTATAAATTTAAAGGAGACCTTTTTCCTTTAATTTTGTAAATACAATGTTGTAGCCGTCGTTGCCGTCCTGAAGTGAACGATTCACACGGCTGATTGTTGCTGTGCTTGCACCTGTTTCGGAAACAATACTGTTGTAGACGCGATGTTCATCAAGAAGTCTTGCAACGTGGAAGCGCTGTGCAAAGGATTTCAATTCAATTGTTGTGCAGAGATCCACGAAGAATTTATAACATTCGTCTACATTTTCGAGTGTAAGAATAGCCTCGAAAAGCTTGTCCATATTTTCAGATTTAATTTTTTCGTTCATAATATATAGTACTCCAATCTGCAATTGCAAAATTCTATACTATATATTTTATCACATTAGTGTGGAAAAGTAAAGGGTTTTTTCGAAATTTTTTTCAGTTTTTATGTGTTGCTGCAAAAAATCGTCATATTCTGCAATAAATCGCATATCTTTCTATATTTATAATATACCCTAAGTTTATCATAACACAATTTAATCCGTTTGTAAAGAGAAAATATGTAGTTTGTATAAATTCGTAAAAATACACAAAGATTTGCCTTTTTCAAGCTAAAAATTGCTTAAATTTTTCTTTAGTTTACTTAAAATTGCGCTAAATCAAACTTAATTTACAAAAAGCTGTAAAAAAGGAGAGCAAAGGCTCTCCAAAATGACCAGACCGATAAGCCGGGTTCTGTCGTGTGCGGCAATTTATCTACGCTTACAGTCGCCTGTAAGCTGAAGCCGTCATTACTTTGTATCCGCCGAGCCGACGTTGAGATACAAAGCACCAATAGACGTTGCATCGGATAGGGTTTACATGGCAGTGCAGTCTCCTGCACTCCGGTGAGCTCTTACCTCACCTTTCCACCCTTACCGCAAAAGCGGCGGTATATCTCTGTTGCACTTGCCCTAAGGTCGCCCTCGGCTGCTGTTAGCAGCTACCCTGCTCTGTGATGCCCGGACTTTCCTCGTAAACTTAGCGTTTCCGCTGCCGCATGGTCTGCTCACTTTGGTATTATACCATTTTTTTTTGTATTTGTCAATGATGACGAAAAAAATTTTTACAGCAGCTATTGACAAGAGGGAAAATATATGATATAATATAATTAGTTAGAAAATACTAACATCAGCAGACTTAAAAAGTCTGCATAATTTAAAGGTGAATGTTAGCGTTATCTAACATTTTGTACCATAGTGTTTATACAAAAATATTGTTTTATCGGTGAAATACAGGATTTAGCCGATAATGCAATATATAGGAGGGATTTTATGCTGTTTGAAAAAAGTCTTATTACACATTGTTCACCGACGCTTGCTTCAATAAAACCTGCAAGCCTTTTCAATATAAAGGAAAAGGACGGAGGGTTAAGTAGCGAACTTGAAAAATGGGACAACATACTTCTGACAAAAGGGGTGTCCGTCTGCGTACTTCGCAGAAGGGAAAATTCTGTTCTTGTGTATGTCTATAGACGTTCACAGCTGGCGAAAATCCTTGATTCTCCTGATGTAAAGGCATTTTTGTGGGAATACGGATATAAATATTCCGATATTCCCACGGTACTGGCGCATCTCAGGAAAAGACTGGGAAGCTGTCCTTGTTTTCCCCATGAAATAGGGGTGTTTCTTGGCTATCCTCTTGAAGATGTTATCGGTTTCATTGAAAACGAGGGCAAAAACAGCAAATGTACAGGCTGCTGGAAAGTGTACAGCGATGCTGTTACAGCAGAGAAAAAATTTGCACAGTACAAAAAATGCAGTTGCGTGTATCAGAGATTATGGTACGGAGGAAAAAGTATTATGCAGCTAACGGTAGCGGCATAAGGAAAGAGGTATTTTATGAGCAAAGCAGCAGTAGTTTATTGGAGTGGAACAGGCAATACTCAGTCAATGGCTGAGCTTGTTGCAGCAGGAGTCAAGGATGCAGGAGGCGAGGCGGTTATTCTTACATCTGCTGAATTTACAGCGGATATGATTGATGAATATGATGCCATAGCTTTTGGCTGTCCTTCAATGGGTGCAGAACAGCTTGAAGAAGACGAATTCGAGCCTATGTTTGAGGCTTGCAGAAGTAAGCTATCAGGCAAGAAAATTGCACTTTTCGGTTCATATGGCTGGGGTGACGGCGAATGGATGAGAAACTGGGAGGAATTGTGCAAGGGTGACGGAGCAGTTCTGGCTTGTGACTGTGTAATCTGCAATGAAGCACCTGATGACGAAGCGTCAGCTGCCTGTGCTGCCATGGGCAAGGCTCTTGTGTAAAATAATATGTCATAGTATATAAAACCGCCTGTATTCGTTGCAGGCGGTTTTATATTTACACTTATATATGTTTATATGTTAAAATAAAAAAATAATTATTTTTCGTGTTCGTTTTTTCCTTTTCATTTGAATGTATATAATGAAGGGGGAATTTCACAAATGAATATTATGAATTTTCGTCATTATCTTTCTCATCGTCAGACATGTCATTTAAAACCTTATTTTCAAGATTTTTCAGATATTTCTGTAATCCGATATCTGAACGGATAGAACATACAAGGTATATAAAAAGATAAATGACAAAAGCAAATAAACCTATTGCAACAGCAAGCTGTAAAATATCGTTTATGGCTAATAAAACATCTTCCATATCAATATACCTCAGATAAGCCTGAAATGCTCCAATGCATTATAAATTCCGTCCTCTAAAAGGGGCGTGGTTATGTAGGAAACATAGGGGTAAATGGTTTCCGCACCGCCCATAGCGATACTGTTTGGAACTGCACGAAGCATTGGCAAATCGTTGGCACTATCGCCGATTGCGTAGGCATTTTCAAGAGGAATCCCAAGCTTTTCAAGGATAATATCTATCGCTGTAGCCTTTGAAAATCCCAGAGGTACATTTTCGTAAAAGCCGTTTCCGCGGTCGATTATCTCAAAATATTTTCCGATTTCGCAGCGGAAAAGCTCCATATCGCAATCGTGATTTTCCCATACAACAAATTTATCAAATATAAATTCATCGTCTTCAACGCGGCGGTCAACAGGTATTCCCTCCTCAACAAAGGTGATGAGGAAATCTTCCAAATCGGCATTTTTCGGAGCGAAATCATCGAAAAAATAGCCGTCCTTATGCTCATAAACAGGTGTTACTCCTGTCTTGCGGATGAATTCTGCAATTTTACGGCAGAATTCCTGTGTAAGAGCATTATATAGCAGAACCTCGCCATTCATTTCAATATATGTACCACAGCCGCAGATTAAGCCGTCAAAGCCAAGTTCACGCACCTTTTTATTAATGTTGAAAAGAGTTCTGCCCGAATTTACAAAGGTATAATGCCCGTTTGCACGTGCTTTTACAATAGCCTCGCGGGTGCTTTTGGGAATTGTCAGCGTTCCGTCCTCTGTGACAATTGTACCGTCAATATCAAAAAATACTGCTTTTTTCATAATTATCCTCTCTTTCAATCTATTCTTGCAGAATTTATTATATCAAAATATTTCTGTCAAGTCAAGGAGAGGCAGAAAATATTCAAAGGTACCGCATAAAAGCGATACCCTTGAATACTGTATAATGGGGTTTAGAAATTTCAATATCTCGTATCTTTTTCAAGAAATTACGCATTATTCAATCTTCTGCGAAAAAACATACCTTGCTTTTTTCCTCCGTCTGATTCGTTTTTCAGATATCCGCGGAGTATGATTCCGAATGCAAATGCATTTATAAGAAGCGCTCCAACCCATGCCGCAATTTCAGCGTATGATGTTGCAGAGAATCCGATTTTATCTGTAAATAAGATAATAACAGCAACGCGCATTACCATTTCAACAATTCCCGAAATCATAGGGAATAATGGCTTTCCAAGTCCCTGACATCCGCTTCTAACAACGAAAAGGAAATCTACAGCAAATATCATAACGCCGCTTCTGACAAGATATCCCATGGCAAGCTCAATCTGCTGTTCTCCGTTGAGCATCATAGAGGCAAGAAAACGTGGGAAAAATACCATAACAGAACCGAAAATTATATATGTAATCAGCGCTATAGCCATGCAGACCTTGAAGCCCTCAGCAATTCTGCCATATTTCTTTGCTCCGAAATTCTGGCTTGTAAAAGATGACATAGTAATTCCTGCTGTGCAGGCAGGCTGCATAAAAAGATTTATATATTTACTGCAAGCGGAATATGCCGATGTAAAGGCAACTCCCATACCGTTGACAAAGTATTGTACCATCATACAGCCTACCGCTGTTATAGAGTTCATAATCGCCATGGGTATGCCGTTTTTTAGCAGGTCAAGGCAGATTGCAAGATTCTCTCTGAAATGCTTTCTCGAAAGTCTGATATCCTCTATTTTACGTAATTTAGCGTAGCATATAGCTGCTGAAATCAGCTGAGAAATTATAGTCACAGCCGCAGGGCCTTCAACACCCATATTGAGAACGTATATTGACACCCAGTTGAACACTATATTGAATATTGTTGAAAAAACAATGGCGATAAATGGCGTTTTACTGTCACCAAGTGCGCGGAGTATACTTGCACAGAGATTATAGGCGATAGTTGTCACAAGTCCACCGAAAATAATATAGCCGTACAGCAGGCTGTCCGCCATAATAATTTCTGAGGTCTGTAGTATTTCAAGTACAGGACGGAGGAAAATCATGCTGACCGCTGTCAGAATCACAGTAATAACTGCCGAAAGCATAATCGATGCAGCTACAGATTTGCGCAGTCCTTCTGTGTTTTTCGCGCCGTAAGCCTGAGCAATACTGACAGAAAATCCGTTTGTAAGTCCCAGTGAAAAGCCTATGATAAAGAAAGTGAGAGACGACATATTTCCCACAGCAGCAAGTGGGTCATCACCCAGACCTTTTCCCACAATCATGGTATCAGCTATAGTATAAATCTGTTGCAGCATGTTTGTCAGCAACATAGGAAAAAAGAATCTGAGGATTATCGACGTAGTTTTTCCTTTTGTCAAATCATATGTCTGAGCCATGGTAATCTCTCCTTTCATATACGTTAAAACAGTGCTATGGGCATTGTAGCGTATGGTTGTCAGTCATTTGAAATGTTGGTTAATAGGCATATATAAAAACCGGAACATACGTGGAATTGGGTTTTAGAGATGCCATATATGACTGACAACCGCACTATCCCTCTCTTTGAAAATATTATACATGAAAATTTTCTGAAATTATATCAAAAGTATGGCTTTTTCTTCAAATCTATGGTATAATAAAAAATACACCCTTAGTCTTTTTATATGGCTTTGATTTTTATTGATAATAACGCAGAAAAGGAGCTGATACAATGAATACCAACCATGACCTCAATTATCGTCTTTATATACAGCGTACAGAGGATTTCAAGCGAACTTCTTTCAACAGAGAGTTCAATCATTATCATGCTGTCAGCTCCGGCAATGTGGAATGGGTAAAAAAAAATTATGAGGAAGTTATAAAAATCAATTATAGCAGCGGAAAAGGAGTGCTTTCCGACGACCCATTAAGAAATATACGATACCATTTTATTATTTCCGTTGCTATGACATCGCGTATTTGCATTATGGACGGTATGAATCACGATGTAGCTTATACACTCAGCGATATCTACATAAGAAAAGCGGATAAATGTAATAACAGCGATGAGATAATAGATATGCTTGGTGAGATGTTTGTGGATTTTGCAGAACGAATGAGAGAACTGAAAAAGAAAAATGCTACATCAATTCACATAAGAAAATGTATTGACTATATTTATGAGCACCTTGCAGATAAAATTACTGTAGTAACAGCAGCAGAATATCTGAAAATTGACCCTACCTATCTTTCAAAGCTGTTTATAAAGGAAACAGGAACAAGCTTCCGTAAATATATTATCAATGCTAAGGTTGATGTTGCAAAGAATATGATAATGAACTCGGAACTCAGTTATCTTGAAATATCCCTTGCTCTCGGATTTTCCTCACAAAGCGCCTTTATTTCAGCATTTAAACAGATAACAGGTGATACCCCCACACAGTTCAAAAAAAAATATCATGACTTGTAAAAGAAAGGATAAAATTATGATTAAACCATACAGCCGCAGAGTATACTATTATGAAACAGATAAAATGGGAATTATGCACCATTCAAATTATATCCGCATTTTTGAGGAATGTCGCGTGGATTTCTTACAGCAGGCAGGCTTCCCGTTTTCCGAAATGGAGGCGCGAGGACTTCTAATGCCCGTTCTTTCTGTGGAGTGCTCCTACAAAAAGCCTCTCAGATTTGAAGATCCGTTTGAAGTTGACCTGACCATCACAAAATTCAACGGTGTATCCCTTTATGTTGAATATACCATAATAAATAAAGATACAGGGGAAATATGCGTCACAGGAAGCACCTCTCACTGCTTTACCGACGAGGAACTTAAACCTGTCCGCACCAAAAAGGCACATCCCGATATCTTTAAAGTATTTGACGATTACATGAAAAATAAAATCGGTCAGCCATTGTCAATTACAAAATAATACTTGTAATTTTCTGCTAACCGTGTTATAATATACTTACAAAATTTTTCTGCTGAAAGGAGAGAATAGAATGGCTATTACAGAAGCTGTTGAAAATTATCTCGAAACTATATTAATACTGTCAAAGGCTCAGCCTGACGTTCATGCAATAGATATATGCTCATATCTGGGATATTCCCGTCCCACTGTTTCAATCATACTTAAAAAAATGAAAGACGAAGGACTTGTAAACGTCAATACAGATAATCATATTACTCTGACTGATGAGGGGAAAAAAATTGCCGAAAAAATTTTTGAGCGTCACAATTTGCTGTCATCTTTCTTTATATATCTCGGAGTAAAAAAGGATCAGGCTTTGGAGGATGCTTGCAAAATTGAACACGACCTCTCACAAGAGACCTACGACCTGTTGAAAAAGCACTACGAAAAGCTGACAGAAAACAGTGAAAATCAGCATTAAAAGGAGTACTAATGGATAAATATAATACATTCCGACAGGATTTTCCTGTGTTCACTTACAAGAATTATAAAATCAACGAAACAGCTGAAAACGTTGAAATTCGTTATACTTTTTCCATAAATGGACTTGCGGAATTTTATCCCTCATGGACATTCCCGAAGCCTGCGGATTTCACCGTAAAAAACGACCTTACCTTTGAGCGTCTTGCGTTTTCTCTGGGTATGGCGGAGGCTGTAAGTTACTGGAAAGCCACTTGCTCACCCACTTTTCGCGCAGATTGCGGAGAGCTCTCACAAGAGCAGATACAGTGGTGGAAAAAACTTTATTTCCTCGGTCTCGGTGAATTTTTCTATATCAATGGCATAAAGGCTGATATGGAAAGCTTTGTGAATATTGAATCAACAGGAAATTTCAACTGCACATCT
The DNA here is from genome assembly GCA_937902395.1 of uncultured Ruminococcus sp. Lineage (GTDB taxonomy): Bacteria > Bacillota > Clostridia > Oscillospirales > Ruminococcaceae > Ruminococcus. The sequence goes on from CALGTV010000024.1 coordinate 14,863, forward strand.
GAAACAGAGCGTACTGCGCCCGCAGGCTGTCTTGTGCCTATCGGCGGCGGAAAGGATTCCGCACTCACTCTTGAAACTCTGACGCAGGCAGGTATGAAATGCCGCTGTTACGCTATAAACAGCCGTAAATCCATATCAGAAACTGTCCGCGCGGCAGGTCTTGAAGAAAATGCCCTTATAACTGCAAGAAGAAATTTTGACCGTTCCCTCGTTGACCTTAACAAGCAGGGATATCTCAACGGTCACACGCCCTTTTCTTCAGTTGTGGCTTTTTCTGCGGAAATTACAGCTTATCTCAACGGCTTGAAATATATTGTTCTCTCCAACGAGGACAGCGCCAATGAAAGCACTGTTGCAGGGCAGGACGTAAATCACCAGTATTCCAAAAGCTTTGAATTTGAGCAGGATTTCCACAATTATGAGGAAAAATATTTGAGTACAGGAATATATTATTTCAGCTTTCTTCGTCCTCTTTCGGAATTCCAGATTGCGAAAATGTTTGTCAGCCACAAAAAATATCTACCTGTGTTCAGAAGCTGTAATCTTGGCAGTAAAGTCTCCCCTGATATATGGTGCGGTGACTGCCCGAAATGTCTGTTTGTGGCACTTATTCTTTCCCCTTTCCTCTCACCAGCAGAGCTTGCAGATGTTTTCGGCAAGGATATGCTTAACGATGTGAATATGGAGAATTATTTTATCGAGCTTATCGGCAAATCCGAGCACAAGCCTTTTGAGTGCGTGGGAAGTATTGACGAGGTGAATCTCGCTGTATCTCTTGCAGTTCGGAATATCCTTGAAAACGGTGACGATATGCCCTATCTTTTCAAAAAATATGTGGATATGGGAGCGTATCAGCCTGAACTTATAGACGTAAAAAATGCGGAATACTGTGGAAAATACAGTGAAATCAATCTTCTTCCACAGGAATTTGCAGCATTATTAAAAAAAGAAATGGAGCGACTTCTTTGAGCACAAATAAATTTATTGATTATATAAAAAAATACACCGAGGGCAAATCGGTGTGTATTCTCGGATTTGGCAGAGAGGGAAAGTCAACTTATAATATACTGAAAAAGTACTGCTCCCCTGCCGAAATTGCCATATCTGATTTGAACAATATCGACCGTGAGGCGAACAATCTCCCCGACGATGTAAAGCTTATCTGCGGCGAAAATTATCAGGATTGCCTTGACGATTTTGACATGGTTTTCAAAAGTCCCGGAATCGTCCTCAATAAGCAGCCCAAGGAGCTGAAATGCCTTGTAACCTCGGAAACACAGGTATTCTTCGAGGTTTATCGCGAGCAGATTATCGGCATTACAGGCACAAAGGGAAAAAGTACTGTAAGCTCACTGATATACCACATACTGAAAGAAAGCGGCAAGGACTGCCGTCTTGCAGGAAATATCGGTATACCCGTGTTTGATATTGCAGATGGAATGACCGAGGATACCCTTGTGGTATGCGAGCTTTCCTGCCACCAGCTTGAATATATGACCGTATCTCCTGCCTGCGCTGTTTTCCTCAATCTCTTTGAGGAGCATCTCGACCACTACGGCACTATGGAAAATTACCGCAAAGCTAAGAAGAATATCTATATTCATCAGCAGGACGGCGACTGCCTGCTTATCGAAAGCACAATTGCTCCCCGTCTTTCAAATGCCTATATATACTCTATTTCTGCTGAGGATTCCAAGGCTGATATCTATGTCAGCAACGGCATTGTTGACAACAATAACAGCGGCGATACCTATATTATCCCCACGGAAAAAATCAAGCTTTTAGGCGTTCACAACCATTACAATATAGCTGTTGCTTATTTTATAACAGCTCCTTTTGTAAATTACAAGGAGTTTGAAACAGCACTTTGCAGCTTCAATCCCCTTGCTCACCGCCTTGAATTCGTAGGCAAATACAAGGGCATACGCTGGTATGACGACTCCATTTCAACCGCTTGCGCTACAGCAATTGAGGCTGTAAAAAGCGTTCCCGACGCTAAAACAATTCTCATAGGCGGAATGGACAGAGGTATTGATTATACTACTCTCGTTGAATATTTCAAAGATGCAGATATAAACGTAATCTGCATGGAAGCTTCGGGCAAGCGTATTTACGATATGATACAATCTGCGGATTATGCCGATTTATCAAGGATTCACCTTGTTGAACATCTCGAAGATGCGGTAAAGCTTGCCTCTGAAATCACTCCCGAGGGCATGAGCTGTGTACTCTCCCCTGCTGCCGCAAGCTACGGTATATTCAAGAATTTTGAAGAACGTGGAGACGCTTTCAAGGAAATTGTAAAAAATCTCAAGTAGTATTCGAAAATAATCTGGCGGTCGTTATCTGACCGCCATAGTTTTTACACAGAAAGGAAACGATATGATATATACAGTAACGCTTAACCCTGCCATTGACTACGTTGTGGACTGCGGCGAAATCGCCATGGGCGCGGTTAATCGTCTTGGAAGCGGCGAAATCTTCTTCGGCGGCAAGGGAATAAATGTATCATTTGTACTTGCAGAACTGGGAATTCCCTCAAAAGCTCTGGGATTCACCGCAGGCTTTACAGGCGAGGCTATTGAAAAAGGAATTGCAGAAAAGGACATAGCCACTGATTTTGTCCGCCTTGACAGCGGATTTTCGAGGATAAATATAAAACTCCGTACAGGACTTCCCACAGAAACAGAGCTGAACGGTCAGGGACCGCAAATTCCCGAGGACAAGATAAGAGAGCTTTTTTCCCGATTTGAAGCCATGAAAGAGGGAGATACCATAGTCCTTGCAGGCAGTATTCCCACTTCAATTTCGGCAGATATATATGAAAAAATCCTCGCACATCTGCAAGAAAAAAAAATCAGAGCAGTCGTTGACGCTTCGGGAAATCTTCTGCTGAACGTGCTTAAATACAGACCTTTTCTCATCAAGCCAAACAATTTCGAGCTGGGAGAAATTTTCGGCGATACAGTTGATACGCCCGAAAAAGCGGCTGAATATGCCTTTAAGCTTAAAGAAATGGGCGCCGTAAACGTTCTCGTTTCAATGGCAGAGCAGGGTGCGGTTCTCGTTGATGAATCTGGAAAAATCCACGTCAGTAAAGCATACAGCGGCACGGTAAAAAATACCGTAGGCGCAGGAGATTCAATGGTTGCTGGCTTTATTGCAGGCTATGAAAAAGGCGGCTGCGACTACGCTCTGCGCCTTGGAACAGCTTGCGGCGGCGCGACGGCATTTTCCGACGGTCTTGCTTCAGCCGCTGAAATATACGCACTTATGGGGGAGGAATAGGCAATGTTCGCGGAATATACCTCTTGCCGCCTGTGTCCGAGAAAATGCGGAATCAACAGATACGAAACAACGGGATTCTGCGGCATGAGCGCGGAAATTAAGGCGGCAAAGGCAGCTCTGCACCAATGGGAAGAACCATGCATATCCTGCGAAAACGGCGCAGGCACGGTATTTTTTTCGGGCTGCAGTCTGCGGTGTGTGTACTGTCAGAATACGCAGATAAGCGCTGAGGGATTCGGCGAAATCATCACAAGTGAGCGGCTTGGTGATATATTTCTTGAGTTGCAGGACAAAGGCGCGGAAAACATTGAGCTTGTAACGCCCACGCATTTTTTGCCTCAGATAATTTCAGCCCTTGACCGTGTAAAACATCGTCTTGAAATCCCCGTAGTATACAATTGTGGCGGTTATGAGCTAAAAGAGACAATTAAGCGCCTTAACGGATATATCGACGTATATTTACCTGATATCAAATATTTTTCCTCTGAAATTTCCGCTAAGTATTCAAAGGCAGCCGATTATTTTGAATACGGCTCTGCGGCAGTGACAGAAATGATAAATCAGGTGGGGAAGCTGCAATACAGCGAAAGCGGAAAACTGTTGAAAGGCACGGTAATACGTCATCTCGTACTGCCAAACTGCCGCCATGACAGCATGAAAATTATGGATTGGATAGCAGAAAACACTCCACCCGACAGCCGACTTGTGAGCATTATGAGCCAGTATACCCCCTTTGATTTTATATCGTCAGATTACCCTGAGCTTAAACGCCGCGTGACAAAAATGGAGTATAATTCAGTGGTGAGACACGCAGAAAACCTCGGTATAAAGGGATTTACACAAGATATTTCATCGGCAAGGGAGGAATATCTGCCCTTGTTTGACCTTGAGGGAATTTCAGCAAATGCGTAATGGGATAGTAGAATTAATTTAATATTAATTTAATTAGATTTAATCTTGATTTTTTCAGAAATATATGTTATAATGAAAACAGAAACAATATTTTGCTGATTTATTCGGCAAAAATCGGAGAAAACATGAATAAATTGATTAAATTAAGGAGTTAATTATTATGAAAAACTGTATTAAAAAATCCTTAACTTTTGCAGTTGCAGCGGTTTCGGCTCTGTCCCTTTCAGCAAGTCTGCCTGCTGTAAATGCCGCAGACACAGGCATACAGAAGTACGAATTTGAGAACGGCACAACAAGCGGCGGCGCAATTTACATGGGAGTTGAGGACATTCCCAAGGACAAAATGCCTGAAAACGCTGACTTTTCTGGATTTTCCGGAGACGGCTTTGCCTATATCGACCAGAAAGGTACAACTCTTTCCGTTGAAGTCGATGTTGCAGAAGCAGGACTTTATGAGCTTGCAATCTGTTACTGTGAGCCCAGTGACCCAAACAAGAAAGTTCAGTATCTCAATGTAAACGGAGTAAATCAAGGAGAGGTAAGCTTTCCCTATAATACGTCATTTGAGGAGGCTTCAGGCGGCGTTGTAAATCTAAAAAAAGGAAAGAATACAATTGAGCTGAAAGCATACTGGGGCTATACATACTATGACTATCTCACCATTAAGCCTGCGGATAAGAGCTTGACTTCACTTTCTCCAACCAGAACGCTTTCCAATCCCAATGCGTCAGATTCCGCAAAGCGCCTTTACAACTACCTCTGTGATACCTACGGCAACCATATTATTTCAGGACAGCAGGAGTACTGCGGTTCTCACAACTACAACTCATGGAGCGATCCTGATACATACATAAAGGACAACGAAGCGGAGTTTGAGTATATCATGGAGCAGACAGGAGAAATGCCTGCAATTCGCGGAATCGACTTCCTTGCATATAATACCACATCTGATTGGCGTGACCAAGCTCCTGAAAGATGTATCGAATGGACGAATAAGTATAAGGGAATCGCCACTGTAACATGGCACTGGAACGTACCCTGCGAGGAGGGCAGTACAGAGACTGCATTTTATGTAGAATCCGCCAGCGCAACATATACCACATTCAGCATTTCAAAGGCGCTTACCGAGGGAACATGGGAAAACGAAGTGCTCATGGCAGACATTGACCTTATCGCAAAGGAGCTTACAAAGCTGAAAGAGGCAGATGTGCCGATTCTCTGGAGACCTCTCCACGAAGCAGAGGGCGCATGGTTCTGGTGGGGAGCAGAGGGTCCTGAGCCCTGCAAGGAGCTCTATCGCCTTCTCTACGACAAGCTGACAAACGAATATGGACTTGATAACCTCATCTGGACATGGACAAGCTACACATTCCCCACATCAGCCGCATGGTATCCTGGCGATGATGTAGTTGACCTTGTGGGATATGATAAATATAACGCAGTTGACGGTATGCCAAATCTCAGCTCAATTTCCTCCACATTCTATAGTTTGGTACAAAGCACAAACGGTCAGAAAATGGTAGCAATGACAGAGAACGACAGTATACCCTCATTGGAAAATCTTGTAAACGACAAGGCGGCATGGCTTTATTTCTGTCCATGGTATATGAATTATCTCACAAGCGAGCAGAATAACCCTGTAGAAAATCTTGTAGAGATATACCAGAGCGAGTACTGCATAACACTTGATGAACTGCCCGACCTTAAAACATATCCTATTACTGAGGGAGAAAAGCCTGCGGTTACAACAACAAAGCCTGCAACCACAACAACCAAAACAACGAAGCCTGTAGTTACAACAACAGTTGAAGATAATGGAGATATCCTCTACGGTGATGCTAATTGTGACGGCAAGGTTACAATTGCCGATTCTACAGCAATTCTGCAAGCTATTGGAAATAATGATAAATATGGGCTTTCTGAGCAGGGCGCACTTAACGGTGATGTAGACGGTATAACAGGCATAACCGCATCAGATGCACTGACAATACAAAAGTATGATGCCAAACTGATTTCTACACTGCCAGATAAAGCAGAAAAATAATCAGTATCATACACTTAGATTTTTCAACAATAAAGGCGACCAATGGTCGCCTTTATTGTTTTTATTCAAACATATCATAAATCTCTTGATTACTTACAGATTCTTTCTCAACAGTAAAAGCATATCCTTTACTATCCTTATAAATATAAACAACACAAGGATTTTTCAAATCAAGAAATCTTTCAGAATCAAGCCGCATTGTATTAACCTTTTCACCCGAAATCTTCTTATATTCGTATGTAAAATTATCTTTTCTTTCAAGAATCATTTCATATAGCTTATCTGATTTAAAATCAAGATTATCAAGTAAAGCTTCTACAGTATCAAAGTAACCAACATCAATAGAAAGAATGCCCTTTCGGTGACTGACAGAAATAATTTTATCTGATATATTGTTCATATCATATTCTTCTGCAAGAATCTGCTGCTGATTTTTCGTCAGTTTATCGCAGAAATCATAATGTAAAAATTTTGCAATTTTCAGCACACAGCCAATAATGGTTGCGGTTAATGACAGAACAATAAAAAACACTCTTATTTTGCTTTTCATAAAACTATTCCTCATACCAATCCCTGAAACAACAGTAGACAAATCTAATGGCATAAATGACGTATGTCATCGTTGTCCTCCTCACCATACGACAGTATGCTTTCGTCGTCCGCCTTGACA
>CALGTV010000025.1 GCA_937902395.1 uncultured Ruminococcus sp.
GCTGATTTGTAATCAGCAGGTCGGGGGTTCGAGTCCGTCCACCAGCTCCATTTTTATCGGTTTTGCCGGTAAAATATCTGAATATGTTAAGGGAGAGTTCCCGAGTGGCCAAAGGGGGCAGACTGTAAATCTGTTGCTTTTCAGCTTCGGTGGTCCGAATCCACCCTCTCCCACCAATTTCATTTTAATATCCTCAGTAACTCCGCTACAATGAAAGCGGATTTTTTTATGCCCTGAAAAAAAGCGGATTTGTACGGAAATGCTTATTCATTGTGCAGAAATATATTTATTCTGCAATAGGAGAAATTATGATAAAAGCTGAAGTAAGGTATACCCTTCAACACTTTGAAGAATTTTCAAAAACCTTTCAAATGGTGAACTTTACGAAAAATCAAAAAATATACTGGATATTGTTTACAATTATTTGCCATATTCTTGCATTTATTATTGCAATAGAAAGTCACGCTTATTTTAATCTTTTTACCCTATTTTCTATTTTTATATGGATTTGCATTATAGCAAATATTCTTTTTAAAAAAGTTATGTTTAATCCGGCAAGAAATTTTCGTAAATTCAACGAAGCCAATCCGGATAATGTAATGTGGTTTGAGTTTAACGAAAAATCTTTAATTTTAATATCTAAAACAACAATTTCTAATACTACAAATGAATATGATTATGTTTTAATTCAAGAAATAATCGAAACAGAGACTTTTTTTATACTTAACTTAAAAAATATCGGTAGTTTTGCAATAGGAAAAAATGAAATAACTCAGGGTTCATCCCAAAAATTAGCGGAATTACTTAAATTGAGTTGTAATGCAAATTATGTAATCAAATAAAAGCTTAATAGCTATAAATATAAGGAGAGAAAAATATGATTAGAGAAGATTTGAGAAACATTGCCATTATCGCCCACGTTGACCACGGTAAAACTACCCTTGTTGACGAAATGCTCAAGCAGGGCGGCGTTTTCCGCGAAAATCAGGCTGTTGCTGAGAGAGTTATGGACTCCAACGACATTGAGCGTGAGCGCGGTATCACTATCCTTGCAAAAAATACTTCCGTTATGTACAACGGCACAAAAATAAATATCATTGACACTCCCGGACACGCTGACTTCGGCGGCGAGGTTGAGCGAGTTCTCGAAATGGTTGACGGCGTTCTTCTTCTCGTTGATGCCGCTGAGGGACCAATGCCCCAGACTCGTTTCGTGCTTTCAAAGGCACTTGAAATGGGACACAAAATCATTGTTGTTGTAAATAAAATTGACCGTCCCGACGCTCGTCTTGACGAAATCGGCGATGAAGTTCTTGAACTTCTCCTTGACCTCGACGCTAACGACGAACAGCTTGAATCTCCCCTGCTCTTCTGCTCAGGCAGAAGCGGTACAGCTTCAATCAGCCAGTACGAAGCAGGTACAGACTTAAAGCCTCTTTTCGATACTATCATTAACTATATTGAGCCTCCAAAGGGTGAGGAAGAAGAACCTTTACAGATGCTTATTTCCTCTATTGACTACAACGAATATGTTGGAAGAATCGGTATCGGACGTATTGTCCGCGGAAATATCAAGGTGAATCAGCAGGTAACTGTCTGCGATTACACAGGCTCCAAGAAGAACTACAACTCCAAAATCGTTTCACTTTTACAGATTCAGGGCTTGCAGAGAGTTCCTGTAGAATCCGCTATGGCCGGCGATATTGTGTGGATTTCAGGTATTGAGGGTATAACAATCGGTGATACTATCTGCGCTGTTGATACTCCTGAGCCACTCCCATTTGTTAAGATTTCCGAACCTACTGTTGAAATGACATTTGCTGTAAACGACAGCCCATTTGCAGGAAAAGAAGGTAAATTCGTAACTTCCCGTCAGCTCCGTGAGCGACTTTTCAAGGAGCTTCTGAAAGACGTTTCTCTCAGAGTTGAAGAAACAGAGAATACAGATGCATTCAGAGTTGCAGGACGCGGAGAAATGCACCTTTCAATCCTCATTGAGAATATGCGTCGTGAGGGCTATGAGCTTTCAGTTTCAACTCCCCGTGTACTTCTCAAAGAGGGTGAGGACGGCAGAAAGCTTGAACCTATCGAGCGACTTGTAGTCGATGTTCCTGAGGATAGCGTTGGTTCTGTTATGGAGAAAATGGGCAGCCGTAAGGGTGAACTCGTTTCAATGCACCCACAGGGCAGCCGTATGAGAATTGAATTCCTTGTTCCTGCACGTGGACTTTTCGGCTATAAGAGCGAATTCCTTACCGATACAAAGGGCGAGGGAATTATGAGCCACGTATTCGAGGAATATCAGCCATACAAGGGCGATATCGACCGCAGAAGCATGGGCTCACTTGTATCCTTTGAATCCGGCGAAGCTGTAACATACGGTCTTTTCAACGCCCAGGAAAGAGGTCAGCTGTTTATCCCGGCAGGTACTCCTGTATACGAGGGTATGGTTGTTGGTATGTCTCCTAAGAGCGATGATCTTGTTGTAAATGTGTGCAAGAGAAAGCACCTTACAAATACTCGTGCAAGCGGAAGCGATGACGCTCTCCGTCTTGTTCCTCATCGTATTCTCAGCCTTGAAGATTGCCTCGAATTCCTTGCTGATGACGAGCTTCTTGAAGTAACTCCCGAAAGCCTGAGAATCCGTAAGAGAATCCTCAGCAACAGCCAGCGTGCTAAGGTAAGAGCGAAGCAGTAAGCGAGACATCCCCAACGGGCATATAATTATTGCTCCCTGTAAAAATTCTTTATAAGCAAAACCGCACAAAACCGTATTATCGGTCTTGTGCGGTTTTATTTTTATTCAATTACTTTAACTTTCTTTGCCATACGGTAAAGTAAAAAAGTCTGGAATGCATATTCTGCCAGAATTACAGCCTCTGCCAGTCCGTTTACAGCTTTATAAAGAAACATTGAAAAATCCGTATGATAGGACGGGAAATATAATTTATATACTAAATAAATCTCCGATATAAGAAATATAGCAATATACGCTATTAAGGCAATTTTCCAACCCTTGCTGATTTTTTCATCCATAGGCTTTGAAAATTTCATATGGGCGATACCCACAAGCACAGAGGCAATTATAGGCAGCCATGTACTTATTTGGCTGAGCAATTTATATATCGGACCTGCTTGTGTCAAACCATTTAACATCTCTAAAAAGTTATCTGCATCAGCATTAGGAATGGAATTTGAAAACAAACCCCGTGTAAAAGGCAATATCAGCTTTATTACGAAGCGTGCCGCCGCAAGTATACCGCAGATTTTATATAATTTACCGTATTTGCCAAGGGAAATAAGAACAAATGTCGCAACAACAGAGAAAAGCAGATATACAGCTTGATTTCCCATATTCGGCACAGGCACATAACCGCCTGTTAATTCGTATATATGGAATACTAATCTTGCCGCTGTAAGACCTATAAGCCACCATAAAAGCTTGCTAATTATCTCCCCTTTTGTTTCCTGATAATCAGTTTCATTTGCGCTGATTGTTTTTGAATTGTTTTCATTCATGATAAATACCCCTTTTTCTTGCATTTTCAATGCATTTATATTATACTATAAATATACCAATATGTCAAATTATATGGAATTTATAGGCTTCTATAAATAACACACCTGAGAAATAAAAAAAGTTGCATTTATTTTAAAATTTCTGAAAATTTTTTTGTTTTAGCTGTCCACTTTTTATCTTTTGAAACGATTGTTATAATAGGAGGTGATAATATGGCGGACAAACTTGAAATGCTTGTTGAAAAATTCGGAGGATATGTTAAAGCTATAATTGTAAATAAAATCGGCATTGTTGCCTCTTATGAGGATATCGAAGATTGTATCAGCGATGTCTTTCTGGAGGTCTGCAAAAATCCCGATAATCTTCCTGCTTTTGATAATGGAATGAAGTATTTTATAGGCACTATCGCAAAACGTCGTGCTGTCGACTATTTCCGCCGTATTTCCAGTAAAAATAATAACTGCGGCGGTACTGATGAGGATATAATCCTTACCCCAGATAAAACAAATATTGAAGAAGAATCAGACAAAAAGGCTCTTAATACTGCCCTTTGGAATGCAGTGCAATCCTTAGGTGAACCTGATTCAGCTATTATTATATACCGCTATTTCTACCGCAGAAAAGCCCATGAAATCGGGGAACTCCTTAATTTATCCACTGGCGCAGTACATAAGAGAGCTCAGCGTGCAGAGAAAAAAATCAAGGAAATTCTTGTAAATCAGGGCTTTTATGAATAAAACACAGGAGGTATGACAAATGAAAAAAAATATATTTGATTTTTCAGATTTTGATGACAATATTGTTGAGAATATCTCCGAAAAATATCCCGATATGGATAAGTCGGAGCAGAAATCAATCTGCAAAAAAGTCCGTCAAAGACTGAATACAGCGGAGGATTTCGCTCCTGCCGATGTTGTAAGCGGTGTTGAAACTGCTAAAAAGCCTGTTTTCCGCTATATATTCGGAACTGCTGCGGCTGCTGTTTTTGCCCTTGCCGTTATTCCAGTTGCATTCAAGGCGTTGAAAAACGCTCCCGATGCTCCCGAAAATATACAGGAATCCCAGATTGTTGCGGATTATAACGCTTCTCCCACGGAAAATGAGGACAACTCAGCTGAGGCGGTTACTACAAAAATCGGGAAATCCGATATAACCGCAAGGGTTACAACACCCGAATCACCAACAGATGAGCTTGTACCGCCTCCTACAACTCCCGAAAAATCAAAAGATGCAGAGGATAAGGAAAAAGCAGAGAGAACAGAAGCACTACCTACACCGCCTGTTACTGAGGTGAAGAAAACAACTGAAAAGCTTCATGCAACTGTTCCGCAGACTCCCCCAGTTCCTACTGCACCGCCGAAAACTACAAAGCCTGTGAATACTACCACAAAGCCTGTAACAGCACCTCCTGCGCCTCCTACACCGCCTGCTATATCAGAGGACGGTATCTTCAATACACTTGCAAATCTCAGCTACAGCCCCTACATCTGCGACGGTATAGCTGATTATATCCTTACAGCAGAGGACGGCACAATATATCAGATTCTTGTGGGCTGTAAGCACGTATGGCGAAATGGCAGCGAGGAAGCCGATATAACTCCCGAAATCCTCGAATGGGTTAAGAAATACGGTGAGCCTTATAAAGTCAAGGATCATAATGCAAAGGCTGAGATTGACTGGTCCTGGGGCGATTTCACGGATAATGCATGGAGTATTACTTATTCGGATTATTCTAAGGTAATTACAAATACCGGCGAGCTTCGTGAGTATCTTGAAAAAATTTACCGTGATGACAAGGTTGAGCAATATCTCAATCAGTACAACGACAGCTATTTCCGCAGCAACGTGCTTGCACTCAATGCAGTTCAGCAGAGTGCAGGAGCAAGAAGTATGCTGGAAATCGAGGATTTTGCCGTAAATAACAGCGAAATCAAGCTTACAGCCAAGTGGAAAAATTTTGAGGTTGCGGAATGTGTCATGTCAATCAACCTTGTAAAGCTTGAGATTCCAAAGCATATGTATGTTGAACAGCCGATTAACTGGAATATCGCCGATGAAAATGAGGAATATTATAATATCCGCATGAAAGAAATAGAGGAGTATGAGCGTCAGAACATCTGCACAATGGTACGTGAAAGAGCAATTCTCAACGGCGAAATGGCAGATGTAAACCGCCTTACATTTAAACAGGCAGAGAAAATAATCAAAGAAAACGGCACACCAAATGATATATATGATTCGGCATATGCAGACAGACTTATTGAAGCATTCAACGAAATCTGCGATTGTCCCGATATTATCGGCGGAAGCGGAATTACACGCTATGAATATTGGTTAGGCGATAATTCGGGCAATGAAAAAATAATTATATTTTTAGAACAGCCTGCGGTATGGTATGAATCAAAATACGGCAGAGAACAGTTACGATAACAATTATGGGCGGTCATTGACCGCCCATATTTTTTTCTGTTTTTCACAAAATGAAAGCTATATGAAAATGCCGCGATTTTCCTTGACTTTTCCCTTGAAACTGGTATAATTATAGTATAAACTATTTATGGGGGATTTCATTATGCCATTAGAATTACATTCACAATTATCACCTGTACAGCATGAGAAAATCAAGCGTGAACTGCTGTCGGACGAATTTCTTGACCTTGCAAAAGAAAAAACTCTGCCAATCGAAACACTTATGGCTTATTACCGCTGTGTGATTATGGAAATTGAAACTAAATTTTTCGTTTTGAATGAGGAACTCTCCCTTGAATATGACAGAAATCCCATTGAGACTATTAAAACCCGTCTTAAATCATGGGACAGCCTTATCAAGAAAATGCGGAATAAAAATCTGCCGATGAATCTGAAATCCCTTGAAGAAAATATTTACGATGTGGCCGGAATCCGCGTTATTTGTTCGTTTCAGGAGGATATTTACCGCCTTGCAGACAGTTTTCTCCGTCAGGACGATGTGAAGCTTATCGAGAAAAAGGACTACATAAAAAATCCCAAGCCCAACGGCTACAGAAGTTTGCATCTTATCGTTGAAGTGCCGATTTTTCTACAGAAAGAAACACGCCATATGAAAGCTGAGGTGCAGTTCCGCACTATTGCTATGGATTTCTGGGCAAGCCTTGAACATAAACTCCGCTATAAAAAGAATATTTCCGACGCAGACGCTGAACTTCTCGGAAATGAACTGCTTATATGCTCACAGATGAGCGCGGAGCTTGACGAGCGTATGCAGACGGTGAAAAATAAGATTTCTGTTGCGGAGAAAACGAAATAATCGCAGTTTGAGGGCAAAAATTTGCCCTCAAAAATTTTTTCTAAATTTTTGTAACGTTTTATACTTCCCGATTGTCTAATTATCAGAGAACACAATAACGCGTTATTCTCTGAAACTTTTTTACGAACCGAGGTGAATGAATGGAGAACTTTGATAAAATATACGAACTTTATGCCGCTGATGTCTATCACTATGCCCTCAGCTTGTGTATGAATGAATCTACTGCTAAGGATATACTGCAAAATACCATGCTGAAAGCCTTTACCCATTACGATAAATTCCGTGGGGATTGCTCTGTAAAAACGTGGCTTTTCGGCATAGCAAAAAATGAATTTCTCAATAATGCCAAGCGGGCGGATAATAATAATCTGTCCCTTGACTATGCCGCCAATGCCATTGATGAAAATATTGAGCATAGCTTCGGCGATCGCTTTCAAGCTCTGGAAATACATAAGCTTCTCCATAACCTTGACGAGCCTTACAAGGAAATATTCACCCTGCGTGTTTTTGCTGAACTGAAATTTGCCGATATAGGAGATATTTTCGGCAAAAGCGAAAACTGGGCGAGAGTGACTTTCTACAGGGCAAAGGAAAAAATTATACAACTTCTGAAAAATGAAACGGAGGAATGAAAATGGACTGCAAAATTATAAAAGACCTTATCCCTCTTTTTGAGGAGGGATTGTGCAGCGAGGAAAGCACTGCAATGATTGAGGAGCATATCAAGGACTGCGAAAATTGCCGTATGCTCTGCGAAAAAATGCCTATGAATAAAAAATCCGCACCTGTTCCCGATGAAAAGGAAACATTCAAAAAAGTCAACCGCAAAATAAAAAAGCTTACATGGAAATTCTGGATATGCGGTGTTGTCCTGCTGGCTATTTTAGGCGGTCTTGGATATCTCACATTCGGACAGATTACAAAAAAACAGGGACTTCACAGCTTTGAAACAATTATACAATCATTTGAAGTACGCAAAATGGCGAAATATATAGCCAATAAAGATTTTGATTCCTTTGTTGAGGCACAAGGGCATGGTGTTGAAGAATATATTTTTGATTATTATTCTCTTTTAGATTCAATGTTAGAAATAGACAAACAAAATCTAAAAGAGGCATATGAAAAAGATTACGGAAATACAAAGGTAAAAAAAATTCATGTTAAATCCCAATATATGCAGATATATAGTGCTGAATCTTATACAGTTGCAAATCTTGCTACTATTGAATTTGAAGATAATCGAAAACTTGAATTTTGGTTTTTAAAGGAGACAAACGGATTATACAAATTAGTAAGCGCATCAGACGAAATGGAAGAAAGTGATTCTACATTTATTCCTGCTCTATATTATTTATCTTATCATGACGCTAAAATTCTTGGAACAAATAATTTTAAGGCTGAGTATTACGACAGCTATATAGAAAATCAGGAAAAATTCCTTAACGCAGGATTTGCAGAAGATAATTTATATTATAGCGATAAATTTTTTGATGAAGAAAAAAATATGCTTTACTACGAAGTAGCAGTTGAAGCTTCTGACGATAAGGGCAAAGCTGTTATGACAACACGGCTATATTATGACTACCTCGGCTTTTACCCACCCGAAAGGGACACAATAAACGTATATACCGACAACTGCACTCCCGAACTTGAAGAAGCACTATATAACTTCTTCGGATAAAACAAAAAAACGATGACCTCAGTACTAAAGGTCATCGCTTTTTTATTTGAAAGTGTGTGTGTATATCGCCTGTGAAACGATAGATTAACCCTTTACACCACCAAGGGCAACACCTGCAATAATATGCTTCGAAAGGAGGAAGTATATCACAAGTACGGGCAATACTGTCAGGAAAAGTCCGAGATAGATTGCACCGAACTCTGTACGGTAAATATCACCGTTGAGCTGGCTTACCATGATTGGCAGTGTGTGCTTGTCGTTATCGATGAGAAGAATCTGAGGCAGGAAAAGGCTGTTCCAGCTTGTTACGAAAGCGAAAATAGCCTGTGTAGCCATAGCAGGCTTCATCATCGGCAGAGCAATCTGATTGAAAATTCTGATTTCTCCTGCACCGTCAATTCGTGCAGATTGCAGGATTTCCATTGGCAGCGCGGGTATCATATATTGTCTCATAAAGAATACTACCGTCGGAGCCGCGATTGAGGGAAGTATAAGTGCGAGGAAGTTGTTTGTCAGTCCTATTTTATATATAAACTGATAAAAACCGATACTTGTTACCTGTGCAGGTATCATAAGTACGCACATAATAAGTGTGAAGAAAGGCTTTCTCAGCTTCCAGTCATATGCTACAAGTGCGTATGCAGTCATTGTCGAGAAATAAACTGTACATATCGTTGAGAATGATGATATGATAAGGGAGTTGAAGAATCCTTTTAATGGGTCGAATGATTTTCCTGTCAGTACATCAAGGTTGTTGAAGAAGTACGTCGAGGGAATAAGGGATACAGCGTGCTGCTGAATCTGTGTTGTGCTTCGTGTAGAGTTGATTATCATAATCACGAAAGGAAACAAGCTTATTACTGCAAGGGAAATGCAGAGAGTATAAGCAAGCACCTTGAAAATTACATTTCCTGAACTTTTGCCTGCTACTACTGCCATTTGTTCATTTCCCCTTTCTTCTTAGCTTCACGGATTGCCGCTTTTCTCTCTTTGTTAACCCTTGCTTCATCCTTATCACGCATAATCCAGAAGAGAACGCCTGAAAGGGCAGCAATAAGTACAAAGAGTACCATACTTGCGGCAGCAGCTCTGTTATAGAGATATCTTCCGCTGAACGCCTGATTATAGATAAATACGCTGGTTGTAAGAGTTGCACTGTCAGGACCACCCTCGTTGAACAGCTTAGGAATATCGTACATGTTAAGACCACCAACAAGGCTGGTAATAAGTGTGTACAGAAGAACTGTTTTGAGGTTGGGTACTGTAATTTTCCAGAATGTCTGCCAGCCGCTTGAACCGTCGATTTCGGCCGCTTCGTAAATGTCAGGGCTGATACCGAGGATACCTGAAATAAGAACTATCATTGTATTTCCATACCATGTAAGGAACTGGATAAATGCAACAATAAGCTGTGACGGTGTTTTGTACACAAGGAAATTGAATGCTTCATCACGGAAACCACATGATACGAGAAGGTCGTTGATAGGTCCGATAGGATAAGCAAACAGAGCGTTGAACAGGATAGCAACTGATGCCGCTGTGATAATGTTAGGCATATAGAATACTACCTTAAAGAAGCCCTTACCCTTAATCTCATTTCTGTGAGATGTGAATACAGCTGCAAGAAGCAGAGCCATTGTAATCTGAGGTGTAAAGTTCAGCACCCAGATAAGCACTGTATTCTTCAAAGATGTTTTAAACGACTGGTTATCAAGAATCGTTTTGAAATTTGCTAACGGGTCATCAAGAAATTTCCAGTTAGTGTTATTAAGTCCAACACAATCTGTAAAACCAAGAATTGTTGTGTAAATTGTTGGATACAGCGAGAAAATAAGGAATATCACAATAAATGGAATACTGAAAATATAGCCCCACTTTGCATAGCTGACACCTTTTAATTTAGTTTTCAAGTTTTTGCACCACCTTGAATTATGGCAATTCCGCACAGAGCTTACACTCTGTGCGGTTTGCTCATTGGAATTTTTAATTATCAGCTATGATTATTCAGCAGCTTCGATAGCAAGCTCGTCGTTTATCTTGCTCTTGAAATCCTTAAGAGCATCTTCCTTGGACTTCTGACCGGATGAATACATACGAACCTGATCTCTCCACTGAAGGTTGATCTTTTCATCGAAAGGAGTGAGGTTCTTACCATTTGCAAACTGGTTAGCAGGAACAAATACGTCAAACATATTCTGACCACCGAGGAAGTCAACTGTACCGTCAGACTTCTCCATAACAACAGATGAAGCTACGCAGTCCTTTGTAGGCTTCTCAGGATTATATGTTCCGTTAGCCCACATATACTGGAGACCTGTATCAGATGTGTCAAGTGTAATCCACTCAATGAGGTCACCGAGATCTTCCTTGTGGTCGCTGTCCTTGTTAGCAAGTACCCATGTACCGCCCCAGAAGAAGCCGATAGGAGACTCACAAACAGCCCAGTCACCGTATGTACCCTCGCCTACAGCCTTACCGCCGCAGTTGTCAGCCATTGTGTAGTTGATGAGCCAAGCAGGACCAAAGAATCCGAAGATGCCCTTTTCGCCCTCGCCCTTCATATCAGCAAACCAAGCGTCAGACCAGTCTTCTGTGTTGTTGTGATAATCGTTGTCCATGAGCTTCTTGGAGAAATCAAGGAACTCTGCACGCTTATCGTCTACAACGAGTTTATCATCTACAACCCAACCTGATGTAGAGCTGTTCTCAACAGCGTGCCACATATCACCGTCACCTGAAACGATACCATAGTTCTTAGCCTTGAGCTTCTCAGCAGCCTCAAAGAACTTATCCCAGCCAGGTCCGATTTCGCTCTTGATTGTTGCAGGATCATCTGTTTCAAATACATCCTTAGCGATAGAACGACGGTAAATGAATGCACCACCTGTAGCCTGATATCCAAGACCTACTACATCTCCTGATGTATTTGTACCGATATCTACAGAGTACTGAGCAATTCCTGCATCAGCAATTGCTTTGTCTACGTCAATTCCGAGATCCTTATAAGGAGCAGCATACTGTGCAGCTTCGCCCTGTGTATACTTAAGAACGAATGCAGCCTCAGCAGCGTAAATATCAGGAGCGTCTTCGCCGCCAGCAATGAGAGCCTGGTCAAGAGCAGGCTGATATGCACCATCTGTTGTAGGAATGATTGTCTTCTTGATTTCGTACTTCTCGCCGAACTCAGGGTTAAGCTCGATGTACTTATCTACCATGCCGGGAACTTCCTCTGTGAATGCCCAAACATTGAGAGTTTCCTTTTTGCCGTTGCTCTTGGAATCTTCCTTCTTCTCATCGGAAACGTTTGTATCGTTGCCTGTGTTTGCCTTTTCGTCTTCCTTCTCGGTACCGCAAGCTGTCATAGACAGAAGCATTGACATAGCTGCAAGCATAGATAATACCTTTTTCATAGTAAAAACCTCCATAAATACATTTTGACTTTAAAATCTAATATCAACAGATACGCTCTTTGTATCTGTCAGATTCTCACTTAATGCGTCGGGCTGAGCTATTCCGGCGTAGAGAGTAAATTTATCCCCTCCGCTGACTCTTTCACCGTCGCTGTTGATAGCCTCAAATGCGCTTTTCGCAATTTTCAGCTCAATTGTTTTTGTTTCTCCCTTTGCAAGAGAAACTCTCTTGAAGCCGCAAAGACTGTAATTCAGCACAGCATTTTCACTGTAGCCCTTTATGTAGAGCTGAACTACATCTTCTGTATCATATTCACCGTTATTTGTAACAGTTACTGTGGCTGTACCGTCATTATATTTCAAATCAGCACATTCAACCTTTGAATAAGTCAAGCCATAACCGAAAGGATAAAGAATATTTTCATCATTCTCAACGTAACGATATGTACGGTTTTTCATGCTGTAATCCTCGAAATCGGGAAGTCTTTCTGCACTCTTGTAGAATGTTACGGGAAGCTTTCCAGAGGGTGAAACCTTGCCGAAAAGAATTTCCGCAAGTGCTTTACCGCCGCTTTGTCCGGGATACCAAGCATGAATTTCAGCATCGCAATCTGCATCAACATTAATTGCGCTTCCTGCTGCTGTTACAATGATAACGGGTTTTCCGCGCTCCATAACCGCTTTCACAAGCTTACGCTGACTTTCGGGAAGATAGAGGTCGTTTTTATCTCCTGAGGAGAACTCATTTCCTGTATCTCCCTCCTCACCCTCGATTGTAGCGTCAAGACCAAGACAGAGGATAACAACATCTGAATGATCTGCAACAATTTCCGCTTCTGCTATACGGTCATCAGCCATGCCCAGATTCATACATCTGTCCTTGTAGAGATGACAGCCCTGCGAGTACATTACTCTGCCCTCAAACTCGTCCTGTATTCCCTCAAGGAATGTTATATATCTGTCAGCTGTGCCGTTATAATTGCCCTCCAGAGCCTCACGGCTGTCTGCATTCGGACCAATAACACCGATTGTTTTTATCTTGCTCTTATCAAGAGGAAGTATACCGTTATTTTTCAGCAGAACCATTGAACGTCTTGCACATTCAAGTGACAGCTCCTTATGCTTTTCGCAGGCAACAATTTCGTTGTCAAGGCTGTCAAATTCTGTTGATTCATCAAACATACCAAGGCGAACTCTTGTTCTCATAAGCTTTACACAAGCTTTGCGGATATCCTCCTCGGTAATAAGTCCCTCTCTTAAAGCAATCAGCAGATGAATATAAGTATTGCCGCAATTGAGGTCGCAGCCTGTTTTCAATGCCAATGCCGCTGATTCGGGAGCTGTTTTCGTCACCTTATGATTAAGGTGGAAGTCACGTATCGCCCAGCAGTCTGAAACGAAGTGACCGTCAAATTCCCATTCTGCAAGCTTGCCCATAAGCTCCTTGCTTGCACAGGCAGGCTCTCCGTTCACTCGATTGTATGCACCCATTATGCTTTCTACCTTAGCCTCTTTTACAAGAGCCTCGAAAGCCGGGAGATAAGTTTCAGCCATGTCCTTTTTGTTGGCAATTGCGTCAAATTCATGACGGCAAGCCTCAGGACCGCTGTGAACCGCAAAATGCTTTGCACAGGCGGCAGTTTTCAGAACCTTTCCATTTCCCTGAAGTCCTTTTGTGAAAGCAACTCCGAGACGCGTTGTAAGGTAAGGGTCTTCGCCATAGGTCTCCTGCCCTCTGCCCCAACGCGGGTCGCGGAATATATTTATATTCGGTGACCAGAGGGTAAGTCCCTTATATATGTCTCTATCACCGTGAGCAGAATACTCATTATATTTTGCTCTCGCTTCATCGGAAATTACGTCTGCTGCCTTTTCAAGAAGCTCATCATCGAACATTGCCGCAAGACCTATCGCCTGTGGAAACATTGTAGCAACTCCTGCTCTTGCAACACCGTGAAGGCCTTCGCTCCACCAGTTGTATGCGGGAATGCCAAGACTTTCCACTGAGGGAGCGTCATATTTAAGCTGTGATGCAGCTTCTGTTACTGAAAACCTTTCTACTATATCTTCAGCTCTCTCCTGTGCGGTTAATGCTTCATTTTTATATTTTTCCACTCTAACCGTCCTTTCTTTCGGATTTATCAAATCCTTCTTTTTCGGAATTCCCTTTTATGATTTCCCATTTCTCGCGAATTATCGCCGTTTCATTGGGAGCATAGCTTCTCATCTCACCCAGCAGTTCACATTCGAGAAACAGATGATTTGTATATGTCTCAAAGTTACAGCTGAAATCGGGATATTCCATATTTTTGTAGTCATCAAAGGTAAGTCTGAAAATACAGTTTCCCTTTTCATACTCTATATATCCGTCGGTTACATTAAAACCGACCTTAAAAGCTTTTTTGTTGTTAGGGTCCTGACGAAGCTTTGCATAATCATTTGTAAGCATAAAGCGTTCATCTTTGATATCGGAATAACTCCACAGAGCCATCGTTCTATTGGGGAGAAATCCTTTATCTTCTTTACATAAAGGTATGTATTCCGTACCCCCTGCCGCAAGTCCTGTAATTGACCATGGAGCAAAAATTGCAGGTTTACCTGAACAATTCTCAATTTTATTCAGAATTGTCACACTGTCATCTTCATCCATGATTATTTCCATGCTTATCTGCTTACCAAATATTGTTACAGGAGCAGTAAGTGTAAGGGTATTTTTGCAAAAATTGTATACAACCCCCGAATTATCAGGAAGATATGTTTCAGGCATCTTCTCCGGAGCCGTCCATAATCTGTGCCCGCCGTAAGCATACCATACACCATATCCGCGGTTTATCTCGTAAAAATTACGGTCGTTATCCTCAAAAAGCATATTTTCACCGTCTACAGCTCCGAAATATACAATTCTCGGACCTGCTTCAGCAGTAGCTATAAGCTTTATTCTGCCGTTTTCAAGGCAAACACAGTTTCCGAAGCTGCCATAGATTATCTCGGAAAATTTTACCGCCATTTCCACACCTACTTTTGCAAATCCTATACATTTATTGGATATTGCGTTTTTTCTATCTTATGAATTAATTATATATCTTTTTCTCTCTTATCACTAACCAAAAATTGCGGTACTCTGTTCATGAATTGCTGAATTTTCACAAATTATTCAAACAGTATTTACAAATTATATCATTTTGGTGTATAATATAAATAGAGATAAAAAGGTTAAACCGCAGTTACAGACCTTTTTCGTCAAAATCACTATAGCAACAGCAAAGGTGGTAATACTATGATTAAAAATCTCACAGGAGTTTACGAAACCGTTGAATACGAAAACAAACGCGTCGTTATGCTCCATGACAATGTTGAAACCGAAGCATATCCGATACACTGGCACAACGCCGTGGAAATTATTATCCCTCTCACCAACGATTTTACCGTAGTTTCGGGAGAAAAGGAATACGTCCTTAAAGAAAAGGAAATACTGATTATTCCTCCCGGAGAGCTTCACTCCATGCCTGCAAGAGAGGGACGGCGAATCTTTTTTCAGTGTGATAATTCCCAGCTTGGCGGCAATTCTATCCTTGATTCCCTGCTGCCTGTGTTTAGTTCATCTGTATACATAACGCCCGAACCGGACAGGGAACTTTATCTCATAGCAAGAAAGGGAATTCTCGATATTTATTCCGACTATTACTCAAAATCCCCTGTAGCAGATGCGCGTATTTATATGAATCTGCTGAATATACTCACAGCTGTCCGCGAATCTCAGCTAAGAGATGCAGGAAGCAGCGATATAGGCGAAAATATCAGTTCTGATGACAGCGCAAAGCTGAAATATGTTATGAATTATATAAATCATAACTTTACAGAAGAGCTCTCACTTGATACCCTTGCTGCTATTGCAGGCTACAGCAAATTCCATTTCTCTCGTCTATTTAAGAAGTATAATAATATGTCCTGCGTTCACTACATAAGCTGTAAACGTATAAAAATGGCAGAACAGCTTCTCTGCGACCCTGAAATATCCATAACAGATATTGCTATGCGTTCAGGATTTTCAAGCCTTACAACTTTTAATCGTATTTTTAAGGCTCACAAAAACTGCACACCGTCAGAGTTCAGAAAGCTTTTTAAGATATCAGATAATTCTGATTAACGCCCAAACCGCTATATTACGTTACTTAAGGCTTACTAAAAAAATAATTTTAAACTTTTCTGAACAAGTTAGCAAATTTTGTTTTTAAGAAAGCAATAAATGATTAGTCGTTTTTTACAGAAAGCGTTATAATTTAGTTATCTTAGAGATGCACAATTTCTTCATCAGCACAGGAAATAAAGCTCTCAAATTTATGACAGCAATGACCGAAAATTGCTGTTAGAATTAAAATTTATTTAACGGAGGTTTTTAAAATGAGTGAATTTTTCAGCAATATAGGCAAGATTCCTTACGAGGGAAAGGACAGCACAAATCCCCTTGCTTTCAAATATTACAATCCTGATGAGGTTATCGGCGGAAAAACTATGAAGGAACAGCTCAAGTTCGCTCTCTCATGGTGGCATACAATGGGCGGCGACGGTACTGATATGTTCGGCTGCGGCACAACAGATAAGACATGGGGCGAATCCGATCCCGAGGCACGCGCTAAAGCTAAGGTAGACGCTGCATTCGAGATTATGGATAAGCTTTCCATTGATTATTTCTGCTTCCATGACCGTGACCTCTCTCCCGAATACGGCTCACTTGCTGAGACAAATGAGAAGTTCGACGCTATCGTTGATTATATCGCAGACAAAATGGCTGCTGACCCTTCAAAGAAGCTTCTCTGGGGTACAGCTAAGTGCTTCGATCACCCACGCTTCATGCACGGTGCAGGCACTTCTCCCTCTGCTGACGTTTTTGCATACGCAGGCGCACAGATTAAAAAGGCTATTGACGCTACTGTAAAGCTTGGCGGTAACGGCTATGTATTCTGGGGCGGACGTGAGGGTTATGAGACTCTCCTCAACACAAATATGGGTCTTGAGCTTGACAACATGGCTCGTCTTATGAAAATGGCTGTTGAGTACGCTCGTTCTATCGGCTACACAGGCGATTTCTACATTGAGCCTAAGCCCAAGGAGCCTACAAAGCACCAGTACGATTTCGATACAGCTACTGTTCTCGGCTTTCTCCGCAAGTACGGTCTTGACAAGGATTTCAAGATGAACATTGAGGCAAACCACGCAACACTTGCTCAGCACACATTCCAGCATGAACTCCGTGTTGCTCGTGAGAACGGTGCATTTGGCTCTATCGACGCTAACCAAGGCGATACACTTCTCGGTTGGGATACTGACCAGTTCCCCACAAACGTTTACGAGGCTGCTCTCTGTATGTACGAGGTTCTCAAGGCAGGCGGCTTCACAAACGGCGGTCTTAACTTTGATTCAAAGGCAAGACGCGGAAGCTTCACACCTGAAGATATCTTCCACAGCTATATTGCTGGTATGGATACATTTGCACTCGGTCTGAGAATTGCTGATAAGCTTATCTCTGACGGACGTATTGACAAGTTCGTTGATGACCGTTATGCTTCATGGACAACAGGCATCGGTAAGGATATCATCGACGGCAAGGTTAATCTTGCTGACCTTGAAAAATACGCTCTTGAAAAGGGCGAGGTTACTGATTCCCTCTCCAGCGGCAGACAGGAAATGCTGGAAGCTGTTCTGAACAACATTATGTTCAATCTTTAATTAATGATTTCAAGTTAAATTGTTAAGGAAACACCTGAATTATTCAGAGTTTCCTTAACAAACCCTCTCTATTATTTTGAATTTTTACTATCCTTCTTAATTATAAAGTCTCCCTCGTTTGTTGGTTAGCGAGGGAGACTTGTTTTTCGCCATAATTTTACATATATTTTACATTTCGCCAGTTTCAGATTTAACATTGCTATGATATAATCTGTATGAAAAATGAAACGGAGGAAAATGTATGGATATTTTTAACGTCTTAACCCTTATCGGCGGTTTGTGCCTGTTCCTTTTCGGAATGAATATTATGGGTGAATCCCTTGAAAGAAGTGCAGGCAGTAAGCTTGAAACTATGATTGCTAAACTCACCACAGGAAAGCTTACAGGATTTCTTACAGGTCTTGGTGTAACCGCAATTATTCAGAGTTCATCTGCAACAACAGTTATGGTTGTCGGTTTTGTAAACTCAGGTCTTATGAGCCTTAAACAAGCTATCCACGTTATCATGGGTGCGAATGTCGGCACTACTGTAACAGCGTGGATTCTCAGTCTCGGCGGAATTTCGGGAGATAATATCGTTTTGCAGCTGCTGAAACCTACATCTTTTACCCCTGTTCTCGCCCTTGTGGGAATCATTCTGTATATGTTTACAAAAGGGGCAAAGAAAAAGGATATTGGTATGATTCTCCTTGGATTTGCAACGCTTATGTTCGGTATGGACACTATGACAGATGCTGTATCGGGACTTAAAGAAGTTCCTGCATTCCAGCAGTTATTCATTATGTTCAAGAATCCAATACTTGGAGTTCTTGCAGGTGCAATTCTCACAGGTATTATCCAGTCAAGTTCCGCATCTGTTGGTATATTACAGGCTCTTGCAGCTACAGGAGCTGTTTCCTATGGCGCGGCTATTCCAATTATCATGGGACAGAATATCGGTACTTGCGTTACAGCGCTTCTCTCTTCAGTCGGAACAGCTAAAAATGCCCGTCGTGCTGCTCTCGTACACCTCTCATTCAATATAATCGGCACTGTTATCTGCCTCAGCGTATTTTCTATAGTAAATCTTTTGATTTCTCCTGCAATATTCGATGAATCTGCAAGTCTTGCAGGTATCGCTATATGCCACTCAATCTTTAACATTGCCTGTACAGCAATACTCTTGCCAATGTCGGGACTTCTTGAAAAGCTTGCATATAAGCTTGTTCCCGATACAGATACACAGGAAGAAACAACCATTCTTGATGAAAGACTTCTTGCAACTCCTGCAATCGCCCTTGAATGTGCATATAATCTTACTCATGAAATGGCTGAAATCGCCGCAAATGCTCTCAAATCAAGCATATCATGTCTTACAGAATACAACAAGGAATCTGCAAATGATATTCGCGAATCCGAAGATAAAACTGACCATATGGAAGATATCATCGGCACATATCTCGTAAAGCTCAGCACTCATCAGCTTAATGAAAAAGAGGGTGCTACTGCTTCAATGCTCCTTAAAGCTATCGGAGATTTCGAGCGTATCAGCGATCATGCTGTAAATATCCTTGAATCCGCTGAGGAAATGCGCGATAAGAGCATTAACTTCACTCCCGAAGCTCAGATTGAAATGAATTCCCTTTCACTTGCTGTATCAGAAATCGTTGAACTTTCATACACATCATTCAAAAAATCTGACACTGAACAGGCAATGCGTGTAGAGCCTCTCGAACAGGTTATCGACAGAATGAAAGAACTTCTCCGTTCAAGACATATTGAACGACTCCGTGTAGGAGGATGCGGTATAGAAGCGGGATTTGTATGGAATGACCTTATCACAAATATGGAGCGAGTTTCCGACCACTGCTCAAATATCGCAGGATGTGTGATTGACGTTAAGGAGCAGAATATGAATCTCCACGAATCACTGAAACAGCTCCGCACTGACAATGATATCTACAGAAAACAATTTGAAGAATATACCTCGAAATATCTTTCATTTGTTTAAACCTCTTTATCTTCCCCCTCGTTTCGGCGAGGGGATTTTTTTGCAAAATCAAAAATCTCCCGAAAAATCGGGAGATTTGAGATTGTCCAAAAACTTGAATTTCGTTCCGAAATTGCGGGCGACCAATGGTCGCCCCTACACAAAATAACGCTATATAGCCAATTGTAGGGGCGAGCATTGCTCGCCCTTAAATAAAATATGCCTTTTTCTACAGACTGAAATCTCCCGAAAAATCGGGAGATTTATTGTTATCTGACAACGAATGAATAAACAACAGGAATCATTACAATAACGGACATTAAAATCAAAGCAGGAATATACATACCAAGGAGGGAAACGGGCAGGAGTGCAATTCCGCCGATTGTCCAGACAAAACCTGCAAAACGATGTGTCTTGTCCCATATTCTTTCATCCGAAAGGGTACGGGGCGTTTTTATTCCAAGGTAGCTGTTCTGTCTTGTTTTAGGCATATAATTGCCGATTACAATGAGAAAAACAGAAATAAGAAGTCCTACAACTGCACCTACATTCGTCAGCTTTTCAAGTGCATAGAGGATTATCATTCCCTCCATTACAAATGCAAGCACAGGTATTATAAAGCGAACCATTGTGTTGGCTTTTCTGCTGTTTTCCGTGCGTTTGTCGGTGCTTGTAATCAGACAGCATATAATCTCCATAACTGCCAGCACAACGGGCAATACCACAATTGCCGCCAGTTTCGGCATATAGCTGTCAGGCTCGTTCGACATATTAAAATGAGTTGCAACTTTTTCGGGCAGCTTATTGTATACCACAAATCCGGGAATTACTGCACAAAGCGTCAGAACTGCTGCAAATATATCTGTTTTAGTCAACATCTTTTTCATAATTATCCTCCAATTCTCCCTCTTTGCTGTCTGAATGGGATATGAACTGTGCTGTCCACATCATTATTTCTTCAAACACCGAGGTATTTAACGTGTAATAGATGAAATTTTTTTCTCTTGTTTCGTGTACAAGCTCCGCATTTTTCAGCTGTTTCAGATGATACGAAACAGTTGCGCCTGTCATATCAAACTGTGCAGCTATTTCCCCTGCGGATTTTCGCCCCTCACGGAGCATTGTCAGTATTTCACGCCTTGCGGGATCTGACAAGGCTTTGAATGTTTCAGGGAAACCCATATAATCCCTCCTTTTATAATTTTAGTACGTACTATTTAGAGAATTTTCTATTTAGAATTTTCTCTAAATACATAATATCATATTTTCGTGAGTTTGTCAAGAGGTATTTTGAAAATTTTCTAAATAGCAATATTGCTTCACCAATTATACCCATAAATAAATTGCGGCCGCACTTTCTGTGCAACCGCATTATGAGGGATAAATTAGAGGATTTCATATTTATGAATCGCGGAGTTATTCCGCCTTTTGCAGAAATTATAGCGCGAATTGCCTGCGAGGCTCTCGCTGAGGGATAAATTAGAGGATTTCGTATTTTTGAATCGCGGAGTTATCTTGCCATTTGCAATAATCTCAACGCGTTGCGCCTGCCTTATTCCTTTACAGGAAGCTGGTCAAGAGTGTAAATCTGAGCGTCAACTTTTTTGATAACACCTGCATCAGAAGCAAGAATACCGTCACCATTATTACATACATCGGCATTTAATCTGCCCTGTTCAGAAAGACCGTATTTGTCGGGATTTCCTAAACTCTGGAGAATAGCTGTGGCATCGGATATGGAAACATTACCGTCACAGTTGGCATCACCATAGAATATATTTTTTTCATCAGAATTTACAATAGTAGTTGTTGTATTTGGCTGCGTATCTGCAACTGTTGTTGCAGGCTTGATTGTAGTAGTTGTTGCGATAGTTGTAGACTTTGTCGTTGTGGTAGTAGTTGTAGTAGTTGTTGTGGTTGTAGTAGTAGTTGCTGTGGTGATTACAGGTGCGGCAGGACCGTCAATTTTTGTACCTGCTACAGCACCGATAGCTTCTTCTATGTAGAAATTTTCTGTGCCTTCCTCTGTTTCAACATAAATCTGCATTTCTGTTGCATCATCAGGAATTTTATAATTTGCATTTGCAAGCTGTACCCATGTACCAGGGATTGTCTCTCCCTCTGCAATTGTGGAATAATGAGTTTCACCGTCCGAACCTATATATTGTAACTTCAGGAAAAACTTAGTTGATGCTTCACCGTCAAAATATGTTGCAAGAGTACTGAAGCTGTATGTTTCACCGGGTTTGAACACCTTTGAGTTGAGAGACTTTGCGGCGCCATTCCATGTCTTAGTTCTTTCCTGTATGAGAAGTGCCTCTGCACCCTTATAGAATACTCTGCCGCTTGTCATAACAGTTGCATCGCCTCTGCCAATCCAATCAAAAGTATCTTTTTCAAATGTATCGTGGAAATAGTAACCATTTTCGTCAGGCTGTGAACCTGGAGTTACTCCGCTGCCCTCAAGGCTTACAACGAATGTTGTAACACTGCTTGCAGGAAGCTGTGCAAAGAAACTGCTGCCGTCGTTTTCAAGATTTTCTGTAAGTGCAAGATTTTCATTTGCAGTTGTTCTCCAGCGGTCAACATCAATGATTTTTTCGCCGCTGCCGATTGTAAATTCCTGTGCATAGCCCTCTGTACCCTTATTGATAGCAACAATAGTTACCTGCTTATTATCGTTTTTGTACGCAGAAACGAGAACGCCGCTTGCAGGCTGTTCTGTTGCGGCAATACGGATATCGCCGGGACGTACCCACTTAGAAAAGTGTGCCATATTATATCCGCGCTTGGAAATTGAACCGTCCTCGCTCATGGGACCGTAGCTTCTTCTGATGTACCACCATACATAAGCGCTCATATTTCCTACAACAAGACCGTTGTGGATATTTTCGGAAACCTGAATAGCCTGACTCCAGATGTTATTGGAATTTGCTTCACTGTTTGGTACGTAAACCTCGGTCATCCATATTTCCTTGCCGCAGTTTTCAAGAGCAGGAAAATCCATCTGACTTCTCTGGGTGCCGTAGAAATGTGTACCGAAAAGGTCACAGTTTGCCATAGCCTTTGAGTTATTAAGGATTTTACTGTAGTAATCCTTGTTTGTATACTGGAATGTTTCAGGAGACATTACGCGGGTACTTGTGATTTTATCCGCATAGTTTGCAAGGAAATCGGTAGTTTCGTCAGATGACCATGCTGTCCACTCGTCAGCGTAGTCAGGCTCATTCTGAACTGAAATTGAGTACAGCTCAACGCCCTGACTTTTCATGTATGTACCAAAATCGTTAAGATGCTGAGCGTATGCCGCATAGTTTGATTTCGGCAGATGAAGCTTACCGCCTCTTGCGCCGCCTGTACCTTTTTCAGCAAGATTCGAGGGCGGCTCCCAAGGAGATGCGAAAATTGTAGCTCCCTGTGACTGCGCATATTTAGCAGTAGCAACAGCCTTGTTCCACTGGTTTTTATCAGGGTTTACAAATACTCGGAGAACGGACATACCAAGCTGATTATCGCCGTTCCCAAAAGCAGTTTTTCTCTGTGCTTCTGTAAGATCCTGACCTGTCCATTCGGGGTGGTTGATACCGCCGAATCCGCGGATTGTCTGATATTCTGTAGTTGTATCGATTACAACTTTTTCAGCCGCTGATGATTCGATTGTATTGTTCATAGGAACAACAGCAGCACCTGCAATAAGCATAGCCGATGCAGTAATAGCAGAAACTGTTCTGCTGATAATTGATTTGAAATTCATAATTAATCATCCCTTTCAAAATATTGAATTCCCAAAATTTCTTACTATATTTATTATAAACCATTCACAAAAACTTTACAACCTACAATTTGAAGATTTGGTGGACTTTTTGAAGAAATGTTAAGTTCGACTTGACTTTAATGTTAATTCATTGTATAATAAAACAAAGAAGCCGCATTGCGAGGTGTAAAATTTGATAAATATTATAAAGAAGCTGATTTTAGGCTGTCTTGTTTTATATGCGGTATCTTTCACAAGCGGATATTATAAGCCGGATGGAATATATACCGGATATTCTATTATTACTGAATTGAAAACCAAAGAAGAAATTGTTGAAGAATTTAAAAAGCTGGAGAAACAGTTTTTCCCGATTAACGAAACTTTGCAGGAAATCCCCGAAGATTATTTCACAACTCCAGCTGATTGGGTGGAAATTGAGTTTAACAACGGCGTTTCCATGAAAGTTCCACCGGGACTTGATTATCATAAGGAATCTGATGAAAATAATGGACAGCTTCTCACATATGAAATTTATAGTAACAAGAACGAAGAAGAAAAGAAAAAAGCTACTACATCAGTCGGATTTTTATCCATGACCGATTGGGCAGAAGACGAAAAATACGTATACACATATGAGGAAGCCAAGGCAGAACGAGCTATTTTTGAACATTACAATATAATTCCTTTTGACAGAAAAATGAAAAAGCTGAATAAAAAGCTTTATGACGTTCCCCTTGCCGAACTGGGAATTGAAACAAAGGGCACAAGATACGGACGTATCAAGGGACTGCTGAGTATTACCGAAGCCGACATCGCAGGACTTGACGAAGTCACTGCAAATACAATCCGCTTTGCCAAGGGCGTTTCTTTAATGGATTTTACGAATGCTTACATTATTGAAAAAGAAAACGCACATATTTTTATTCATAAGTATGGCGAAAAAGTTGGAAAATACTGGATAAGCGTTATGCCCACGGATAGCCTTGAATATGGAGGCATGATTAAAGCCGAGGATAAGGACACAGCTTTACGCATTGCCGCATCTACAAAATATGAAAACTAATACTAATCCCTAAAAGCAAAAAGCCGGTCGTAACCCAAACGACCGGTTTTCTGATTTGTCTTGCCCTTACATTATATTTTTTATTATATCATGTCTGCAATTGTGCTGATAGCAGACAAGCTACAATCTGTTGAGAGGTTCATCGCTAATGCGATGAGAAAGAGTGTTCATCGGGAGTTCTCCCCCGATGAACTTTTTATGAGGGATAATAAGTTGTAATCGTTTATTTGACGCTCCATGAATCGAATTCAACATCGCCGCTGAATACGAAGTAAACGTCCTTTGTACCTGTCATATTTGTTACAGTGGGAACTGTTACATTCTCCATTGTTGATGAAAGTTCAGCATAACCGATAACATCGCCTGTAGGTGAACCTACGCAAACCTTTACAGCGCCGCCGTTTGAAGAAGAAGCCTTGATTGTAAGAGAATCTGTGCCGTTCTTGAAATTAACGCCGCTTACCTTAGTCCATTCGCCCTTCTTACCGATAACCTTTGTATCGCAAAGACCGCTTGTTGTAATTCCCTTGGACTGATTTGACATTGTCTCAGCCTGAACTGTTGTGTATGGATTGAGAGTTTCAATCTGCGAAACGCCCTTCATTGTACCTGTTGCAGAGAACATACCATTTGAGAAATTACATACGTCAATATGAGGTGAACGATAGTTACCGCCAAGGTCAACTGTGCCGTCGGAATTGAGAGCCTGAATGTTCATTTCTCTTGAAAGGTTACGGCTGTGGTAAAGCATATAATACTTACCCTTGAACTCAACGATTGAGTGGTGGTTATTTCCGCCACCGTCAAGCTTATAGGAAGCAGGATTCTTTAATGCGATTCCCTTGTATGTGAAAGGTCCAAGGGGATTTGTGGAAGTCATAACACCGATTTCAGCATTGCCAAAACCATATGGATTTCCGCCTGTATTCCAGTTTGTGCAGTATGAATAATAGTATGTATCGCCAACCTTGAGTATGCTTGAATCCTCAAAGAGATAAGGAGGATTCATTTTTACAGCTGAACCTGAAAGTGATGTCATATCAGCACCAAGCTTAACTGCTCTTGCTGTACCGGGATCAGCAGCCTTGCCGTCAGGTACACCGCCGCCTACATAGAGGTAGCCTGTACCGTCGTCGTCAACGAGAACAGCAGGGTCAAAGAGCCATGTTACATCGCCGAAACCGGATGTGCTCTTGTTGATAAGTGCCTTGCCGATAGGGTCAGTATAAGGACCTTCGGGGCTGTCAGCTGTAAGCACGCCGATACCGCCTGCGCTGTCTGCAAAGTAAAGGAAGAATTTATCCTTGCCGTTGATTGTTTTCCATGCTGCATCGGGAGCCCATGCATAAGTTGCCCACTTTGCCGCACCGTTCTGAGTTCTGCCATTTCTGCCTGCTACGGGGATTGGACCGTGGTCAGTCCAGTTTACGAGGTCAGCAGATGAGAAACAGTTGATTGTACCTGAGTTATAAGTATTTACCTGAATTTTTCCGTCGCTTCTGTATTCGGGAGCGTCATTTGTTGTGTATACATAAAGTCTGTCCTTGTATACCATAAATCCAGGGTCAGCTCCGAAACGATGTGTCCAGAGCACGTTATTTTCTCCATCATTCTTCCAGCTGCTGTTTATTGAAAGATTCTTGAAGATAACTTCCATAGCCGCTGTATCAACGGGAGGTCTGTTGTTGGGGAATTCGTCAATCGCACCTAAGAGGAACTGCTGTAAGAGAACGAGGTCATTTACTTCAACCTTGCCGCTCTGGTCAACGTCAGCGCACTTTACGATTGTGGAATCTGTAATATCTTCAAGAAGTACCTTACGTGCGCAAATCATATCAAATACTGTGATTGCTCCGTCGCCGTCAGTATCGCCGAGAACCATAGTTGAGGGATTTCCGGGAGTACTTGGCTGATTCGGAATCTCAGGCTGTCCTTCGCCCTGAATTCCTGTTTTATCAACTGCGCCGATTGCCTCGTCAATATAGAAATCTGTGAGTGATTCCTCTGTTTCAATGTAAATTTTTACACCTGAAGCGTCAGCAGGGATTGTGTATGATGTATTTACAAGCTGTGCCCATGTATCATTAGGGGCGATTACTGTTGCAACTTCATCATAAGCTGTTTCGCCGCTTCCGTCAGTATACTCAATCTTCATCATGAACTTAACGTTCTCGCCTGAGTTCTGCTTAACGTGTGCGCTGAAACTATATGCCTCACCAGCCTTGAAAGCACCGGAATTGAGGGTATAAATTGCACCCTGCCATGTTTCTGTTCTATCAGAAACATAAAGTGAATTGCTGCCCCATTCTGTATAATGCTCAGCTGAGCTCTGAGCTACAGTATTTCCGCCGCGCTCTGTCCAGCTGCTTGTACCGTCCTCGAATCCGCATTGATAGTACCAGCCGTATTCATTAGGCTTAATTTCAACAGGATCGCCGTCAACGCCTTCAATAGGTCCGTTTCCGTCGCCGAGATTCATAAGTGCTGTATAAGCTTCCTTAGGCTTATTGTTTGAATCGTAGAGGAGAGCGTTTGAACCTGCTTTAAGCCATGAGTTAGCGTCATTTGGTCCCCACATCTGAATAAGTGTAACCTTTCCGGGAGTGCTGCCGCTTGTGTTGACTTCCATAGCATGCTGGAAAATAGCCTTGTACTTGTTAGCCTGATCTGTATAGCTGTATTTTCCGCTTTCAACAGAAATATCAAGCTCTGTAACGTGAACTTCAAGGCCAAGAGCAAGATACATATCCATTGCCTGTAAGTAGGAATCAGTTCCTGCAAAGCCTGTTGCATTTGCGGGAATATGCGACTGCATTCCCATACCGTCAATAAGATTCTTTGCTTTAAGAGGTTTCAGGACAGTATTAATGATACAATCACGCTTGTGGTCCCAGTATTCGTTATAGTCGTTGTAGAAAAGCTTACAAGTTGAAGGAGCATATTTTCTTGCAAATGTGAATGCGTCCTCAATAAATCCGTTGTCACCGTAAACCTGTACCCAAGGTGATGCACCATTGCCGTAACCCGGAACTCTTGCACCGCCGTTGTTCGCTGTTCTGTTTGAATCATCAGATACAGCTTCATTTACAACGTCATATGCATAAAGGTCAAGGGTGGGATACTGGGATTTGAATGCTGCAAATATATTCTTGATATAGCTTTCAAGACGCTGTTTCATAACACTTTCGCTTACCCAGCTTCCGCCGTCCTGCCAGTTGTCCTTGAAGAACCACTGTGGAGTCTGGCTATGCCAAGCAAGAGTATGACCACGGAATCCCATACCATTCTTTATACAGAAGTCAGCAATTGCAGCTGAACTGTTAAGAGATACTTTAACATCTGTATTTGTAGAACCGTTTTTAACCAGTGTAGCATCGGGTTTTGTTTCATTCTCGCCCTCAATTGCATTGAAATCCTTGATGTAATTTGCCTTGATAGCAGAATCATTTACTGTTTTATAGTTAAGGATATTACCTACACGGAAACCATAGCCTGCGAAAGCCTCTTTAAGACCATTTCCGGCAGCCTTTACAGCTGCAGTCTCCTTACCTGTAACGACGCACTCATCAATTACAAAATCTGCGGTGCTGTCTGTTGTGATTTTCATTTCAAACTCATATGAACCCTTTGGAGCTTTAAATTCCGCTGAAAGCTCTGTCCATTCGCCTGCTTTTGCTTTAGCTGAATCAAGCTCAACTGTTGTTTCCTCATGAGTTTCATCATCTAAATAAGTAAGCGAAAGGTGGAATGTCTCAGCTGTGTCAGCCTTTACATTTATACTGTATTTATACTTTTCACCGCCGATAAGGTAAAACCCTTTAGATGAAGCAGCACCCTCTGCGGAAGTATTTCTTCCTGTTACAAGCAGACCTCTTGTGCCGTTCATACCTTCGGCAGGAACAAGTATTTCTTCTGTTTCTGTGTGATGCCAGCCGTCATAGTTTTCATCAAAGGTATCGCATACAGCTTTCACTGTGCAGGACTGCATACCTGCAATCTGAGGCATAACAGCGAAGTTGCTTACGAATACAGCGGCTGAAACCGCGGCTGAAATCAGTTTTTTCTTATTCATACTAATCATCCCTTCATAATTTGATACGCCTGCGCCTGAAAGATAAAAAGTTTTCAAAGTACAGGCAATTTTTGTACAATTCGTATCCTTTGATATAATTATACCTCTTTTGCTTGTTATTCACAACCCACAATATGCAGAAATGGTGGATTTTTTGAAGATGTTTTACTTGCTTTTTGCTATTAAGTATGATATAATATAATAAAAAAAGAGCAATATATGATAGAATGATAGCAATATATGACTAAACTATAGCAAAAAGTGATTGATTTTATTAATTTTCGGAAACAAAACAAATATCAGGAGATGACAATTTGTGATTAATAAAAAGCTTATAGGTATAGTTGTTGGCAGAGCCTCCGAAGAAGTTCAGAAAGTAATGCTGGAAGGTATAATTGCACAAGCAGATAAATGCGGACTTGATACAGCAGTTATATCAAATATCCACAATTTCTCCTATATGGAATATTTCGCCAACATTGAAGTTGAAAACAAAATTTATGAATTACTTGATTCTCCCCGTCTGGACGGCGTAGTAGTTATGGCTGAAACTCTTTCTGAGTACGACCTTCGCCCCATGATTCTTAAAAAGCTGGAGGAAATTGATATCCCCGTTGTAATTGCAGGCGAGAATATCGAGGGCTATATCTGTGTAAACAATGATATACGGGACGATTTCCATGAAATAACCCGTCACCTTACAGATGTCCACGGTTTCACACATATCGACGTATTGACAGGACAGTATGAAATCCCCACATCTCACAAGCGCGTTGAAGGTGTAAGGGATATTTTAAAAGAAAAAGGCATATCTTTCGGAGAGGAAAACATAATCTACGGCAACTACTGGACAAATACAGGTGAAAGCCTTGCTATTGAATATATCGAAGGAAAGCGTCCCATGCCGCAGGCACTGATATGTGCCAACGACTTCATGGCTTACGGATTTATTGACAAGATGTTTGAAAACGGCATAAAAGTCGGCAAGGATATTTCCGTTGTGGGATATGAATATGTAGGAGAAAGATATTACCATTACCCGATTCTCACAACCTATTCCCGAAACAGATACAACGTAGGCGCAAAAGCTGTAAGTATACTCAACAGCATGATTACCGACGCACCTGCTGAGGATATCTCTGTCAAAGGCTGTATGGTAACAGGCGGAAGCTGTCCCTGCGGAAGCAACAAGACTTTTCTGATGAAAGAGCTTGAAAATGTGCGAAAAGTGCAGTTTTACAACAGCATGACCATATGCGGAAATTTTGAACATCAGCTTGCAATGTGCCGTTCACTCAGCGATTATATCCGAGCATTGCAGGACTATGCATACCTTATAAGAGATTTAAACGGTCTTTTTCTCTGCCTTTATGAAAACTGGTCAGATTTAAAGGAAAAAGCAGATTTGGAAAAAAACTCCAACGATGAAATGATGACGCTGTACCGCATAATCAGTCCCATTGAAGTATCATCTGAGCCACACTATTATAAGAGAAAAATGCTGTATCCCGATGAGCTCCCCGGTGCCGGCGATAAGAAATACCTGTATTTTGTCCCCATGTTCACAAGCGGAATAGAAATCGGCTATTTTATCTTTCAGTACACCAGACCGGACGGCTACGACCCCTCTGTAATTAACTGGATAAATTCAGCAGTAAATGCCCTGAACGTACTGCGAATGAAGAATGATATAAACGAATTGCTGGAATACAACAATCTTTCCGCATTCAGAGACACCGCGACGGGAATTTATAACAAAGCAGGACTTATACGTGAAATCGGCAATACTCTTTCAAAGGAAGAAGAAAAGGATAAGATATCCGCTGTATTGCTGAAAACCCGCATATTCTCCGATGAAAGCGGAATTGACGAAAAAAGTATGTCCGTCAAGCTTGATATGGAAATCGCGGAGGCAATGAAAAAGCTTAATACAGGCGGCAAGGTGATATGCGCCAAAATTATGGATAAACATTTCGTTTATGCGGTAATAGGCAATCATTCCGATAATTTTCACGAAATTCTGGCAGACAGACTGAAAATCCTCATTGACCACGCACCTTATCACAAGCTGATGAACAAAACTGACAATGTAATCACAAGCGAAATCACCTCAAATTCCTGCAATACAACAGCAGAAGAAATACTCAAGACACTTATAGAGGAAACAAACAGAAAGACAGAAAATTTCAGCAAACAGCGCAAGACTTCGGGATTTCACGAATTTTCCGCTATCAGAACAGAGATGTACAACCACCCGGACAGAAAGTGGGACGCTGAAGATCAGTGCCGCGATCTGCACCTTAGCTGCGGACATTTCCGTGCGGCATACAGAAATTTATTTGGCATAAGCTTTCATCAGGATTTAATACAAAGCAGAATATCCCTTGCGAAATATCTGCTTATGACGACGGCTCTGAGCCTCCCTGCCATAGCTTTAAAATGCGGATATGAGGACGACAAATATTTTCTGCGCCAATTCCGACAGCAGACGGGAATCAGTCCTAACGGATACAGAAAAGCTGAACTTATATGATAATATTATTTTGTTTAAGGATACAGCGTGCCGTGTCCGTAGGCTGTCGAAAAACCGCGAAAGACTACAAGGGTGGGATTCTAAAGGGCGAAGCCCTTTAGCAGAGGCGGGGAGCCCCCGCTGGCATCAAAGCAGAGTGTGGGGCAGCATCCTATATTGGCAAAGCCAATGAAAAAGGCATCGAACAGCGAAAAAATAATTACAGAAAGGCTGAAAATATTGCTTACCAATCTTCTTATAAAATCATTTGTAAAGGACTATGAAAAAACAGAAAAAAACGAAGTGCGTGAAAGATATGCCATGCTGTCGGGAACAACAGGAATAATTACCAACATTGCGCTTTTTATTCTCAAACTCCTTACGGGTATATTTTCGGGAACTGTTGCAATTGTAGCCGACGCTTTCAACAATATCTCTGATGCAGGTTCATCAGTTGTTACAATGCTTGGCTTCCGCATGTCCTCAAAGCACGCGGACAAAAAGCATCCTCTCGGCCACGGCAGAATGGAATATATCACCGCATTTATCGTTGATATCATGATAATGATTGTGGGAATCGAGCTTTTCAAAACAGCTATAGATAAGATTATTCACCCCGATAAACCCGAATTTCACCCGATTACGCTGATACTTCTCGGAATTGCAATTCTCGTCAAGCTGTGGCTGTATCTTTTTTACCGAAAAATCGGCAATACCATAGATTCTGCGGCAATAAAGGCGGCAGCATTAGACAGTATATCCGATACCG
The DNA here is from genome assembly GCA_937902395.1 of uncultured Ruminococcus sp. Lineage (GTDB taxonomy): Bacteria > Bacillota > Clostridia > Oscillospirales > Ruminococcaceae > Ruminococcus. The sequence goes on from CALGTV010000025.1 coordinate 31,764, forward strand.
TAGCAACCTCCCTTGTATTTTTCACAACTCTTTCCGCAAAATTCATTGACATAAGCCTTGACGGCTGGGCAACGCTGATTGTAGCCTGTCTGATTATATTTGCAGGCTTCAAGGCGGCAAAGGAAACAGTGGATTTACTCCTTGGCACAGCGCCCTCTCCGGAACTGGTGGAAAGCGTTTACGAATTTATAAAAAAATACCCCGATGTACAGGGCGTTCACGACCTTATGATACACGACTACGGTCCGGGACGTTTTATTATTACGCTTCATGCGGAAGTTTCCGAGGAATGTGAGTTCAACCATGCCCACGAGGTAATTGACATACTTGAAAAGGATATGAACGAACATTTCGGAGCAATAGTCACAATACACCTTGACCCCATAGCCATAAATAATGAACAGGTTGATTCGCTGAAAAAGCTGGCAGAAGAATGTCTGGCAGAGGTTGACAAATCATTTACACTCCACGATTTCAGAATAGTTTGCGGCGAAAGCTTCACAACTCTGCTGTTTGACCTTTGTATTCCTGTAGATTCAAAATACAGGGACGAAGAAGCGGCAGAGCTTGTGGCTGAAAAAATCCGCGAAAAAAATCCCACATATAAGGCTGTTATTCACGCGGAACATCCTTTTGTGTAAATATTGAATATAAGGTGTAAAAATGTTTATAGATAATCTTCAATTCAGTCTCAACGCCACTGTACCTGTGGTGCTGATGATGATATTCGGCTACATATGCAGAAAAATCAATCTTCTGGACGACCACACAACCGCTAAGCTGAACAAATTCACATTCAGAGCGGCACTTCCTGCTCTGCTTTTTATTGACCTTTCCACAGCGGATTTCAACGGCGTATGGGACGGAAAAATGGTGCTTTTCTGCATAATTGTCACCCTGCTCAGCGTGGGAATTGCCATTATATACTCCCTTTTCCACAAGGATAAGGCAGAGCGCGGAGAGATAATTCAGGCGGCATACAGAAGCTCCGCGGCAATTCTGGGCATAGCTTTTATCAAGAATATTTATGGCGAATCCACAATGGCAGCAATGATGATTGTAGGTACTGTACCTATATATAATATAATAGCTGTGGCAGTGCTCGCGGCGACATCTCCCGAAAAAACAGGTACAGACCGAAAAAAACTGTTTCTCGATACGCTGAAAGGCATTGTAACGAATCCCATTATAATAGGTATAGCAGTTGGTCTGCTATGGTCAGTTCTGGCACTTCCTCAGCCTGCGATTATGATGAAAACCGTGTCATATCTGGGAAATATGGCAACTCCCCTTTCACTGATAGCATTAGGCGCATCATTCCGCAAAAGCGAAGCAGGAAGCCGCGTAAAAGTAACTGTAGGAATATGTCTGATAAAGCTTGTACTATTATGCGCGATATTCTTGCCTATCGCGATTTCACTGGGATTCCGCGGTGAAAAGCTTGTGGCAATTCTTATAATGCTTGGCAGTGCAACAACAAGCAGTTGTTTTATTATGGCAAAAAATTTCGGACATAAAGGCACGATTACAGCATTTTCGGTAATGCTTACAACAATATGTTCAGCATTTACAATGACATTATGGCTGTTTCTGATGAAAAGCATGGGGTATATTTAATTCGTAATTCGCATAAATCGGACTAAAAAATATTTACCAAACGCAAATGCAATAATTATCGAAATTAATTCACAATATTTTTGTGAAAAAAGTCAAAGGAATCGTATTTTTTTCAAATAGTGAGAATTTCTTTATAAAAATTTGCTGAAATGCTCTCTGACCCCTTGCATTTTTTTTCATTTTGTGGTATGATATAGGGTAGAATATTAGGAGCTAATCAGCGTGAAAAACTGAAACGCACCTAAAATATAACGTGCTGCCAGCACGGGTCAGGAGAAAAAAATGCCAAAGATTCAGGATATTAACAAAATCATGATTATCGGTTCAGGCCCAATCATTATCGGTCAGGCCTGTGAGTTCGACTATTCGGGAACTCAGGCTTGTAAGGCCCTCAAAAATCTGGGATACGAGATTGTCCTCGTAAACTCAAACCCAGCAACAATTATGACAGACCCCGACGTTGCTGATACTACTTACATCGAGCCGCTCAACGTGGAAAGACTTACACAGATAATCGAAAAGGAACGCCCCGACGCTCTCCTCCCTAACCTTGGCGGTCAGTCAGGACTTAACCTCTGCTCAGAGCTGGATGAGGCAGGAGTTCTGAAAAAATACGGTGTACGCGTAATCGGAGTTCAGGTTGACGCTATCGAAAGAGGCGAAGACCGTATCGAATTCAAGAACACAATGAATGCCCTCGGTATCGGCATGCCCAGAAGCGAGGTTGCCTATACTGTTGATGAAGCTGTTAAAATCGCTGAAAATCTAAAATATCCCGTTGTTCTTCGTCCTGCATATACCATGGGCGGCGTAGGCGGCGGTATGGTATATAATGTAGATGAGCTTAAAGTCGTTTGCGAAAGAGGCTTACAGGCTTCTCTCGTTGGTCAGGTTCTCGTTGAAGAATGTATCTTCGGCTGGGAAGAGCTTGAGCTTGAGGTTGTCCGCGATATCAACAATAACAAGATTACTGTATGTTTCATTGAAAATATCGACCCTGTCGGCGTTCATACAGGTGATTCCTTCTGCTCAGCACCTATGCTTACAATTCCCGAGGATGTTCAGAAAGAACTTCAGGAAATGTCATACAAAATCATTGAGGCTATCGAGGTTATCGGCGGCTGTAACTGTCAGTTTGCCCGCGACCCCGAAACAGGACGTATTGTCGTTATCGAAATTAACCCCAGAACTTCACGTTCTTCCGCCCTTGCATCAAAGGCAACAGGCTTCCCCATTGCACTTGTTTCCGCAATGCTTGCCTGCGGTCTTACACTTGATGAAATCCCCTGCGGAAAGTATGGTACACTTGACAAGTACGTTCCCGACGGTGATTATATCGTAATCAAGTTTGCTCGCTGGGCATTTGAGAAATTCAAGGGCTCAGAGGATAAGCTTGGAACTCAGATGCGCGCTGTAGGCGAGGTTATGAGTATCGGTAAGACATACAAAGAAGCATTCCAGAAAGCAATCCGCAGCCTCGAAACAGGCAGATACGGTCTTGGATTCGCTAAGAACTTCAACAGCATGACAAAGGAAGAACTCCTTGACCTGCTGAAATATCCCACAAGCGAAAGACAGTTTATTATATACGAAGCACTCCGTAAGGGCGCTGAAATTGACGAAATCTTTGAGCTTACAAAAATAAAGAAGTACTTCTTAGAGCAGATGCTTGAACTTGTTGAGGAAGAAGAAATGCTCCTCACATTAAAGGGCGCTGTTCCCGAGGAGGACATTCTCAGACAGGCTAAGCTTGACGGTTTCTCCGACCGTTACCTCAGCTCACTCCTTGAAGTTACAGAGGAAGAAGTAAGAAACGCACGTATCAGCTACGGTATCTGCGAGGCTTGGGAGGGCGTTCACGTAAGCTCCACAGAAAATGCGGCTTACTACTACTCCACATATCATCTTAAAGAGGATAAGAGCCCTGTAAGCACAGAAAAGCCAAAGATTATGATTCTCGGCGGCGGACCTAACAGAATCGGTCAGGGTATCGAGTTCGACTACTGCTGTGTACATGCTGCACTTGCGCTGAAAAAACTTGGATTCGAGTCAATTATCGTAAACTGCAACCCTGAGACAGTATCAACAGACTATGATACATCCGATAAGCTTTATTTCGAGCCTCTTACACTTGAAGATGTTCTTGCTATTCACGACAAGGAAAAGCCCGTAGGCGTTATTGCTCAGTTCGGCGGACAGACACCCCTTAACCTTGCTAACGACCTTAAAAAGTACGGCGTAAACATCCTCGGTACAACTCCCGAGACTATTGACCTTGCAGAAGACAGAGACCACTTCCGCGCAATGATGGATAAACTTGAAATCCCCATGCCTGAAGCTGGAATGGCTGTAAATGCAGACGAGGCAATTGAAATCGCAAACAGAATCGGCTATCCCGTAATGGTTCGTCCCTCTTACGTTCTCGGCGGACGCGGCATGGAAATCGTACACGACGATGAAATGATGCGCGTATATATGAATGCGGCTGTAGGTGTAACTCCCGACAGACCTATCCTCATTGACCGTTTCCTCAACCACGCAACAGAGTGCGAGGCTGACGCTATCTCCGACGGTACAAACTGCTTTGTACCTGCTGTTATGGAGCATATCGAGCTTGCAGGCGTACACTCAGGCGACTCCGCTTGTATCCTCCCCTCAAAGAATCTCTCACCTGAAATCGTTGAGACAATCAAGGATTACACAAGAAGAATCGCTGTAGAAATGAATGTACGCGGTCTTATGAATATGCAGTACGCTATTGAGGGCGATACAGTATATGTTCTTGAAGCAAACCCAAGAGCATCCAGAACAGTTCCCCTTGTTTCAAAGGTATGCAATATCAACATGGTAAAGATTGCAACAGAGATTATCACATCTTCTATCACAGGCAATCCCTCACCTGTTCCCGAGCTGAAAGACCGTCAGATTGACCACTACGGCGTAAAGGAAGCTGTATTCCCATTCAATATGTTCCCCGAGGTTGACCCGGTTCTCGGACCTGAGATGCGTTCAACAGGTGAAGTTCTCGGTATCTCTGACAGTTTCGGCGAGGCTTACTACAAGGCACAGGAAGCAACAAAGAATTACCTCCCTGAAAGCGGAACAGTACTTCTCAGTATCTGTGACAGAGATAAGCCTGAGCTTATCGACATTGCAAAGGGCTTCCACGAGCTTGGCTTCAAGCTTCTTGCAACTCACAAATGCTACAAGCTTATTGTTGAGGCTGGAATTCCTTGCGAGAGAATCTTCAAGATTTATGAGGGCAGACGACCTAACATTGCGGATGAAATTGCAAACGGAGAAATTCAGCTTATTATCAATACTCCCGCAGGCAAGACAAGTATTCATGATGACAGCTATATCCGTAAGTCTGCTATCAAGCACCGCATAACATATATCACAACTATGGCAGCAGCCAAGGCAAGTCTTGAGGGTATCAAGTATATGAAATCCAACAAGGAAATCAGCGTGAAATCCTTACAGGCACATCACGAAGATATCAAGTAATATTTCAAGGGACGCTTTTCGGAGCGTCCCTTTATTTGTCGAAAAACCTAAATTTTGTTTCGAATTGCGGTCACGGCACGCCGTGACCCTACATCGTATAACATAGAATAGCCATTTTGTAGGGACAGGTTGTGCCGTGTCCGATATTTTTAAAAAATTCAGATAAAACAACAAATTTCGCGACTCTGTTTTAAAAATATATAACTATTTATTGCAAAAGATATAACTGTAAATTTTATTATTAATACACAGTTTTTCCTGTTGATGATTAGTGAAAAAGTAGAAAATAAAAATTATTTTTCAATAATCAA
>CALGTV010000026.1 GCA_937902395.1 uncultured Ruminococcus sp.
TGCTCTGCCTGCGGTCTCGCAAAATGCACACCCCGGAGCAGGAATGGCATTAATAGAATATTTTACTGCGATGAAATCAAATAAAAAGAATTTATTTTCCGCCTGTGGCTGACAATCACATGCGGCTTTTTTGCGTTACAAAAATTTTTACGGAAAAATTTTCAGAAACCCCTTGACAAATTGTGTATAAGCGTGTATAATGTGTATATCAAGTATATACAATATTCAAATTTGAATTTTCGGCAGATTTCGCAGAGCTCGCGGATACTGCCAAAGAATAGGAGTGCACACCTATGGATATTATCATAAGCAATTCCTCGGGAGAGCCTATCTATAACCAGATAACCTCCCAAATTAAAGAAATGATTCTCGATGGCAGATTGAAAGAGGGGGACGCGCTTCCTTCAATGAGAGCCCTTGCACAGCAATTGAGAATCAGCGTTATCACTACAAAAAGAGCATATGAGGAACTTGAACGTGATGGATTTATAGAATCCTATACGGGAAAGGGCAGTTTCATAAAAGCTCAGAATAAGGAGCTTTTCCGCGAGGAGCAGCTGCGACAGATTGAAGATATGCTCATAAATGTATGTGATAAGGCTAAGCTGTGTGGTGTGGAGCTTGATGAGCTTCGGGAAATATTAGAAATAGTTTATGGAGGTCAGTTATGAGCAATACATATGAAAATGCTATAGAGCTGAAAAATGTTACTAAAAAATATGACGGCTTTACTCTTGACAATGTAAGCTTTAACGTGCCAAAGGGCAGTATTATGGGCTTTATAGGACAAAATGGAGCAGGCAAAACAACTACTATCCGCAGTATACTCAATCTTGTTCCCATTAATGATGGAGAAATAAAGCTTCTTGGTCTTGACCATAAAAAAGATGAAAGAGAAATAAAAGAGCGTATTGCGGTAGTTTTTGATGAACTGCCCTTTCACGATATTTTTAACGCAAATCATATGGGGAAAATTTTCGGGGGTATATATAAAAACTGGGATAATGAGAAATATTCGGAATATCTCGACCGTTTCCAGCTTCCGAGAAAGAAAAAAATCGGAAAATTTTCAAAGGGAATGAAAATGAAATTGCAGATTGCCTGCGCTTTGTCACATAATGCTGAACTGCTTGTTATGGACGAGGCTACAACGGGACTTGACCCTGTTGTGCGTAACGAAATTCTGGACATATTCCTTGAATATTTGCAGAATGAAGATCACAGCATTCTTATGAGCAGCCATATCACCAGCGACCTTGAAAAAATTGCCGACAGCGTTACTTTCATCGACAGGGGAAAGATTCTAATAAGCGGCTATAAGGACGATATTCTCAACGACCACTGTGTTATTAAATGCACCAAAAACGACTACAAGGAAATTGAACCTGAGGATATAATAAGCGCCCGCCTTAACGATTTCGGGGCTGAGGTTATGGTGAATAATCGTGACGAAATGAGCCGCAAATACTCAGGACTTGTATTTGACCGCACTACTCTTGAAGAAATTATGGTATATTATGTAAACAAAAACAAGAAAGAATGGCGGTGATTATATGTCGAAATATAAGGCTTTATTCTACAGGGAATTTATCGTATCAAAAAAGCTGATTTTAACGCAGATAATTGCAATGATTTGCATTATGATTTTTTTCTGGCTGATTGCTATGAGTATGGAATTCGGAAATATATCGAATGTTTTCACTATTTCTGAGAACGCAATGGCAGAAGACTTTATTATGAATAAGTGGTCAAAAATGTTTGCTATGTATATCTTTGGTTTCATTGTTGCTTTTGCTACAGTATGTGTAAATATGAATAATACACCAAGTGCTGATTTAAATACAAACTGGCGTATGTATGCATTTACCCTGCCTATAAGCAGTACAGAAAAAGCGTTGGTGGAACTTATAATGAAAATTACAAGTATTGCTCTTTCCTTTGTTATTACAAGTATAAATTTTGCTGCATTGGGTTTCATTTTTGATATCAGACCTGATTGGAGATTTATAGTAAAAATCTGGTCAATACTTGCACTTGTCTATATTATAATAAACTTTTGCACAATGCCGATATTACATCGTGCAAGGACGAAAAAAGAGGCGTCTTTCAGTAATTTTACTTCTATAATTTGTTGGATTGTAATGGTAGTAGCTTTTACTATTATTATAAAAAAGCCAAACAGTGGAAGCTATTATTTCAATATTGATATGGATATGCTGAATATACCTGAAAAGTATCGTTTGCCTGCGGATATGGTGGATTATCCCATTCAGGAGCCTGTGCTGGTCAATATTGTTGAAGCAGTGGATTTGTTGGGAATGCTGGCATTTCCCCTTATGATATTGATTCTCATTGCAGGATTTTTCATAAACAGACGAATGATGGAAAGGAGGTATGACTGATGAAAGGTATGATTTATAAAGAACTGCGGCAGAATAAAATAGCCTTTATTTTTGCTGCACTTATGACGCCTTTGTTTTTTTGTCTCTTTATTTTTGTATCTTCATTTATTGACGGTGAATTTGAATCCTTGGAGTATGGCTTGAAAACGCTTTATGACAGTGATTCAATTGCTACAGTTGTATTGTTGTATGTAATGGGCATGGCACTGGTTGATGCTGTATCGGCTACAATGTTCAAGGCTGATGAAACAAAGAAATGGGCGTATTTCATCAGTTCCACACCTGTACTTCCAAGAGGACACGTTCTCATAAAATATATATCAGCATTAGTAATGGCAGTATGTATGCTTGTTTCTTTTTTCCTGACAAATGCTGTAATGAGTCTTTGTGCTGAAAACTGCGGAATTGAAATACTTTTTGATGTCAAAAAACTTTTTATCCCCCTGTTTTTAACTGAAATCTTTATAAAAGTATTTGATATACCATTTTTAGTGCGTTTCAGCAGCGATAATGGTGGAAAGGTAAAAGCAGCAGCGCTTCTTGTACTAATGATTACTGTAGTTATATATGCTCTTTTCGGACCGCTGCCTGTGGATACGGAGGAATTTACAAATGCAATTATTAAATTTGCGCTGAATTTCAGTAAAGGCGTATACGACCATTTATTCAACAGAATTAAGCTGATTTCAGCAGGTGCTGTGGCTGTATTGTTTGTGCTCTCATATTTTATTTCAACTAAGCTTTATCTTAAAGGCATTGAAACATATGATAAATAATAAAAAAGGACGTTCTGAAGTTTTGTCGATTCGCTTCTTCCGAAAGACATGCTATCGGCTTTTCTCTCGTAGTGCGTTTCGTCATAAAGGTTAGCTTTTGCACAAGCTTTCTGTTCTTCTCGGATTGCAAAAAAATAAATTCTGCACAACAATTGAATGAAATCTGCAAGCCGATGAACAAACGGTGATGATACGCTTTA
>CALGTV010000027.1 GCA_937902395.1 uncultured Ruminococcus sp.
ATACATCATTTCTGCTCATCATCTTTGTCTACTAACATTTTAGGGATTGGTATTAGAATCCCATTTTATTTATAGTTTTTTCAACAATCTCTAATTCTCCTTGACAAACTATCTGTTATTGTGTTATACTGTATTTGAATTTGTAAATGCTAACAAATTCCAGAATAGTAACAGGAATGAATTTATGAAAAAAATTTACATGATATTTTTTCTCTCTTTAATAATACTTTGCGGATGCGCAAACTTCGAAAAAAACTCTTCTAAATCTCAAAAAGAATATACTCGTGATATTTTCGCTATGGATACTTATATGCACCTGAAAGCTTACGGCGAACACGCTGATATCGCTCTTGGCTACGCCTCAGAGCAAATTTTATCATTAGAAAAGCTTTTTTCTGTGACAGAAGCAAACAGCGATATATGGACGATAAATCATGCACAAGGCAAATCTGTTACCGTTTCTGATGATACTATTTCCTTGCTTGAAAAAGCCGTTGAAATAGGCGAAAAATCTAACGGCGCACTGGATGTTACTATCTATCCCCTGCTGAATGAATGGGGATTTACTACGGATAAACAGCAAGTCCCCAATCACGAGATTATTGCTGAAAAACTACAACTTGTTGATTACAGAAAAATTAGTATAAGCGGAAATACTGTTCAATTGCCAAGAGATATGCAGTTGGATTTCGGTGCACTTGCAAAAGGTTACACAAGTGACTGCGTTACGGATATTCTCAAAAAAAATGGTGTAAAATCGGCACTTGTAAATCTTGGCGGAAATGTTCACGCTGTCGGCTCAAATCCTGACGGCTCTTTGTGGAAAGTCGGCGTGCAGAATCCTTTTTCACCCTCAGAGCAGGTATGCATTCTTGAAATTGCTGACAAGGCTGTAATAACTTCCGGAAATTATGAGAGATTTTTCACCGACGACAACGGCGAGAAATACTGGCATATTCTTGATTCTTCCGACGGCTACCCCGCAGATAACGGGCTTGTTTCTGTGACAATTATCGGTGATAACGGCTTGCTCTGCGACGGACTTTCTACGGCACTTTTTGTTCTTGGCACTGAAAAAGCTATTGATTACTGGAAAAATTCCTCCGATTTTGAAATAGTACTGATTACTGACGACAAAAAAATATACTATTCTGAGGGAATTGCAGATTCTGTGCAGTTTACAGCGTCCTATGAAGCTGAGGTGATTTGGCGTGAATAAATCAGATGAATGCAATATGTGTGAATTATCGGGAATAAAACGTCTTACTCTACTTTCATTGCTTACCGCAATGGCACTTATTATTTTTATTATTGAACTGAGATTGCCAAATTTACTGCCTGTGCCCGGAGTAAAAGCTGGTCTGGCTAATATTATAACTGTATTTGCCGTTTATCGTTTCAAAAAAAGTGAAACAGCTACAATTGTCGCTGCACGTGTAATTCTTGGCTCTATATTCAGCGGTAATGTTTCTTCTCTGATTTACAGTGCCTCAGGTGCGTTTCTCTGCCTGATTGGTATGTTTGCAGTAAGCGGAATTATTCCTCATAAGTATCTATGGCTTTCAAGTGTTGTGGGCGGCATTCTGCATAATACAGGTCAGATTATTGCAGCTTTAATAATTATGAAAACCTTTTCAGTTTTAGCTTACTATCCCATACTTATTGTATCAGGAAGTATTGCTGGACTTTTTACAGGCACCTGCGCTATGCTTTTACTGAAAAGAATGAATAATACCAATCCCTAAAACAACAGTAGACATTTTAGGGATTGGTATAAAATTATCTGATAACCGTTTGAATGTTTGGCAAAACGCAGGTTCGTTGTAATTATTTTTTTTACTTAATACTATTTTAACATTATTCCTATTGAAAAATCGCTTTTTATATGATATAATTAATATATATAAAACTATGTTTTGATATATTTTTGTCAAATTATACAATCAACAAATATATAAGTCCCATACGTTTTCACTACTCAGAAAGGACGGTATCAGTATGAGTTACTCAACAGAAGAGATTAAAGCTGCATTGGATAACAATGAATTGCAGCCATATTATCAGCCGCAATATGACGCTATAACCAGTCAGCTGAAAAGCGCAGAGGCACTTGTGCGCTGGATTAAGCCTGACGGCACTGTCATTTCACCGCTTTACTTTATTCCGCTAGCTGAAGAATCTGACCTCATTATACAGATTGACTGGTATATTGCAGATTGTGTGTGCAAAACCCTTGTAAAACAAAATGTAATGCCTCAGTTTCCTATATCCGTAAACTTTTCCCGTATGCATATACGTGAAAAAGACTTTGCAAAAAAACTTTCTGATTTGGTAGACAGCTACGAACTGCCCCGTAAATTGCTCGAAGTTGAAATAACTGAATCAGCAATGGTCAAAGAGGCTGACAGGCTTCTTGATTGGATAGTATCTATACGCAATGCGGGGTTTACCGTTGCTATTGATGATTTTGGCAGCGGACTTTCCTCACTCCAGTTTGTTAAGGATGTTTGCGTTGATGTGCTTAAAATCGATAAATCTTTGTTGAGCCACAACTGCGAGGACGAAAAAGAACGAATTGTTCTTGAAAGTATCTTTACATTTGCAAGCCGACTTCATATGAAAACTGTAGCCGAGGGCGTTGAAACTAAAGAACAGCTTGCATTTCTGCGCACCTGTGACTGTAACAAAATTCAAGGTTATCTGTTTGCTGAGCCTATGCCTGAAGAAGAATATCTGGCACTTTGTCAGCTTCATCATACAGCAGAAGAACCAACTGATATTCTACAGCTGCAAAGTCCTGCAAGTACTGTAAATTTGTTAATGGAAGTTATATTCCGTCGCTATCCCCTTGTGATTTTTTCAAATCTTACAAGAAATACTTTCTACATGATGGCTTATCAGAATTTCAGTGCAACCTCATGCCCATCAACAGGTATATTCGACGAATTGATTGCTCATGGTTCGTCATCAATGCACCCTGATGACAGAGAATTATTCTCTACAACATTTAATCGTGAAAAACTCATAAACGATTATAACAATCATAAGTCCGAAGTACATCTTATCACGCGTCAGCTTGGCGATGACGGCATTTACAGACGTGTGGAAACTACCGACTATTTTGTTAAAAGCAATTATTCTGATGACATACTTGTTATTACATTGTGCGATAATCTTTCAGAGTAATAGATACACCATTTTTCATACCAATCCCTAAAATGTTAGTAGACAAAGATGATGAACAGAAATGATGTATGTCAAGGCGGACGATGAAAGCATACTGTCGTATGGTGAGGA
>CALGTV010000028.1 GCA_937902395.1 uncultured Ruminococcus sp.
ACAGGAGCAGGAGCAGGCTGAACAGGAGCAGTTGCAGGCTGAACAGGTGCAGGAGCAGGCTGAACAGGTGCAGATGCAGTTTGAGCAGAAGCAGAATTAAGTATTTTAAGTGCAGATAATGCCGCAGAAATATCGTCGATAACAGGTGCAGCAGACTGCTGTACAGGAGCGGCTTCTGTCTTAGGCTCAGCTTCGGGAATATTCATAGCAGTAATAGCATCTGAAATATCATTGAGAACAGGAGACTGCGGTTCGTGAACTACAGGCTCAGGTTCAAGCTCAGGAGCGATAAATTCGAGCTCATCGTCGTCATCAAGACTGCCGAAAATAGTATCGTTTACGATAGGTGCTTCGGGAGCTGCAGGAGCATTAAGAGCCGAGATTGCCGCTGAAATATCATCAATAACAGGAGCGGCAGGAGCAGGATAATTATTTCCGCCGATATCATCAAGAACAGGTGGAGTAATCGGAGCTGCCGCAGGCTGAACAGGTGCGGTCTGAACAGGTACAGGCTCAGGCTGAACCGGAGCAGGCTCAGGAATAACAGGAGCTGACTGAACAGGCGCAGGAGTTGGCGCAGGATAGCTGTTTCCGCCGATATCATCAAGAACGGGAGCTTTTATATCACTTGTGGGCTGTGCTTCATTTCCTTCAAACAGCTGATTTGCAAGAACATCCCAATTATTTTCGTAATTGTTTGCAGCAGGAGCAGGCTGAACAGGAGCAGGAGCAGGCTGTGCAGGGGATTCAAATATACTTCCCGGAACAGACTGGATTTCCTGAACAGGAGCAGGCTCAACAGGCTTCTGAGGTATGTATGAATTCTGTTCCATAGCTGCCAGTGCCGCAGAAATATCGTCAATTACAGGGGGAGCCGCAGGCTCTGTTGGCTGTGGCTCTTCCTCAGCAACATCGGCTGTATCAGATACAGCAAACTGAGCAAGGAAATCTGTTTCGTCGCTGTTTGTATCCTCCTGAGGCTCATCGGGCTTCTGGATAGCAAACTGAGCAAGGAAATCATCAACCTGTGGTGTTTCCGGCTGAGGAGCAAAGGGCTGCTGTGACTCTGCCTGGAAATAATTGTTATTTGTATCTTCTTCTGCAACAGGCTTATTGATAGCAAACTGAGCGAGGTCGTCGTTCAATGCAGGAGCACCGTTAGGCTGATATGCAGGCTTTGGCGGCTCTGGAGCAGGTGCAGGAGGAGGGGGAACAGGAGCTGGAGCCGGAGCCGGAGCCGGAGGAGGAACATTCTGCGGAGCAGTAATTCTCGCAGTAGTATTTCCAAGCGGAATGATGCCTATATCGTCAATACCCTTCTTGGCTCTTATTTTTTCTTCTTTAAGGAGTGCTTTCATTTCCTTCTGGTCGGATCTGATCATTTCCTTAGCTATTTTAGTTTTACATTTTTCACAAGTAATTTCGCCTAAATCGGTCATTTGTCCACTGCGGCGGTAACGGGTGGCATTTTCCGGCTTTAGCATATTTATGCCGCAGCCTGTTCTTTTGTCGTTGAAGGTTCCGTGAACCTGATCGTTAAAGGTTGTTGTTACAAGAGTAATATTCATAACCTCTCCAATCCTGTGAAGCATTATGGCTGAATCCCTGTTGCTATGTAAAATTTTAAGAGGGAGCAACAGCGCAGGTCAGACATTATAGCCCACAGTCCTCGCTTTTCGGCAGCGGGACAGCCGATTTTGTTCAGGATTTCAAAATATTCTATGCGAAATCCAGAGTGTAAAAATACACATTACAATTCCATTATGTACTATTATAACTCATTTCACAAAAAAAATCAACAGTTTTTTTATAATTAAATAGTAAAATTATACTAAAAATTAAATTTTCAGCGGAAATAACAAATTGTTATTGATTTTTTTGTCCATAATTTCACGCATTGTTACAAAAAATGTGAAACGTTTCAACAATGTGAAAGTGATTAATCGTCACTAAGGCAACAGGTGTCGTATCCGCAAAATATATGTGAAAATTTTCTCAAAGCTATTGCATTTCTCTTTATAATGTAGTATAATTAATAGTGTATTTATTTTTTTCTGACGGAGGGTTAAAAATGAAACTGATTTCCGTGGTTGTACCATGCTATAATGAGCAAGAAGTACTTCCGATGTTTTACGATGAAATTATCAAAGTCAGCGACGCAATGAAAAAAGAGCATAATGATATAGACTTTGAATTTCTCTTTATAAATGACGGTTCAAAAGACAGAACTCTTGAAATTTTCAGAGAGCTTGCCGATAAGGACAAGCGCGTGAGATATATCTCATTTTCACGTAATTTCGGCAAGGAATCAGGAATGTATGCAGGTCTGAAAAACTGCAAGGGCGATTATGTCGTTGTTATGGACGCTGATTTGCAGCATCCCCCTGCATTTCTCCCACAGATGTACAACTATGTCAAGGACGGCGAATTTGACTGCGCTACAACACGCCGCGTAAGCCGTACAGGTGAATCTCCTATAAGGTCATGGTTTGCAATGAAGTTCTACAAGATCATGAACAAGATATCTGATACCGAAATTGTGGACGGCGCGCAGGATTTCCGCTTTATGACAAGACAGATGGTTGACGCTATTCTTGATATGTCGGAATACAACCGCTTTTCAAAGGGAATTTTCAGCTGGGTAGGTTTCAGAACGCAGTATATGCCCTATGAAAATGTGGAGCGTCCTGCCGGTACTTCCTCATGGTCTTTCTGGGGATTGTTCAGATACTCCCTTGAGGGAATTATGGCATTTTCCACATTTCCTCTTGCACTGTCGATTTTCTGCGGCATACTCAGCCTTATAATAGGATTTATCCTGCTGGTTATCGCCCTTATTATCACATTTGCAACACATCATTCCGCGTTTGTGTTCTATATACTTTCCGCTATTTTCGGAATGGGCGGCGTACAGCTTGGCTGTATCGGAATTATGGGACAGTATCTCGGTAAAACCTATCTTGAAGTGAAAAAGCGTCCTATATATATTACAGGCGAAACTGACGAAGATTACCGTAACAGAAAGAAATCCGGCGAAGTAAAGAGCAATGAATAAACGGACGAGACTTATCGTTTCTCTGCTGTTTGTTGTTCTGATAATACTTGCGGTGGCAATTACGAGATTTTATCTCAATGTGCCGAAAAGTCCTGCGGTAAACGGCGGAAGCGATACCGTTGAAAAAATCATTGCCTCCAACAACGAGGATTATTCGATATTCACAGACAGTACAGGAAACTGCGGAATTGTCCAATCGGGACGTATAACCGCCGTTCCTGAGTGGCAAAGTCTTGAATTTGCAGGGGATTACCTCTGCATCGCCTCAAAGAGAATCGGCGGCTCGATGAAATACGGCTGTATCGACTTGGACGGAAATGCAGTTGTGCCCTTTGTCTACAGCAAAATTGAAAAAAAATTTATGGGCGGCAGTGATTTTTATTGTGCCGAATCTGAATCTGACGGCAGCTTTGTGGTCTATGATTCCGATTTTAACCCATGCTTCAATACATCGTGGCAGGGCTGTGAATTTACGAATGATGAACTGCGGTTAAGCGATAAGAACGGCAGTTATACATATGTTACAAGCAATGGCGGACTGCTTTTTAAAAGTGCCAATTATTCGGGAAGTATTATGAATCGCCCTTACGAGCTGAATATCTACAGCCGTGTTCTTCTTGCAAAGCTCACTCCTGTTATGATTGAGCAGATGATGCGATTTTCTGAAATATATGTTAATTACGCTGTCAGAAAAGATGATAATGAAATAAGCGGTACAGGGGTTGCTATGCGCGGATTTTCCGTACTTTTCCCCGATTCCGAGGAGATAACATCAAGACGGCTTATTGCGATTCCCGAAGTTCATGTTTATAACGTCGGTACAGAAAACGGCGAGGCTTTATATGAAGTTTCCGTTTCAGCTGATGTTGAGTTATTATATACTGCGGAAAATGGTGAAACAGAAAGATGCACCAATAATGTAAAAGCTTCGGTGCGTTTCCGCGGAAATTTTGAAACAAATCTGGAGGCTGTTTCAGGCTCCTTTGAGCCGCAGATTCCTGATTATCCGCAGGAAGAAATAACTGTGGAGGTTACCAATTAAGAAAGAATGGAGAATAGAATTATGTCTAAAAAAGTTGCAGTTATCATGGGCAGCGACAGCGATTTTCCTGTTGTTAAGTCTGCTCTTACAGAACTTAAAAAGTACGGCGTTGAGTTTGAGTGCCGCGTTATGAGCGCTCACCGTACACCTGCTGAGGCTTGCGAGTTTGCTTCAAATGCAAAGGCAAACGGCTTCGGTGCTATTATCTGCGCCGCTGGTATGGCTGCTCACCTTGCAGGCGTTGTTGCAGGTCATACAACACTTCCCGTTATCGGAATCCCTATGAAATCCGCAGCGCTGGAGGGTATGGACGCGCTTCTGGCTACTGTTATGATGCCCCCCGGAGTGCCTGTTGCAACAGTTGGTATCAACTGCGCTAAGAATGCGGCTGTTCTTGCTGTTCAGATGCTTGCAATATCCGATGAGGCGCTTGCTGAAAAGCTTGCCGCTGAGAAAAAGACTATGGCTGAGGGCGTTATCGCTAAGGATAAGGCTTTGCAGGACGAGATTGCGGCGCTTTGATGAACAGATACAAATATATTTTATTTGATTTGGACGGAACGCTTACCGATTCCGCGCCCGGTATACTCAACTGTTACCGTTACGCTCTTGACGCTATGGGCTTTGACGAGCCTGAAGATATAATGCGCGTTGTTGGTCCGCCGCTTTACGATTCATTCGCTGAGATTTGCGGTATGAATGAAAGGCAGGTCAATGAAGCGGTTCGCATTTACCGTCAGCGCTACGCCGAAACGGGACTTTTCGAGAATAATGTCTACGACGGTATTCCTGAAATGCTCAGACAGCTGAAAAACAGCGGAAAAAGACTTTTCGTTGCTACAAGCAAGCCGGAGGTATTTGCTGTGAGAATACTGGAAAAATTTAATCTGGCACAGTATTTTGACGTTATTGGCGGTGCTGATATCAACGGCACACGAAACGCAAAGCAGGAAGTCATTGAGTACGTGCTAAGCCGCGGAGATATAACTGACAGAAATGATGTTCTTATGATTGGCGACAGATTTCATGATATAATCGGTGCAAAAAAATGCGGAATTCCGTGTATGTCAGTCCTTTGGGGCTACGGAAACAGAGAGGAATTCATACAGCATGGTGCGGATTTTATTGTTAATACACCGCAGGAAACAGCGGATATTATAATTAACCATAAACGTCAGATTGGCGTTTAATATAATTCTCAGGAGGAATTTCAAAATGGAAAATATCGTAAAAATGGAACAGCTCTATGAGGGCAAGGCTAAGAAGGTTTACGCTACAAACGACCCCGACTGCGTTATCGTTGACTACAAGGACGACGCTACAGCTTTCAACGGCGAAAAGAAGGGTACAATCGCAGGTAAGGGCGTAATCAACAACAGAATGACAAACTTCATGTTCAGCATGCTGGAAAAAGAGGGTGTTCCTACTCATCTTGTTAAGGAGATAAGCGACCGCGAAACTATTGTTAAAAAGGTTTCAATCGTTCCCCTTGAGGTTATCATCAGAAACGTAGCCGCAGGCAGCTTCTCCAAGAGAATGGGCGTTGAGGAGGGTACAAAGCTCCTTTGTCCTATCCTTGAATTCAGCTACAAGAACGACGATTTAGGCGATCCCTTTATCAATGATTACTATGCACTTGCTCTTGGTCTTGCTACTAAGGAAGAAATCGACACAATTGCTAAGTATGCTTTCAAGGTAAACGAGTTCATGGTAGAGTTCTTCAAGAAGCTCAACATTGACCTCATCGACTTTAAGATTGAGTTCGGTAAAACTTCTGACGGCACAATTATTCTTGCTGACGAAATTTCTCCCGATACTTGCCGTTTCTGGGACAGCACAACTCACGAAAAGCTTGATAAGGACCGTTTCCGCAGAGATATGGGCGGCGTAGAGGACGCTTATCAGGAAATTATGAAGAGACTTATGGGTGAATAATAATGGGCGGTTTTTTTGGCGCAGCTTCTAAAAACGACTGTATAACCGATGTTTTCTTCGGTACAGACTATCATTCCCACCTCGGCACGCGCAGAGGCGGTATGACTTCTTATTCCGAGGACAGAGGATTCCAGAGGTCAATTCACAGTATCGAAAATTCGCCCTTCCGTACAAAGTTCGAGGACGATGTTATAAATATGAGAGGCAAGCTCTGTATCGGCTGTATCAGCGATACAGACCCTCAGCCTATCATGGTTCGCTCAAAGCTGGGACTTTATGCTATTTGCTCTATCGGTATTATCAGAAATGCTGAGGCGCTTACAGATGAGCTTTTGCAGAACGGCTGTGCGAACTTTGAAACAATGAGCAGCGGAAATATTAACTCAGGAGACCTTATCGGCGCTCTTATAGCGCAGAAAAATAACTTCGTTGAGGGTATACGCTACGCTCAGGAGAAAATTGAGGGCACAATGTCCCTTATTATACTTACAAAGGACGGTATCATTGCTGCCCGTGATAAATACGGCAGACTTCCCGTTGTAATCGGCAAAAGAGTAGACGGCTACTGCCTTTCAACAGAATCCTTTGCGTTCCAGAAGTTAGGTTATGAGACCTATAAGGAACTTGCTGCAGGCGAGATTATCAAAATGACCTCTGACGGCATTGAGATACTTGCAGAGGGAGACCCTTCACAGATGAAAATGTGTACTTTCCTCTGGACGTACTACGGCTATCCTACAGCCTGTTATGAGGGTGTAAATGTTGAGGTTATGCGTACACGCAACGGCGAGATTATGGCGGAAAATGATATTGCCGCAGGCAGACTTCCCGATGTTGACTATATATGCGGTGTTCCTGATTCAGGTACTCCCCACGCTATAGGCTATGCTAACAGAAGCGGAATCCCCTTTGCCCGTCCCTTTATCAAGTATACTCCCACATGGCCCAGAAGCTTTATGCCTGCAAGTCAGAGCATGAGAAATAAGGTTGCGAAAATGAAGCTTATACCTGTTCACGAGCTTATCGAGGGCAAAAAACTTCTTTTCGTTGACGATAGTATCGTCCGCGGTACACAGATGCGCGAGACAGTTGAATTCCTCTATGCCAACGGCGCTAAGGAAGTTCATATGCGTTCAGCATGTCCGCCTATTATGTACAGCTGTAAGTATCTCAACTTCTCACGAAGCCATTCAGAGCTGGAACTCATCGCCCGTCAGATAATTGACGAATTCGAGGGCGAGGAGGGCGTAAAGTATCTTGCGGAATACAGCGATTCAAGCACTGTACGCGGCGGAAAGCTCCGTGACGAGATATGCCGCAGATTGAAGCTTACATCTCTTGAATTCCAGACGCTTCCCGGCAAAGTAAAGGCTGTGGGACTTCCCGAATGTAACCTTTGCACTTACTGCTGGAGTGGTAAGGAATAAAAGAACCCCATAAATTTAACTGGAGGATTATTATGAATAACAGTTTTTCCGAAAGCTACAAAAAGGCAGGCGTTGACGTTACTGCCGGTTATAAGGCTGTTGAGCTTATGAAACAGCATATCGCAAGAACAACTCTCCCCGGCTGTATCTCAGGAATCGGCGGCTTCGGCGGTCTTTTCGAGCTGGATATGACAGGTATTTCCAAGCCTGTACTTGTTTCAGGTACAGACGGCGTTGGTACAAAGATTAAAATTGCTTTCATCATGGACAAGCACGATACTGTTGGTATCGACTGCGTTGCTATGTGTGTAAACGATATTATCTGCTGCGGTGCAAAGCCTCAGTTCTTCCTTGATTATATCGCTTGCGGAAAGAATATTCCCGAGAAGATTGCTGAAATCGTTTCAGGTGTTGCAGAGGGCTGTGTTCAGGCAGGCTGTGCACTTATCGGCGGCGAAACAGCTGAGCATCCCGGACTTATGCCCGAGGAGGAATACGACCTTGCAGGCTTCTCTGTAGGTATTGTTGACAAGGACAAGATTCTCAAGCCCGATACTCAGAAGGCTGGAGATGTTCTCATTGCTATCAAGTCAAGCGGTGTTCATTCCAACGGTTTCTCTCTTGTAAGACGCGTATTCGACGTAAACGAGCAGAATCTCGCTATGCACTTTGATGATTTAGGTGCAACTCTCGGTGAAACTCTCCTTACACCTACACGTATCTACGTTAAGGCTATTATGAACCTTATTGATACAGTAAACGTGAAGTCTGTTTCCCATATTACAGGCGGCGGATTCTACGAGAATATTCCACGTTCACTTCCTAAGAATCTTGCAGCTAAGATCGAGCGCAATGCTGTACAGGTTCTTCCTATCTTCGACCTTATCGCAAGAAGCGGAAATATCCCTGAGCGCGATATGTTCAACACTTTCAACATGGGTGTTGGTATGATTGCCTGCGTTGATAAGAACGACGCTGATAAGGCAATTGCGGCTCTTAAGGCAGCAGGTGAGGACGCTTATATCCTCGGCGAGCTTGTTGAATCAACAGAGGGAGTTATTATCTGCTAAGATGTATATGCTTCTGATATCGGGTATCATCTCAGCACTGCTTGGAATAATCCTGATTATCGTGGGAATAAAACAGGGCAATAAGCGCATTGAATGTGAGGACGGCTATATTTCTGCCGATGCGGAAATTGTACAGTTTGACAGCCGCAGAGCTGTGTTCAGTATTGGCTTGATTCCCATAATAGCAAAGGAATATTCCCCTGTTGTGCGGTATCTGACTGACGGCGGAGTATGGGTGATGTCACAGCTGCCATATACTATGAAAATATCTTCGGAATACAAGGATTATAAACGCAGTTCTGACAATGGTGAACCGCTTCCCATACGATATAATCCCGATAATCCGAAAACTTGTTATTACGGCTCAAAAAAGGGTTTCCGCATACGTGAAGCCATTTATAAATTTCTTGTGGGAGCATTGCTGATATTTATTGGCATAATGCTTATCCGCGGACATTTTATCTTGTAAAATTTTATATCCTAAGGGAGTGCAGGCATATGAAAAAAATTCTGACAGCATCGGCAGCGGCAGTTGTGACGGCTTTAAGCGTTTCTTCTGTGCCTGCTTTTTCAGCAGGTACAGCAATGGATTTTGACGGTGACAACAGGGTTGATGTATTTGACCTTATTATTGCAAGAAAAGAGGGACTTGAAGCGGAAAAGCTTGGTCTTCTCAGCGATTTTCTCCTTGGCAATGGCAACGGTTATACCGACGAACCTGATACTGATGAACCGGATACGGATATAAGCAATGATTACACCATTGACGAAAGCTGTATACTTGAACCTAAGGGCACGATTCATACGGGGGACGGTACATACTACGGCGGCGGCTATGTAGGCGGCTGTGCAATGCTTGACCCTGTTTCTACTGATTACTGGATTGTGGCTATGAATCTTGCGGACTACAATGACGCTCAGCTTGCAGGTGCGTATCTTGAAGTTACAGGCGAGCTTGGTACTATAAATATGCTTGTGACTGATTTGCTCCCTGAGGGCAAAAAAGGCGACCTTGACCTGTATGTTGACGCATTTCCGCTTATAGCGCCTCAGGAAAAGGGCAGAGTTCCTGTATCGTGGAAGATAGTTCCTCTTGATACAGCGGAAAATGCTCCCGTGTGCTACAAGTGGAAAGAGGGCACAACGGAATTCTGGTGCGGAGTTCAGGTGCGAAATCACCGTTATCCCATAACAAAGCTGGAATATCTCAACGAAAACGGTGAATTCGTGGAGATAAAGCGTCGTCCTTATAACTATTTTGAATCAATGGAAATGGGAAAAGGACCGTTTACATTCAGAATCACCGATATTTACGGTCAGGTGATTATAGACGAAAATATTCCGCTGTCTACTGACGATACGGAAATAATTCAGGGACATGTGCAATTCCCTAAGTAATGACAATTTGCTCCATCAACTAATTCTTGAAGAATTATATGAAGCTTGGGGAGCAAAAGTCAAGGAGGAAAGCCGCAGGAATACTTGATGTATTGCAAGGTTTTCTGACGCAGAATTTTGCTTTTCAAGCAAAATAGAAAATTCAAGAATTGGTTGGTGGAGCAATCATATGAAAGTAGAAAAAGCTGATTTTGTATGGGCGTTATTAGTCCTTATAACTGTGGGAGTAACCTTTCATTTCGGAATCCTCCTGTATGGTATACTGGGGATATACGCTTCTATGGTTCTGCTTTTCGGCTATCATATCCGCAGTATTAAAAAGCGGATTGAAAACAGCGAGGCGGCTTACGGTAAGATTCTTTCCTATCGCACGGAAAATTCGCTGATTAACTACTATTATCCCGAGGTTGAGTTTGAAACTGAGGACGGAGAGCTTATAAGCGCTATGTACCGCTATCCCGACAGAGAAAAGAAGTACGAGATAGGCGACGAGGAGCTTATACATTATTCTCCTGACGACCCCATGTTCTTCTACTTTGCTGACCGTGAAAAAGAACTGACAGAGATATACTACAGAAGTATAATAATCGGCGGAATAATTGCCGCAGTTGTTGCCGTTGCAATTATTATTCTCAGTATATAAAGGAGAGAAATCAATGAAAAATATAGTTGTTCTCGTTTCGGGCGGCGGTACAAATTTGCAGGCTCTTATCGACGCTGAAAAAGCAGGCGATATTATCGGTGGTAAGATTACCTGCGTTATATCTTCAAATCCCGAAGCATACGCTCTTGAAAGGGCGAAAAATAACGGCATATCTACAAGAGTAATTCCAAGACGGGATTATTCTGATCCCAAAGCCTACAGCATGGCTGTCCTTGAAGCTCTGGACGAGGAGCAGGCAGACCTTGTGGTGCTGGCGGGCTTTATGACTATTCTTGATGAGTGCGTCACAAGCAAGTACGCATACAAGATAATTAACGTT
Organism: uncultured Ruminococcus sp.; assembly: GCA_937902395.1. Classification (GTDB taxonomy): domain Bacteria; phylum Bacillota; class Clostridia; order Oscillospirales; family Ruminococcaceae; genus Ruminococcus. The sequence goes on from CALGTV010000028.1 coordinate 10,911, forward strand.
CATCCTGCACTTATTCCCTCTTTCTGCGGTGAGGGCTACTATGGACTTAAAGTTCACGAAGCAGCTCTCAGCTACGGAGTAAAGGTCAGCGGTGCAACAATCCATTTTGTAAATGAGGAAGCAGACGCTGGAGCAATCATTCTGCAAGGCGTTGTAAACGTTGAAAAGGACGATACACCCGAAATTCTACAGAAGCGTATTATGGAGAATGTTGAGTGGAAGCTTCTTCCAAAGGCTGCTTCACTTTTCTGTCAGGATAAAATCGAAATTATCGACGGCAGAGCTTACGTTAAGAAATAAGCCGTGAAGCTGTCGGCTATTACGGAGAATCAGCGTATACAAAAGCTTTTTTTAAGCTTTATGATGTATGCCTTTCTCGGTTGGTTTTATGAAGTTTTTCTTGAAGTTGTAGTCTATCGCTGGGGATATTCCGACAGGGGAGTTCTTTTCGGACCATATTGCCCTGTATACGGAGTAGGAGCAATTCTTTTCCTCGGTGTATTCAGACCGCTTATGAAGAAAAAAGAGCCTGACTGGTTCAGATTTTATGTAAAGCCGATTATCATATTTCTCGGCTGTATGGCAATTGCTACCACGGTGGAACTTCTTGCAAGCTATATGCTGGAATTTTTCACGGGAGCGTGGCCGTGGCAGACATATGCGGATTACAAAATAAACTTTCAGGCGAGAATTGCACTCAGCCCGTCAATACGTTTCGGACTTGGCGGATTACTTTTCCTCTACATAGTTCAGCCGTTTTATGATTGGCTGTTTTCAAAGGCAAAGGAAAAAACGCTGAATATAATCACAGCGTTCGTTGCATTAATAGTCTTATGTGACTGTATATACACATTTATTATCAAGTAAGGAGTAAATTATTATGATTAAACTGGATTTAGCAAAGGAATTAAGCTCAAACGAATACCCCGGCAGAGGTATTGTTATCGGTAAATCCGATTGCGGAAAATATGCTGTAACAGGCTATTTCATCATGGGCAGAAGCGAAAACAGCCGTAACCGTGTATTCGTTGAGGACGGCGAGGGCATTCGTACACAGGCATTTGACCCCTCCAAGCTTACTGACCCACACCTTATTATATACGCACCTGTAAGAGTTCTCGGCAATAAGCTTATCGTAACAAACGGCGACCAGACAGATACAATTTACGAGCTTATGGACAAGCAGTTCACATTTGAGCAGGCACTCCGTACACGTGAATTTGAGGACGACGCTCCTAACTACACACCTCGTATTTCAGGTATTCTTCGCTTTGAGGAGAGCGGCTTCAACTACGCTATGTCAATTCTTAAGAGTGCAAACGGCAACCCCGATTCATGTCAGAGATACACATTCAGCTACAATGACCCAATTAACGGCGAGGGACGTTTCATTCACACATATATGGGTGACGGCAATCCTCTCCCAAGCTTTGAGGGCGAACCTAAGCTTGTAGGTATCAGTGGAAATATTGACGAGTTCACAGATATGCTCTGGAACAACCTCAACGAGGATAACAAGGTATCTCTTTTTGTTCGCTTTGTAAATCTTGAGGACGGTTCTGTTGAAACAAGAATTATCAATAAGAATAAGTAATGAGCAGATTAACAGAAACTTTTTTACGTATCATTGAGCTTTCAAAGACTCTTGTAGAAAAAGCTGATTGGTGGTACTGCAAATGTAATGAGCCTGTTTCTTTACAGGAGATAGACAATCATTGTTCTGAAAATAATGTAGTCATTCCTGACTGCATTAAAGAATTGTTTAGTGTAAGCAATGGTTTTACTGTTGATTTTTGTAGTACAGTTGGTTATTTTCATATGTACCCGTTTGTCAATTGTTCACCTGAGGGAACAGGCAGCAGTGCCTATATTCCAAAACAGAAAACGGTTGGTTGGGTAAATCATCAGTGTCTTTATGTTGATATGAAAACAGGTGAACTTACTATTGAACATGAGCGTTATCATTACACTCCTGTTAAAGACTTTTGCAGTGAAATACTTGAGCCTGTTGAGGATTTTCTAAAAAAACAGCTTGAACTCTCAGAGAGAAAAGCTGAACTTCTTGAAAATCAGAGAAACAATCCTTTTCGTGAGTATTATGATAAACTTGTAAGCTTTAATAAAGATAAGACAAATGTAACTATCTACCCTCCTGTTACTGAGGATGAAATTTCTGCATATGAGCAGAAATACAGCATTAAATTGCCCGAGGATTATCGAAATTGGATACTTCTTTCTAATGGAACGTCTTTTAATGGTTTTAATGTAACAAAGCTTGAAAATATTTCATACTTCTTGGATAAAACATATGAGTACGAGAATGAGAATTATATATATCTCGTTTCGCTTACAGGCTGTTGTGATTATCTTATGGGTGGATTGAAAAGCGGCAGGGCAATGGTGCTCACTGAGGAGTATGAGTGGGAAGACGGCGAAGAAATGTTTGAGGAGTACCTCAAAGACGCTATAGAGTGGTATGAGGAAGATATTCTCTATGGGGAGGAAGAATAAAAAATCTATAAATCGTGGGTAATAATGATATGGTCGAAAAAATAACATCAAATTGTCCATATTGCGATTATGTGTTTTCTATAGATGAATCGGCAGAGGCATGTTTTTGTCAGAGATGTGGGAAAAAGCTCAGAATTGAAAACGGAATGGCTATGGCTGATTCGGGTGAAATGGAAAAATACAATAAATCACTGAAATCATGGAAAATTACATCATTTGCAGTTGTTTTAATTATACTGATATGTAATATTGTATTCGATATATCAGGTTCTATGTTATGTCTGTTTGTAGGTGTTGCATTCAGTATATTCGGACCTATTGCGATAGCACTCACAGAGCCTGACGGAAGCAATATAAAAAATAGTGGTCTGAACAAGCCGAAACGTGTTGAGACATGGCTGAAATATACAGTAATACTCATATTTCTTGGTATTATTACGTTTGTAATGCGTATATTAGCCACCGTGGAATGACATGACTGAAATATTTATACTGCTTGATTATTGCTGCTGCAATCAGCATAATATTATCATAACGACAGTCGAATAAGAGGTGATAGATATAGCAAAAACAAGAGTTATAACATGTCCCTATTGCAACGCAGTTATACACTGCAAAGAAAATGCAAAAAAAGTAAAATGTGAATATTGCAGGTCTTTTATAGATATAGAACCTGAAACTCCCGAAAAAATAATAATTGAGAAAAATAATTATTACACTATACCCCCATCTCCTGTGGATACCGCGGAACTTGAAAAACTCAACGAGGAATTCATGAAAAAGCGAAAAAAATGGATATCTGCAAGTGTGGCGGTTGTTATAGCATCATTTGTTCTATCCTTTGTCGGTGGATTTATGACGTATGCCAAGGATTCAGCGGCAGGTATGGGAATATGCGGCATGAGTATATTTTTTCCGATTATTTCAGGGTTCATTCTTGGCAGGATAAAGCCTATTTCTCCTGTTAAAAAGCAGAGCGGAGGAAAATTTTTTGCCGGAATGTTTGTCTTTGTGCTCGCAAATGGCGCGTTCTGGGCAGGACTTATTATATCTGCTATAGTGGCGGCTGTAATGAATTCCAATACATTAAAAAACAGCGAAGAAGAACTTTCAGATACGATTTCCATAGAGGAAGAATATTACTCTGAAAGCTATGCCGAAGAAGAATTCACAGAAGCTGAGGAACTGTTTGATGCTGAATATCTCGTTGTTGAACCAAATACCTATGAAACTTATCTTGTTCTTTTCGTTGAAGCTGATAAGGTAATGGAAGCTGGACAAATGGCTGAGGAGGTCAACAGCAGTGCGTATATGAATGGCTACAACTGGGAAGCACTTCTTGACTTCTATATTGAGCAGGAGACTCCGCATCTTTCAGGCACATATGAATCCGACCCCGAAGCAAATATGTATTTCGCTACGTTTACATACCATAGCGACGCGGAGGAAATGGCAGATATTATCATGAATTTTGTTGAACATCCCGATGAGCTTGCAGAGTTCGTTGAACGCTACGGTGATGACATTCAGTGGGATTAACCCAAAAATTCGGAATTACAGTTTTTTCCTTTAAAAATTTCCTGCAAAAAAATTTCCGATTTTTGTAACACTTTGAAATATTAGTGAGTATATGTTATGAGATGTGAAATACATCGGAAATATTTAATTACAGAAAGAGGAAATTATTATGAACAAGAAGATTTTTGCAATTCTCGCTATGTTAATAGTTATACCACTTGCCGCCTGTAAAAATGACAAAGAATCTGCTGAAATGTCAACATCTGAAACAACTGTGACCAGAACCGGACCTCCGGAAAAAAGCACAGATGATTATTATGATATGATTAAATCTTTTGAATTCAATTATGATGATGTTCAGTTCAGTGATGGTTGTCTTTCCTCTGAAATTCCCCAAACAGCTGTAGTCAAGGAAAGTATATCATATTTTTCAAGAGACTATCAGAATATCAAAACCATAAACAATATTGAAATATACTGTGATGAATATGATAATGAGCTGCTCAGACTGGAATCAGTAGATGGCGGGGATTTCTATGTTGTAAACAATTATAAATACGAGTATGATGAAAACGGCAATAAAATTACAGAGTATTCTGTTGATGAAAACGGAGAAGATGTTACAAAGTATCAGTATTATAATGATAGTAAGGTTGTAGTGTCTGAAAGAAAAACCGCTGAAGGAAATTTTAGGGAACGCGATTATACGGAATATGATGAATACGGAAATATAATTTTAAGTTGTCATTCGTCATATGATATATTTGAAAATGACACACTAAATGAACCTTTGGTTCGGGAATTACGAAATATACGCTACGACAGTAGTGGAAACATTTTATCATATGATTTTTATTCTTACGGCAACGAACAGCCTACTTCCTCATTTGTCCTTACTTATGATGATAAAAATCGGCTGTTGACATCAGAAGAGTATTTTACGGAACACGACAAGTCATATTATGATTATTGCGAAAAGCTCGAGTATTCTTATGAAGCTGATTGCGATGAACCAACTCTTTTTGTCAAAACTGAAATGGATACACCTGACCATATTGAAGGTACTGTTACAGAGGAAAGGGAATATGATGAAAAAGGACGTGTTGTGTATTATAAAAGCTATAATTCAACATATGACAATGTTGTGAAAATTATAGAAACCGAATATGAAGAGTTAAAATAACAATTACGAATTATAAAAAAGGAGGACATTATTATGTCAAATGAAATGCAGTTAAAATACGGTTGTAACCCAAATCAGAAGCCTTCAAGAGTTTATATGGCTGACGGCAGCGAGCTTCCTATCGAGGTACTCTGCGGCAAGCCCGGTTATATCAATCTTCTTGACGCACTCAACGGCTGGCAGCTTGTAAAGGAGCTTAAAGCAGCTACAGGTGTATGTGCAGCTACTTCATTCAAGCACGTTTCACCTGCAGGTGCAGCTATCGGCAGACCTCTTTCTGACGATTTAAAGAAAATCTACTGGGTAGACGATTTAGGCGAACTTTCACCCCTTGCATCAGCTTATGCAAGAGCAAGAGGTGCTGACAGAATGTCCTCTTACGGCGATTTCATTGCACTTTCAGATAAGGTTGACATATGCACAGCTAAGATGATTCAGCGTGAAGTTTCCGACGGTGTAATCGCTCCCGATTATGACCCTGAGGCTCTTGAAATTCTCAAGTCAAAGAGAAAGGGCACTTACTGCGTACTGAAAATTGACGAGAACTACAAGCCTGCACCAATCGAGACAAAACAGGTTTACGGTGTATCTTTCGAGCAGGGACGCAACGAGCTTGACATCAACCGTGACCTCCTTGCAAATATCGTAACAGAGAATAAGGATATCCCCGAGGATAAGAAAGATGACCTCCTTATCTCTCTTATCACGCTCAAATACACACAGTCCAACTCTGTATGCTACGTTAAGGACGGACAGGCAATCGGTATCGGAGCAGGTCAGCAGTCAAGAATTCACTGCACACGTCTTGCAGGACAGAAGGCTGACAACTGGTGGTTAAGACAGTCACCTCAGGTTATGGGACTCCAGTTTGTTGACGATATCCGCCGCGCAGACCGTGACAATGCAATTGACGTTTATATGGGCGACGAGTACGAGGATGTACTTGCAGAGGGTACATGGCAGAATATCTTCAAGGTAAAGCCTGCTGTATTCACAGCTGAGGAGAAAAAGGCATGGCTTGCTAAGAATACAGGGGTATGCCTTGGTTCTGACGCATTCTTCCCATTCGGCGATAATATCGAGCGTGCAAAGAAGTCAGGCGTTGAGTATATTGCAGAACCCGGCGGTTCTATCCGTGATGACAACGTTATTGAAACCTGCAACAAGTACAATATTGCTATGGCATTCACAGGAATCAGACTTTTCCACCACTGATAAATTTTTTAGAAAGATATTGCAACTTTTGTGTGTTCTGCGGTGTATTATTTATGTAGGGGGATATTATCCTCCCGAAATAAAAGGGGTGTAAAAACATCGCAGACACAAATTAATGATATAAGGGGAATTATTATGACTAAAAAATTTTTATCCGCAATTACGGCTTTATCTATGGCTGTATGTACATTTGCAGGCTGTTCAGACCTTGACAAGGACGGTAATCTCAAAGAGGCTTTCAGCTACAGAACGGTAACAGATGAAGAAATAGGTGTAAGCTACAATGTGAGAAGTGATTTTCACAAGCTTGACGAAGAAACAGCTTTGAGTGATAGACAGTATAAATACGGCTCTGATGATGATGTAGTATTCACATTTAACTCTTGGTTACCAATGAATATGACTACACAGACAAAGATTGACTGGCGTAAGGTTGCATATTGGGATTATGAAAATATTGCAAATGAAATAATTGAAGATGAAGAATACGATATTATAATATTTGCAGTAGATATACCAATTGAGTATTGTGACGAAGCTGAAAAACCTGAGAGACGTATGGATTTTATTATAAGCGATGAAAATCATCCGCTTGATGATATTTGTATAAGTGCTAATTATACAAAAAATAAGGATGAAAGGCTTATCCGTGAACTTGGTCTTGAAATGCTCAGAAGTGTTGAATATATCGGTGAAGAATCAACAACAGAGCCTGTTTTGAACTTTGACTGCGATTATTTTTCGATAGAACTTCCGTCTGATGAGTATAAATTCAAGTTCTCCGAATTTTACGCGATTGAAAATAATAAACAAGGTATAAAATATCGCTGCAGCGAGAATCTTGCTCAATATAAGAGTGGTATTACAATCGAAGCATTAACTGATTCAGAATATACATCGGCAGAGGAATATCTCAAAGATACCTGTGATGAATTTATAAATAAAGAATCAGATGTTGAGCATAAAATGATTGAAGAAGTATCTGAAACAGAAATACTCGGATACGATGGTTATCGTGCTGCTTATAAAAGCGGTGCTTGGGACGGATATGCTGCTCTGAAAAAGACACATTATGCCTTTGAAAAAGACGATATGATTTATAGTATTTGTTGTTCCGTAAGAGAATACAACGGTCACGAACAGGTACAAGCCGACTTTGAAAAGCTGATAGATTGCATTGTTATAAAATAAAGGGATTGTTATTAAAAAGGGGAATTATTATGGCTAAGAAATTTTTATCCGCAATTATGGCTTTATCTATGGCTGTATGTACATTTGCAGGCTGTTCAGACCTTGACAAGGACGGTAATCTCAAAGAGGCTTTCAGCTACAAGACAGTAACGACCATAAATGAAGACATTGAATTTAAGATAAGAAGTGATTTTAAAGAAATTGAAGATAAAACATATGTCTATTCATATAACAATGACATAGAGTTTAGCATTGCATATATTCACGATATAGAAAGAATGAGTAAAGATGTTTGTATTGATATTTATAATGAAAGTTATAAATGGTGTGATAATTGTTACTATGAAGTCATAGACTGCGGCGATTATGAAGTAATAACTTTCCTTTTTGGTGATGAGGGTGAAAAGTATAATTCCGAGTTTATGGTTTACAAAAAGGATGACCAATACAGCGGATTTAGTGTACTTGCAGAGTATCCCGACAAGGAAAGTGAAGAAATTGTGCGTAAGCTTGCTCTTGAAATAATCGAAAGCGGAGAGTATATTGGAGAGGCACAAGAGCCGAGAAAAACCGAGTATGAGTGCGATTATTTCTCAGTAAAATTTCCTGATTATCTTGATTATTTGAATATCAGATATGCAAATGATAATAGTGTAGTTATAGATTATTATGAAATTTTTAAAAAAGCAATGTTGAACTCTCGCCTTACCGTTGAAGCTATACCTGATTCTGAATATAAATCAGCCGAAGAATATGTCAAAGCCGAATGGGACGCTGAAATTGAAGAAATTAAAGAAGTGGAAATTCTCGGTTATGACGGTTACTGTTTTGAAAAGACCAAAGGTACTTATGAAAAAGAATATGCCTTTGATAAAGACGGCATAATTTACAGTATTTTAATTAATGTTGATAACGCAGACGGTCACGAACAGGTAGAAGCCGATTTTGAAAAGCTGATAGATTGCATAAAAATAAAATAACCCCCAAAAAGGAGGAAAAACCAATGAAAAACGTACTTGTAATTGGCGGCGGCGGTCGTGAACACGCAATTATTATGAAGCTTGCAGAGAGCAAGCAGGTAGACAAGATTTACTGTACCCCAGGCAATGGCGGTATATCTAAATATGCGGAGTGCTTCAACGTAGGTGCAACAGATATTGAGGGCGTAGTTGCTCTTGCTAAGGAGCTTAAACCCGATATGGTTGTAGTTGCTCCTGATGACCCCCTTGTTCTTGGAATGGTTGACGCATTGCAGGCTGAGGGCTTCATGACTTTCGGACCAAAGGCAAATGCGGCAATTATCGAGGGCTCAAAGGTATTCTCCAAGGAGCTTATGAAGAAGTACAATATCCCCACAGCTTTCTATGAGGTATTCACAGAGTCTGACAAGGCTATTGCATATCTCAAAGAGCAGAACAGCTATCCCGCAGTAATCAAGGCTGACGGACTTGCTCTCGGAAAGGGCGTTATTATTGCTCAGAACGAGGAAGAAGCTGTACAGGCTGTTCACGATATGATTGACGATTTGAAATTCGGCAAAAGCTCCGCACGTATCGTTATTGAGGAATATCTCACAGGTCCCGAGGTTTCAGTACTCTCATTCACAGACGGCAAGACAATGATTCCCATGATTTCCTCAATGGACCACAAGCGCGCTCTTGACGGCGATAAGGGACTCAACACAGGCGGTATGGGTACAATTTCTCCCAATCCCTGCTATACAGAGGAACTTGCAAAGGAGTGCATGGAGAAGATTTTCATTCCCACAATGAACGCTATGAACTCCGAGGGACGTACATTCGAGGGCTGTCTCTACTTCGGACTTATGATAACTCCCAAGGGACCAAAGGTAATCGAGTACAACTGCCGTTTTGGCGATCCCGAAACACAGGTAGTACTCCCAATGCTTGACGCTGACCTTTACGAGATTTTCGAGGCTATTTACAATCACGAGCTTGACAAGGTTGACGTAAAGTGGCACGAGGGTGCTTGTGCATGCGTAGTTATGGCAAGCGGCGGCTATCCCGAAAGCTATCCCAAGGGCATTGTAATGAACGGCTTTGACGATATGGGACAGGTTGAAAACTGCTTTGTATATCACGCAGGAACAAAGCTATCTGAAAACGGCGAATTCCTCACCAACGGCGGCAGAGTTATCGGCGTAACAGCAAAGGGTGCTGACCTCCGCGAAGCTCTTGATATCGCATATAAGGGCGTAGAGGGCATTAGCTTTGACGGCGCACATTACCGCAAGGATATCGGACAGAAGGCTCTCAACAGCTAAGGAGGCACTATGCAGCATGAAAAACTGACTAAAGGAATCTTTTTCGGGCTCATAGGCAATTTGCTGTTTATCGGATTCGGATTGGTATGTCTGCTGTTTTATGCCACTTATAAAGACGGCAGTTTTTTCTCAAGGCTGCTGGAGGCGGTAGCATACAGCGTTGAATTTTTAGGTTTCGGATTTCTTATTTATGCCGATTGGCTGCTTATAAAAAGCGTTAGAATGAGGGATTTACTGAAAATCAGTTTTACTGCATACATATTCCTTGAAGCAATAATGATGATACTGGAGCTTAATTCAGGCAAAATAGCAGCATATGAGCCATATTCTCTGGCATTGGCAATGATTCACGCGACAGTATCGGGACTGGCTTGCTTTGCATTTTTACAGCTTGACCCCGACAACGTAAAGTGGGAAGTGGCAATATGCGTCTGCTTTACACTTATAGTAGCAGGTATGCTTGGAAATATTCTCGGTATACGAATTTATTTCAGTATTATAACAAATGCAATCGGATTTGCAGTACTTTTCGGCGCAATGAAATTTTTCCGTGAACGTGAGGAGATAAATATCGACTGCTACGGCGACAAAGCGTCGGAAACGGTATTTTCCAGCAGTACAATTTTTGATTCGGGAAAAACCGAACCAAAGGAATTGGAAGAAGCTGAAACAGAAGAATCAGAAGATGCAGAAATCTCTGAATAAAAACTAAAAGGCGCTGTAAAAAACTCGGTATAATAGAAATAGCCGCACAGGAGAACAACATATAATCGTTGTTTCTGTGCGGCTATTTTTGAAAGATATTGTGCTTTGCAGAGTTTTTTACAGCGCTTTTATGTTTGCTTCAAATGCAGAATTTGAACCAAAAGTGAAAAATCTGCTGTCAGTATTGACAAAACCGCAGAAAAATGTTAATATTGTATTATAAGGATGTGTGTCCGCTGTATGCAGTAATAAGGGATAATTTATCGTTGTTCAGCGGACAAAAATAAACATCAAGAGAGGGAATTAACTATGAAGAAAGTAACAAAAGCCCTGACGGCTTTAGCAGCTGCGCTGACTATTACCGTTGCAGGCACTTCATCTGCTGTAAGTCCTATTCTTACAGCGCCACAGAATGCCGTTGCTGTTGATACGAACAATGACGACTGGATTCACGCTGAGGGCAGCCGTCTCTATGACATGAACGGCAATCAGGTATGGCTTACAGGCGCTAACTGGTTCGGCTTCAACTGCTCCGAAAACTGTGCTCACGGTCTTTATGCATGCGATGTTGACGATTTTCTTAAAGCTGTTGCAGACCATGGTATTAACGTAATCCGTTTCCCCATTTCCTCAGAGCTTCTTCTTTCATGGATGGAGGGAACTCCAAATGAGGTAAGCTCCGTTCAGGCTTCTTACAATCCTCCTCAGGATGTTGTGGGCGAGGACGGTACAATTACTCCTGCCGGAAAATACGGAAATATTAACAGGGATTTCGTTCTTGAGGACGGAAAAACTCTGAAAAATTCAATGGAAATCTTTGATATCATCATGCAGAAGTGCAAAAAATACGGTATCAAGGCATTTATCGATATTCACAGCCCCGATGCAAACAACTCAGGTCATAACTATGAGCTGTGGTATGGCAAGGCCGGCATTACTACTGAGCTTTGGATTGATACACTCGTTTGGCTTGCAGACAAGTATAAGAATGACGATACTCTCATCGGCTACGATTTAAAGAATGAGCCTCACGGAAAGCGTGGATATACAGGCGGTACCTGCCCTGATACTATTGCAAAATGGGACGATTCCACAGATGAAAATAACTGGAAACATGCCGCTGAAACCTGTGCAAATGCAATTCTTGAAGTAAATCCAAATGCACTCATTATTATTGAGGGAGTTGAGCAGTATCCAAAGACTGACAAGGGATTCACTTATGATACTCCTGATATATGGGACGCTCCTGCTGATAAATCTCCATGGTACGGTGCATGGTGGGGCGGAAATCTCCGCGGTGTAAAGGATTATCCCGTTACTCCCACATCAGGTACAAGTCAGATTATCTATTCACCTCACGACTACGGAAAATCTGTTTATGCACAGACATGGTTTGAAAAGGACTTTACAACACAAACTCTCCTTGATGACTATTGGTACGATACATGGGCATATATTAACGACCAGGATATTGCACCGCTTCTCATCGGTGAGTGGGGCGGTCACATGGACGGAGCTGAAAATCAGAAGTGGATGGAGCTTCTCCGTGACTATATGATTAATAATCACATCAATCATACATTCTGGTGCCTCAACCCCAACTCAGGAGATACAGGCGGACTTCTCGGCAACGACTTCAAGACATGGGACGATGAAAAGTACGGACTTTTTGAGCCTTCACTGTGGCAGACACAGACAAGCGGAAAATATATCGGACTTGACCATGAGGTTGCATTGGGTGTAAACGGTATATCTCTCAGTGATTATTATGCAAATTATGCTTCAAGCGAGGGCAGCAATATCGACGGCGGAAAGAAATCCGACGGAAACGAAAAGCCTGTAAAGCCTGTTGTAACAACTACAACGGAAAAGAAACCCGTAGTAACAACAACTACCACAACAAAGAAACAGGATAAGGTTACAACTACAACAAAACCTAATACTACAGATGTTCTTGCAGGTGATGCGAACTGCGACGGCAAGGTAACAATTGCGGATTCCACAGCAATTCTCCAGTCTCTTGGAAATAATGACAAGTATGGCCTTTCAGAGCAGGGAACAGCAAACGGCGATGTTGACGGTGTTGCAGGAATAACTGCGGGAGATGCTCTTACAATACAGAAATACGACGCAAAGCTTATATCAAAGCTTCCCGTTGCGGCAGAATAAAGAATCACAAGAAAGGACGGGATAACCGTCCTTTTTTATAAACATAAATTCTTGACATCATGTTTTTCTTATGATATAATGATAACATAAATTCCAATCCGAAAAGGAGGCAAAAAATATGCAGGTAAAATTTCATCTTCCCGATTTTGCAAGCCAGTTCCAATTCAATCTTATTTTTGCAACAATGCTTAAAAACTGTCCCCAATATTTCCGTGAGGGCGTTGAAATAGCTTCAATTTACGGCACTTTTCCGCAATCTCTATGGAACGGAGGAAGAACAGTTCCTGGAATATGCGATACAAAATTTGCAGGTATAGTAATAAGAACTCTTAACAAACACGGCATACCGCTGCGCTTTACTTTTACTAACCCCATGCTTGAAGAAAAACATCTCAGCGATAAATTCTGCAATGAAATCATGAAGCTTGCCGATAACGGCATGAATGAGGTTATTGTCAATTCTCAGCTTTTAGAGGACTATATTCGCAAGACATATCCAAACTATAAGCTGACAAGCTCCACCTGCAAGCGTATCACAGAGCCGGACAAGCTTCTGGAGGAAATGAAAAAGGATTACAGCATTGTTGTCCTCGACTACGATTTCAACAACAAATTTGATATACTTGAAACTCTACCCGACAAAGAACGCATGGAGATTCTCGTAAACGCCTGCTGTGACCCTGAATGCAGCAGAAGAACAGAACATTATCGTATACTCGGTCTCCAGCAGATTGCCATGTGTGAGCACATAGCGAAAAAGACAAACAAGGGATTCAGGGTTGAGGATTACGGTGTGCCTGATTTACAGTGCAAATGCGCCGACAGAGGCATTTTTGAAATAAAGAATCTCAGAACGCATATTACTCCCGATGATATCTGGGAAAAATACGTGCCCATGGGATTCAGACAGTTTAAAATTGAGGGAAGAACAACAACAAGACTTAATCTTATGGAAACATATCTCTATTACATGGCAAAGCCTGAATACAGAGACGAAGCGCGTTGTATGCTGCTTTATAATCTTGAAAAAAACGGCATTGTACGCATTGAGGGGAATAACTAAGACGGGATTCTAAAGGGTGAAACCCTTTAGCAGAGTCCAGAGACAGCGTC